>NZ_JBSQBP010000022.1:0-73664 GCF_053851835.1 Microbacterium sp. KNMS
CCCCGGAGCCCATGACGGGCTCCGGGGCGGCTCTCTGCGCGCGCTACTTCGTCGAGAACGCCGCGTCGAACGACGCAGCGGGCGGCGTGATGGCGTTGAGCTTGCGCACGAACGCGAGCGCCTCGGGAGCGCCCTGCAGACGGTCCATGCCCGCGTCCTCCCACTCGACGCTCGTCGGGCCGTCGTAGCCGATCGCGTTGAGCGCGCGGAACAGCGGCTCCCAGGGCACGGCGCCGTGGCCCGTCGACACGAACGTCCAGCCGCGTCGCGGGTTCGCCCACGGCAGGTGCGACCCGAGCACGCCGTTGCGTCCGTCGAGGTTCGTCACCGACTCCTTCACGTGGACGTGGAAGATGTGGTCGGCGAAGTCGAGCACGAACGCCACCGGGTCGAGCTGCTGCCACATGAAGTGCGACGGGTCGAAGTTGATCCCGAAGCCCGCACGGTGCCCGATCGCCTCGAGCGTCGCCTTGGCCGTCCAGTAGTCGTAGGCGATCTCCGACGGATGCACCTCGAGCGCGAAGCGGACGCCGACCTCCTCGAACACGTCGATGATGGGGTTCCACCGGTCGGCGAAGTCCTGGTAGCCGGCCGCGATCATCTCGTCGCTCGCCGGCGGGAACATCGCGACGTACTTCCAGATCGACGACCCCGTGAAGCCCGTGACAGTCTTCACGCCGAGCTTCGCCGCGAGGCGCGCGGTGTTCTTCATCTCCTCGGCCGCCCGCTGGCGCACGCCCTCAGGATCTCCGTCGCCCCAGACGACGTCCGGGAGGATGTCGCGGTGGCGCTGGTCGATCGGGTCGTCGCAGACCGCCTGGCCCTTGAGGTGATTCGAGATCGTCCACACCTTCAGCCCGTGGCGCTCGAGCGTGTCGAGCTTGCCCTGGACGTAGGCGTCGTCATCCCAGCGCCACGGATCCAGGTGGTCGCCCCAGCACGCGATCTCGAGGCCGTCGTAGCCCCACTCCCCCGCGAGGCGGCACACCTCCTCGAACGGCAGGTCGGCCCACTGACCCGTGAACAGCGTGATCGGTCGCGCCATCGCGAACTCCTCCCGATTGTCGTTGATTACAACTTACTCGCGGACCGACGGTCAGGCCAGCACGAGCTCGCGCTCGACCGGCACGCGGTTGGTCACATACCGGCCGGGCCCGCCGTCGACCCCCGGCGCGATCTGCATGTAGAGCAGGCGCATGGTCAGCACGACCTCGACAGTGATGCGCTCCCCCACGGCAGGCACGCCGCCGTCGAGGACACCCTCGAGCGGGATGACGATGTCAGGTCGGTCGGCGACGAACCAGAGGGTGTCCCACTGGTCGGGCAGCTCCGCCACGGTGTACGAGCGCCCCTGCAGCTCGAAGCGCAGCGTCTCCTTGGGGATCACGACGCCGTTGACGGTGACGTCGACGTCGTCGACGGCAGACAGCCAGAGGCTGCGGTACCACGGCAGCTGGATCGAGACGGCGATGCCGTCGTCGCGGCGCGTGACGTCCTTCTCCGAGAACAGGGAGTTGTGAGTGGCCATGTCGTCTCCTCCTAGACCGTCGCCGCCGCGACGGATTCCTCGATCGCGCGGCGCATGAGCGCGTGCTGCTTCCGGACGAGGTCGATCGGGTCGGCCTCGCCGAGGTCGGAGAACGCGTGGCCCTCCCACTCGCTGGACAGGAAGCCCTCGTAGCCACCCTCGACGAACTGGCGCACGATGCGGGGGATGTCCATGGCCGGCTCCTCGCCGTCCGCCCCGATGTCGTAGAACTTCGCATGCACGTGGAAGATCTGCGGCATGATGTCGAGCCACTCCTCGGGCGGCACGAGTCCGTGCATGTTGAAGGCGAGGCGCGTGAAGGGCCCGAACCGGAGGAAGTCGAAGCCCTCCGCGGTGAGGAAGTCCTCGAACTCCTGATTGCGCACGTGCATGGGCAGCGGCTTCCGCCAGATCTCGTCCATGACCGGGAAGTACTTCTCGGGCATGCCCATCGTCCGCAGCGTGCGCAGGAGCGTCGGCGACAGGCTGTGCATGGTCGATGAGAAGTCGGCCGTGAACCCGAGGCGCTCGGATCCGAGCTCCTCGTACATCGCGCGGATCTCGAGGATCTTCGGATCGTTGGGGCCCTGCGGTGCGTGGATCTCGTAGCCCAGGCGTTGGTCGTACTTCTCCGCGAGCGGCAGGAGGCGACGCAGCAGCTCCTTGCCGGCCGAGCGGATGACGATCCTCCGGAATCCGAGCGTGTTCGCCGTGGCGAGCTGCCGCGAGAAGAAGTCGAACTCCTCGTCGGGGGTCATGTCGCGATCCTTGCGGCGGCCCATGTCGAGGTTCGTCCCGACCGCGCTCGGCTCGAGCTCGTGCTTCTCGAGCGTGTCGAACCAGAGCCTCGTGAACTCGGCGTCGACATCCGGGTAGGTGCGCAGGAGCTGCGCGATGTTGAACTCCACACCCGGCCCGATGCCGTTCTCGGCGACGGCGGCGATCAGCGTCTCGGGCGTGTACAGCCCGGCGGCGAACTCGCTCGTCATCGAGTACAGGGTGGTTCCGAGGCGGATGCCGGTGCCGGCGATGCCATCGCTCGTCATGCGCTCACTCCTTCCGTTCGAGGCAGCCACGCTGCCAGCTGGGTCCGCGCCTGCGCGGCCTCCGTCACCATGCGGCTGCCCGCGGCCTCCGCCGCGGAGCGCTGCACGGCCTGCTCGCCCGCGATGATCTCGAAGGGCGACTGCCAGTGGTTCCAGTGCCAGCCCTCGTACTCGCTCGAGATCGCGCCGTTGTAGCCGTTCTCGACGAGGAGCGTCACGAGATCGCGGACGGGAACCGACGGCTCCTCGCCGTTCTCGTCGATGCCGAAGAACTTGCCGTGCACGTGCTTGATCCACGGCATGATCTCGAGCCAGTCGTCGACGCGGGCAGGGCCGAACAGCCCCGTGCCGTTGATGCCGAAGTCGATGCCGAACTCGGGCTGCCCGTGCTGGGCCGCGAGGCCGATGAAGCGCCCGAAGCGCTGTCCGTGCTCGGCCTGGTCGGCCGGCGGCCCCTGCTCGTAGAACGCGCTCCACAGGTCGACGACCTCGCCGAGCAGCTCCTCCGATGCGCCGCGACGGCGGTACGCCTCGATGAGCGACGGCGCGAAGCCGGTCACGGTGGCGCCCCAGTCCATCGTGAAGCCGAGGAACGGCGAGCCGACCTTCTCGTAGCGGTCGCGCAGGGCGAGGATGCGCGGATGGGAGGCGTACTGGTCCGCGTGCACCTCGAGCGCGAGCGTCACGCCGTGCTCCTCGGCGATGGGAGCGAGCGCCTCCATCGAGTCGGGCGTGATCGAGATCTGCACGCGCGCGATCGGGAAGCCGAGCTTGGCGGCGGCGAGGATCTGCCTCCGCATGTACGCGATGAGCTCGTCCTGGTCGAGCAGGCGGTCGCGGTGGATGCCGATGTCGGCGTTGATCGCGAGCGAGGTCGTGACGAGGCCGGTCTCGGCGACGAGATCCCGGAAGCGGCCCGCGAACGCGTCGTCGACCTCCGGGAAGCCGCGGAAGCTCGAGAAGCCGATGATCTCGAGACCGGGGCCGTAGCCTTCGGCTGCGACCTTGCGGATGAGCCCTTCGAGGTCGTACTCGCGGCCATGGAACGCGCGCGTGAAGCTGTAGAGGGTGACGCCCTGGATGGGCGCGCCGAGGTTCGTCATGCGGCTGCCGCCTTCATGGTCTTGGCGTCGCGCTCCTCGATGTGGAGGGTCTCGTCGTCGCCGATGATGATGTACGGGATGTAGAGGGTGAGGCCCACCTCGACGCGGTGCTCCGCGTCGTCCGCGGGCACCGGGAGGTCGCCGGAGAGCACGGCGGAGTCGACGGGGAACCACCAGCTCTCGGTGTCGTCGACCATGTCGGCGAAGGTGCGCTCCTCGCCGTTGAGACGCCAGCGCAGCGAGTCGGCCGGCGCCTCGACGCCGTCGACCGTGAGCGTGGCGCCGGCGATGCACGACGCGGGCAATGCGCGGTACCAGGGGATGCGCACGTCGACCGCGACGCGCGCGCCGTCGGTCCTGAGCGTGCCGGGCTCGATGATGCGATCGGGGATCACGGATGTCCTCCAAGACGTCTTTGTCTGACTTCCGTCAGACTAATGCTTCTTTTCTACCTAAGTCAAGGCCTGGTGGGGCCCGGAGCCCCTCACGGCGGTCTCAGCCTGCGGTCACGGCTCCCGAGACCTGCTCGGATGCCATCTGAAGGCTGAGCCTCTCCGCGATGCGGCGCGCGCCGCGCACCGCGAGCGCCACCGCGGTCAGCGTCGGGTTGCACGCCGTGGCCGTCGGGATGACGCCGTTGCCGGCGACGAAGAGCCCCGGCACGCCCCAGACCTCGCTGTGCGGGTCGCACACGGAGGCGCCGTCGTCCGCCGCGCCCATCCGCACCGTGCCCTGGTAGTGCAGAGACGACCCGAGGGGCATGACGAAGGGGCGGTCGTCGAGCGGCTCCCCGACCGCATTCCCGAGTCGGACGATCTCGCGCTTCGCGCGCTCGATGACCGCGCGGTCGCGATCGGTGAGGGTGTAGTGGATGCGCATGGCCGGCATCCCGTACGCGTCGACCCGGGAGTCGTCGAAGGCGACCCGGTCGGAGGCCTGCAGGTCCTTCGCGCAGAAGAGCCCGAGCCCGACGATCGATCCCGGCACCACAGGGTCGTCATCCGCGAGCGGAATGGGCGACGCGTCGAGCTGCATGATCTGACCGTGGAAGGGCAGGTCGTCGGTGAACGGCACCCAGCTCACGCCGCTCGTCTCGCTGAGAGCGCCGTCGCCGCCCTCCCGGGTCGCGGGCGCCTCGACGTCGCGCAGACGCGACGCGAAGACGATCTGCGCCTGGTCGTTGAGGTAGCGGCCGAGGGCCTCGGGGCGGATGCCGGACGCCCAGAGCACCTGGGGCGTCCGCAGCGCGTCGGCCGCGACGACGACGAACCGGGCGGCGATCCGATGCGTCTGCCCGTCGCGGAGGTCGCGGACCTCGACACCCGACGCGCGGCCGTCGGCGACGAGCACGCGCGTGACGAGCGACTCGTCATGGAGCGAGAACCCGAGGTTCGCGCGCGTGACGTCGCCGAAGACGACGTCGGATCCCGACCACACGAGACGCCCGTCGTCGCGACGGTGCACGGCCAGCGGCATCCGCTGCACGCGGCGGTCCGCTGGCCGCTCGGCGTCGACCTCGGCGGCCAGGCGCTCGCGGACGAGCCCGGAGAACGGCGCGGCGTCGAAGGCGTCGGAGGTGACGCCCAGGAGGCGCTCGCCCTCCGACAGGAGCTCGTCGAGGGCGCCGTCCTCGTCCAGGAAGCCGATGCGCTCGCTGTCGCCGGGGCGCGGGCACGCGGCGGTCCAGTGGGCCCCCATGCCCCCGACGTTGCTCGAGAACGCGGCCACCGGGAGGCCGTCCTCGCCGTCCTGGGCGTAGCCGTCATCGAGCAGGTAGGTGCCGGCGCGGGCGCGCCGCTGCCCCGCCTTGACCGCGCCCGGGTTCGTGACGGTGGCGGTCTCCGCCGCGGGGCCCTGCGAGCGCACCTGCGCGCGGGCGCGCTCGGCGTCGTCGACGATGTTCTTGACGTGCGCGCCGGGCGGGTCAGACACGGTCGGCCCCACCTCGAGCATGGCGATCCGCGCCCCCGGCGCGCGCTCGGAGAGGATCCGCGCGTAGGCGGCGCCCGTGGGCCCCGAGCCGACGATGACGACGTCGACCTCGTTCGGGTAGCGGCTCATGCGCGGGCCGCCGCTTCGACGATGCGCCGCACCGATGCGGACGACTCGACCGTCGGGTAGTACTCGAGTCCGATCGGGCCGTCGTACCCCGACGTGCGCAGGATGCCGAGGCGCTCCTCCCAGTCGAGCTCGCCCGTTCCCGGTTCGCCGCGTCCGGGGGCGTCGGCGAGCTGGACGTACTTCACGAGGTCGCCCGCGCCCGCGAGCTCCGCCGCCATGTCCTCGCCCTCGACGGCCGAGTGGTAGATGTCGTACAGGACGCCGAACGCGGGCGAGTCGACGCCGCGCGCGACGTAGGCGGCCTCGGAGGTGCGGTCGAGCAGCGAGCCGGGGTGGTCGACGCGCACGTTCACCGGCTCGAGCACGAGCGTGACACCCGACCCGTCGATCTGCGCGATCGCCGTCCGGTAGATCTCGATGAGCTTGTCGAGCTGGACCTGCCGCTTCCAGCCGCCGAAGCCCGTCCCGCTGCCCACGACGATGCGCGGGCATCCGAGCGCACGCGCGATCTCGACGCCCTCGTCGAGCTTGCGGAAGAACTCCGAGTGGTCCCACGGCGGGATCATGAACTGCGTGCGCGGCTCGGCGAGCTGCGCGGTCAGCTGCGTCCCCGTCTCCTCGAGCGCGGCGCGGAGCGCCGGGATGTCCTTGGGCTTCGCGGGCGCGTCGACCCCGGTCGGGCCCCACATCTCGACGGCGTCGAACCCGGCCGCCGCCGCCGCGCGCACGCGCTCCGGGTAGTCGCCGGCCTCGCTGAAGAGCAGTTCGATATTCGGTGCGAGCTGGTACATCGGTCCTCCTGGATCAGAACATCGGGTGGTCGTGGACGGCATGCACGGAGGCGCCGCCCCCGTGCTCGACGATCCGGCCGTCCTCGAATCGGCGGGTGCTCATCGGGCCCCCTCGATCACGACGGGTCCGAGCAGGCCGGTCGGCTCCTGCGCGGCCCATGCTGAGAAGAAGTCGGGCTGCTCCTTCGCGAGTGTGTTCACGACCTCGACGACGAGCTCGTCGTCGCCCGTGAGGACGCCCGCCGGCACGTCGTAGCGGTAGGGCGGCGCGACCCGCACTCCGAGATCGGCCCCGTTCACGAACACCTGCGCGACCTCGTGAGCCTCGCCGAGGTCGATCACGGCGGGCGCAGATGGCGCGTGCCCGAGGACGCGGGTCGTGTAGCGGATGGTCCCGCTGAAGCGGGGCAGGAGCCCCGGCCGGTCGAGCGGGACGAGGTCGTCGATGCTCCGCCACGCCTCGAAGGCGGGGTAGGCGAGAGCCGAGGCCGTCTCGATGCGCCAGGGCCCCGGGACGGGCGATGGCGTGGCGCGCTCGCGCAGCGGCGCGACGGGCATCCCGGCCCACGCGGCGGGATCGCCCACGATGAGGAGCGCGGTCTCCCCCGGGGCGAGCGTCACGTCGATCGCGACCTCGTCCGCTCCACCCTCGTGAGCGACCGCGCGGAGCGTCCCCGTCCACGGGTCGACGGAGACCGCCTCGCCGCCGCGCGGAACCGCGACGCGCACCGGGAGCGTGGCGCGGACGCCCTCGTTCATGAGCATGACGACATCGGCGGCGCCCTGGTCGACACGGTGCACGCGGAGCTCGGGGGCAGGCGCGGCGACGCGCACGGCGCGCGCGGTGCGCTCGGCGACGGCAGCCGCGAGCCCCGCCTGCGCGACGGGCGCGAAGGCGCTCTGCAGAAGGCGCGTGTCACCGTCCGCGACCGCCGGCACCTCGTCGACGAAGAGCACCGGGAGGCCGTCCTGTGCGAGTCGCTGCAGTGTCCGCGCCGTCGAATCGGGCAGCAGCGCGCTGCCCGGGACGACGAGCACGTCGTAGGCCTCCTCATGGACCCGCAGCGCGCCATCCGCAACGACCGCATCGTGGAGCGCGTCGGCGGGCACGATGTCGGCGTCGATCTGCGCCTCCGCGAGCAGGCGGACGGGGCGCTCCGCCGGCATCGCCCGCCCGAGCCAGTCGGCCTCGGCGGGGTACAGCACCGCGGCGGGCGCGATGTGCCGCCCGCCCGAGAGAAGGTGGCTCACCCGGTTCGTGTACGCGCTCAGTACCGCCTGGTGGCGGTACTGGGGATTGCGCCCACGCGCGAAGAAGTGCGGCGGGCAGTCGAGGTCGGGGTACTCGGCCGGCGAGTACGCGTGCGGCACGATGTGCGTCACGCCGCGGACGAGGAGGTGGGATGTCACCCACGCCTGATGCCGCAGGCCGAACGACCAGCCGTACGCGCCGAATGCCTCGCACATCGAGCGACCGCGCTTGAGCGGGTCGATGTGCGCGGCCGACGACGCGAGCTTCGCGAGACCGAACTGGAAGAACTCGCCGTCGCCCGCGCCGGCCATGTTCGCAAGCGGCCCTCGGCCGAACCCCGGCACGACCTGCGCGCCGATGACGTCCACGCCCGCCATGTCCTGCCCGGCCATCGCGCGGAAGTAGTGGCCGGCGCCGGGGCCGAGTCGCATGTGCGCGCCGTTGTCCTCGACGACGTGGCCGATGTGCTCGACGCCGTGCGCACGGCACCACTCCGCGACGGGCCGCGCGAAGCTGCGCTCGTAGAGGCGCGTGAGGGCGTCCATGTACGCCAGGCGCGTCCGTGTCGCCCCATCGCCGTCCCACCACAGCAGGGGCGCGGCGAGCGGATCGAGGCCCAGGTCGGGGTGCCACGGCAGGACGACGCCCGGCTTGCCGACCGTCGAGGTGAAGTCGAACGTCTCGCGGTCGTTGTAGAACCCGGGCTCGTCGGTGAAGAAGCCCGCGATGACGCCCCCGAAGTCGTCGGCGTACCGCGCGTGGATGGCCTCGTGCACGGTGTCGAGGAGCAGGCGCGTCGCATCGGCGTCGATGTACGAGAGGTGGTCGCGATGCCGCTCGCTCGCCCCGTCGGACACGACCGACACAAAGAACACGCGCCAGTGCCCTTCCGGCACGTCCCAGAAGACGCGGCCGTCGGCGATGCGCTCGGTGAGGTCGATCGGCTCTCCGATGAGCGCCTCGCCGCCCTCCTCGCGCCGGTAGGCGACGACGCGGACGAGCTGGCCTGGATCCCACCCCGCGTCGGGGCCGAAGAACTTCCGCCGGTCGACGATGAACGACGCTCCGCGGGCGGGCCCGACCGCGTCGGTGTGCCGCTCGGCGAGGAACCGGCGGCGCCGCTCGGCGGGCGCGCCTTCGAGGGCGCCCGCCGCATGGCCGGTCGGGAACGTGTCGTCGTCGAAGAACCAGACCCTGAGCCCGCGCTCGCGCGCCACCTCGAGCACGGCGTCGACGTCGCGCCACCATCCGTCGCCCAGGAACTCCGGGTGCGGCCGCGCCTCGAGGATGACCGCGCCGATCCCCGCGTCGGCGATGCGGTGCGCCTCCTCGACGATCGTCTCGACCGGGCCCCCCTTCTGCCAGAACAGCGGCATGATCGCGTTCGGGACGACGCCGTCGACGACGTCGCGGAGCTGCGGGAGCGTCATGAGGCCTCCTCGAGCACGATCCGCGTCCGCACGGCGGACATGCCGTCCTCCACGGCGAGCTCGAAGCCCCCTGGCTCGATGACGAACCGCTCGTCGTCGGTCCAGAAGCCCAGGTCGGACGCCTCGAGCCGGAAGGCGACGCGCGCCGCGCCTCCGGAGGGGACGGCGACGCGCTCGAAGCCGCGCAGACGGCGGACCGGCTGAGCGACGCTCGCGCACTCGTCGCTCGCGAAGAGCAGGACGACGTCCTCGCCGTCGTGCACGCCGGTGTTCCGGACGCGCACCGACACGAGCCATCCGCCGTCGTCGCGGACGACCTCCAGGTCGTCGAGGGCGAAGGTCGTGTAGGAGAGCCCGTGGCCGAACGCGAAACGCGGGCCGAGCGGCAGATCGAGGAACTTCGACGTGTAGTGGTCGTCGGTGTTGTTGGGGCCGAAGATGGTCTCGTCATCGACCGCCGCGGGGTCGAGGAGTTCGCCGCCGGTCCGCGCGGGTCGTCCCGTGCGCTCGTGGTCGTGATGGATCGGGATCTGCCCGACGGCCCGCGGGAACGTCATCGGCAGCCGGCCGCCCGGGTTCACGCGTCCGGAGAGGGCGCCCGCGATGGCCGGTGCCGCCTGCGTGCCGAGGTGCCAGGTGCACAGCACCGCGTCGACGCGCTCGATCCAGTCCTCGACGACCAGGGGCCGCCCCGTGTGCAGCACCACGACGACACGGGCACCCGCGTCGGCGAGGGCGTGGATGAGCCGCGTCTGCGCGGCCGGGAGCGCGACGTCCGCCCGCGACGCGGCTTCGCCCGAGAGCCGGCTCGGCTCACCCGCCGCCACGATGACGAGGTCGGCATCGGCTGCGCGCGAGACCGCCTCGGCGATGTCCTCGTCGGAGCCGGAGAGGAAGCCAGAGCCGGCCGCCTCCACCCAGTCGACCTCCGGGAGCTCCGCGGCGAGCGCGTCCGCGAGGGTCGATGTCGCCGGCGCGGCGAAGTGCTGCACCCATGCGCCCAGGTGATCGAGGCTCCGGGCGTACGGCCCCGTGACGAGGACGCGTCCCCGCTGCGCGAGGGGCAGCGCGCCCTCGTTCCGCAGGAGCACGATGCAGCGCTCGGCGGCCGACCGCGCGGCGGCGAGCGACTCCTCGGTCGGCGCGAGGATCTCCGCCTCCTCTCGGACGAACGGATCGTCGAGGAGCCCGAGCCGCTCCTTGAGCGACAGGATGCGGCGCACGGCGTCGTCGACGCGGTCCGCGTCGACCTCGCCGGGCGCGAGCAGGGCGGCGCCCTGCGCGTCGACGAGCTCCGCTCCCCCCATGACGATGTCGACGCCGGCCTCGATCGCCTGGCGGATCGCATCCTTCTCGGTCTCGGCGACGCCGTGGGCGACGAGCTGCGCGACCCCCTCGGCGTCGCCCACGACGAGGCCCTCGAATCCCCACTCGCCCTTGAGCACCCCGGTGAGCAGCGGCGCATTGGCGTGCATCGGGCGCCCGTTGAGGGAGGTGAACGCCGCCATGACCGTATCCGCGCCGGCGTGCGCTCCCGCGCGGAAGGGCTCGAGGTACACGTCGCGCAGGCGTCGCCGGGAGACGTCGGCGGTGTTGTAGTCGCGTCCGGCCTCCGCGGCCCCGTAGGCCGCGAAGTGCTTGAGGCAGGCCGCGACGCCCTCCGCGCGGTAGGCGCGCGCCTTGACGGCGCCGAGCGTCGAGGTGAGGAGCGCGTCCTCGCCGAAGCCCTCGACCACGCGCCCCCACCGGGGGTCTCGGGTCACATCGACCATCGGGGAGTAGGTCCAGTTCACGCCGCCCGAGCGCGCCTCGCGGGCCGAGACGCGGGCGTCCGCGGCGGCGACGGCGCGGTCGAACGACGCGGCCTGCGCGAGCGGAGTGGGGAAGATCGTGCGCTGACCGTGCACGACGTCGAGCGCGATGAGCAGCGGGACGCCGCCGGACTCGACGGCCGCGCGCTGAAGCTGATTGGTCTCGCGTGCCGATGCGGGCCAGAAGAGCGCGCCGATGCCGCGCCGTGCGAGCGCGGTCGCCTCGCCGAGATCCCGACGCCACACGCTCTGCATCTGGGCGAGCTTCTGCTCCCAGCTGAGGCGAGCGAGCAGTGCCTCGACGCGGGCGCTCATGACGCCTCCCGCACGCGGTAGCGGAACCCGCGGAAGGTCGCGGCGCCGTCTCCGGCCGCGAAGAGGGCAGGTCGGAGGCTCTTCAGGTCCTGGAGGGTCGCCGAGTGGGCTCCCTCGACGTCGTAGCGCACGCCGTGACGGCTCCACTCCTCACCCGGACGGCGGAACCATCCGGTCACGATGTGCTGATCGTCGACGAGGCGCAGCTGGATGATCGAACCCGGCTCGACCTGCTCGCGGCGGTGCGTCCGGATGCCCCCGGCATAGCTCGCGAGCGTCCGCCCGTCCCAGCTCATGCCGTAGAACATCCGCCGGTTGAACCAGAGGAGGAGCCCCGCCTCCGTGCCGTCCGGCACCTCGATCTCGACCTCGATCTCGAACGCCCTGTCCATCGCCCACGTCGTGAGCGGCGACGCATCGGCGGGCGACGCGCCCTTGCCCCGCAGCACGAGCCCTCCATCGAAGCGCACCCGGTCGAGCTCGTCGCGACCCGGGTCGTCGAACACCCACCGCTCGCCCCACGCGGGCTCCGCGAAGTCGTCCGACGGCGCGGGAACCGCGTGGGGCCTTCCGGGCGCGGGCTTCGGAAGCGGGGCGCCGAGGTCCTCCGCGGGCGCCACCGGCCATCCGTCCTCGGTCCACTCGATCGGCTCGAGGAGGGCCTGGCGTCCGAGTGTGCGGAAGCGACGCGCGTACCCGTGCGAGACCATCCACCAGCGGCCGTCTCGGCCCTCGAGGATCGTCGCGTGCCCGCGCGACCACCACGCCTCGTCGTCCGACCGTGTGCGAGCGATCGGATTGCCGGGGGCGTTCTCCCACGGGCCGAGCACCGACCGCGAGCGCGCCACGATCACCATGTGTCCGGTCGCCGGTCCGCCCGTGCCGCCCACGGCGCTGACGAGGTAGATCCATTCGCCGCGGCGGAAGAACTTCGGCCCCTCCAGCGCGTAGGACTCCGTGATCCACTCATCCGGGTACTGCCACCCGTCATACGCCTGCTCGAGCGGCGTCACCGCCGTGAGGCCGTCGGCGGAGAGGCGGCAGCGGCGGATGCCGTTGACGAAGAGGTACCGCTCTCCGTCTTCGCCGACGACGTGACCCGGATCGATGGCACCCGAGATGCCGGTGAAGACGGGCGCGCTCCACGGGCCCTCCGGGTGATCGGCGTGCACGACCCAGACCTGCGCGTCGTCGATCCGCGCGTCGCCCCATGCGCTCGGGATGAACGGGAAGTAGATGAAGTACCGACCGCCGTGCTCGACGAGGTCGGGCGCGAACACGGTGCTCAGCGGATGCTCGAGCGCCGTGCCCGCGAACGACCAGGAGACGAGATCCTCCGAGCGCCAGAGCGCGAGCCCCGGTGAGGCGTCGAAGGACGAGCAGGTCAGGTAGTACGCGTCACCCACGCGCAGGACAGAGGGATCCGGACGGTCGCCGGGCAGGATCGGGTTGCGGAACGTCCCGTCGCCGAGGTCGGCGGGCGTCCGCTGCAGGGAGGCGCTCATCCCTTGAGACCGCCTGCGAAGCCCTGGATGAACTTCTTCTGCGCGACGAGGTAGAACGCGAGGATCGGGATCATCGAGACGAGCACGATCGCGAAGATCTTGTTCCACTGCGACACGAGCGATCCGATGAAGTAGTACATCGCGACCGGCAGGGTCTGCGCGTCGGATCCGCCGAGGAAGATGAGCGCGGTCATGAAGTCGTTCCACACGATGAGACCCGTGAGGATGGCGACCGTGCCGGTCGCGGGGGCCATGAGCGGGAGCACGATCCGGAAGAAGATCTGCGTCCGGGTGGCGCCGTCGATCGCCGCGGCCTCCTCGTACTCCGTGCCGAGGCCGCGGAAGAATCCCGCGTAGAGGAAGATCGCGAGCGGCAGCATCATCCCCGTGTAGAGGATGATCATCCCCCACAGCGAGCCGGTGAGCCCGATCGCGCGCGCCCCGATGTACAGGGGCACGGTGCCGAGCTGCGCGGGCAGGATGATCGCGATGAGGAAGAGGTAGTAGGCGCCCTTCGTCCACCGCTGCGTCGAGCGCATGATGACGTACCCGGTCAGCGAGCCGAGCAGCACGAGGCCGAGAATCGCCCCGAGGGTGAGGACGACCGAGTTCACGAGCCCGGCGAGGATGTTGCCCTGCCCCTGCGCGGCGAACAGGTCGACGAAGTTGGCGAGCTGCGGCGCCTCGGGGAGCGCGAGCGGCGAGGAGCGGAAGACCTCCTCGTCGGTCTTCAGCGCGGTGGAGACGAGGAAGAAGAACGGCAGCAGGAACACGAGCGCGAGCACCCAGATGAGCACCTCGCGGACCGCGGTGAGCTTCGTGTAGCGGAACATGTCAGTCCTCCTTCTCCTGCGTCACGCGCTGCTGGATGATCGCGAAGACGAGGATGATCGCGGTGAGCACGAGGGCGAGCGCGGCGCCGTACCCGAACTGGCCGAGCGAGAACGCCTGCTTGTAGACCTCGGTCGCGAGGGTCTCGGTGGCGCCGGCGGGGCCTCCGCCGGTGAGCGCCATGATCTGGTCGAAGATGCGGAGGCCGTTCACGAGGCCGAGCGTGGTCGCGATCGCGACGGCGGGGCGGATGGCCGGGAGCGTCACGTGCCAGAACCGCTGCCAGAGCGTGGTTCCGTCGATCGTCGCGGCCTCCTCGATCTCGACCGGGACCCCCGCCAGGCCCGCGGCGTAGATGACCATCGAGAAGCCGGTCTGCTGCCAGACGATCACGATGAGGATCGTCCAGATCGCGAACGTCGGGTCGCCGAGCCACGCGCGGGCGAGGTCGCCCATCCCGATCGCCGTGAGGAACGCGTTGAGCGGTCCGTTGAAGTCGAAGATGAACTTCCAGATGTAGGCGACGGCGAGCGGGCTCAGCACCACGGGCATGAAGAAGAGCGTGCGGAGGATGTACCGCGTCTTGAGCAGCCGGTTGAGGGCGACGGCGAGCGCGAGACCCAGGACGTTGGTGAGGATCACCGAGCCGAACGCCAGGAAGAGGGTGTTCCCCAGCGCGAGCATCTTCGAGGGGTCGCCGAAGATGCGCTCGAAGTTCGCGAAGCCGACGAACTCGAACGAGCCGAGGCCCGTCCAGTCCGTGAAGGCGAAGAAGCCGCCCGCGATCGTCGCGGCGTAGTGGATGCCGAGCACCATGAGGATGCCCGGAAGGGCCCACCACCAGTGCCCGAACGTCAGCAGGCCGGGGCGGCGGGGCCGCGCCTTCGGGCGCAGCCCCCGCCGCTTGCCGCTTCGGGGGACGACGACGGCCTCCGTCGCCGATTCGTCGGCTGTGTCGTGCTGCAGCATCGCGGTCATCGTCCTGTCCCTCGCGTCCGGCCGGGTCACTCGCCCCAGGCCGTGTCCATCTCGGTGAGCACCTGCTCGACCGTCTTCTGACCGGTGAGGAGACCCTGCACGCCGGCGCCGAGGGCGTCGTACACGGCGGGGTTCGACCAGTCGGAGTTCGGCAACGGCACGAAGTCGCCCGCGGCGAGCATGTCGGCCAGCGGCTCGAACGCCGTGCCGGTGAAGTCCATCTCTGCGTAGCCCGTGATCGGGAGCGTGCCGGACTCCTCGGCGACCGTCTCCGCCTGCGCGGGCTCGGCCATCCACTCGAGGAACGCCTTCGCCGCGTCCTTGTTCTTCGACGACGCCGGGATCGAGTACGAGTAGGTCGAGCTGGCGTAGCCGAACGCGCCGTCGGCCGCGTCGGCGGGCGGGAACGTCTGCGCGACGAAGGTCGCCTCGCCGCCCGCGGCCTCGCCGAGGTCGCGCGCGACGCCGCTCGGGCCGAACATCGCGCTCGACGTGCCCTGGACGAGCCCGTTCGTGATGGCGTCGAAGCCCGCGCCCTCGACACCGGGCTGGAAGCACCCCGCGTCGTTCATGTCGACGATCGCCTGGAGCGTCTGCTGCCATCCCTCGCTGTCGGCGAAGGTGACCTCGCCCTCGGCGCGCTGCGTGTTCCAGTCGGGGTCCTCGGCGTACACGCGCGTCGCGGCGACCGCCTGCGCCATCATGCCCGCGTTGGGCGGGATCGAGCCGGCCACGACGAAGTACGAGCCGCCCGCCTGGGCCGCCGTCTCGCACGCGTCGAGCACGCCCTGCCAGTCGGCCGGGTACTCCGTGATGCCGGCGGCCTCGGCGGCCGTCTGGTTCACGACGACGCCCGCGGGCGCGATGTTCAGCGGCTGCCCGTACACGGCGCCGTCGACGACGAACTGGTGCTCCGAGCCGGCGGGGATGAGGCTCGTCGCCGTCTCGCCGAGCGGCTCGAGGAGCCCGGCCTCGGCGAGCGGGACGATGCTGAAGGACTGGCCGTTGCCGGGAGCGGAGAGGAAGATGTCGGAGGCGTTGCCGCCCTGCAGCTGGGTCCGGATCGTCGTGTTGTAGCTCTCGCCGGGCAGCTTGTCGATCGTGATCTCGACGTCGGGGTTCTCCTCCATGTACTGCTCGGCGAGGATCTCGTACGGGGTCTTCGCCTCGTTCGAGACGGGGAACGCGAGCGAGAAGCTCTGGCCGTCTCCCGCGCCGCCGCCGGCGGAGGTCGAGCAGCTCGCGAGCACAAGCGCTCCGATCGCCGCGGTTCCTGCGAGGGCGCCTGCCCGGATGATGCGACGCTGCTGTGTCATGTCGTTGCCCTTCTGACGTCGTCGTCGAGTGCTGCGGCTCCCGCCCAGGTGCGGGGCCCCCTTCAGTATCGACCACCTAGGTCGAAAACACACATAACTAATTTCGATATCCGACATAAGCCGGTGCCGACACAGGGATCGGCGGGCGCTTCCGCCCGCCGATCCCCCTGTCGCAGGTCAGTCGCCCCAGGCCGCGTCCATGTCGGCGAGGACGGCGTCGACCGTCTTCTGGCCCGTGAGCAGGCCCTGCACGCCGCTCGAGAGCTTCTCGTAGACCTCGCCCTTCCAGAACGCGTTCGGAAGCCCCGCGTAGTGGCCGGACTGCAGGAGATCCGCCACGGGCTCGTAGATCGTGCCCGTGAGGTCAAGGCCCTCGATGCCGGAGACGGGGAGCTCGCCGGAGAGCTCGGAGAAGCGCTCCGCCTGCTCGGGCTGCGCGAGCCACTCGAGGAACTCGGCCGCCGCCTCCTTGTTCTCCGACGCCGCGTTGATCGAGATCGTGTAGTTCGAGCTCGCGATGAGGTACGGGTCGCCGCCGTCAGCGGGCGGGAAGGGCTGGATGGCCCACTCCACGTCGGGCGCGGCACGGCCGATCTCGACGGCCGACCCCGACGGGATGAAGCTCCCGAGCGAGGTGCCCTGCGCGAGGCCGTTCGTGATGGCATCGAACCCGGCGCCCTCGGCGCCGGGCTGGAAGCACCCGGCGTCCTTCATGTCGAGGATCGTCTGCAGCACGTCGTGCCATCCGTCGCTCTCGGCGAAGGTCACCTCGCCTGCGGCGCGCTGGTCGTTCCAGTCGGGCGTCTCGGCGTAGACGCGCGTCGCGGCGATGGCCTGGGCGGTGAGACCCGCATTGGGCGCGGCGGCGCCCGCGAGCACGACGAGCGACGCGCCGTTCTCGGCAACCTCGCCACAGGAGGCGAGCAGCTCGTCCGTCGTCGCGGGGAAGTCGTCGAGCCCCGCCTCCGCGGCGGCGGACATGTTCACGACGAGCGTCGAGAGGGTGAAGTCCATGGGCTGCCCGTAGACCTCCCCGTCCACAGTGAAGAGCGCGTCGGCGCCCTCGGGCACGAGACCGGCCGCGGTGTCGCCGAGCGGCTCGAGGAAGCCGGCCTCGGCGAGCGGGACGACGCTGCGGGGGTCACCCGATCCGGGGGTGGTCTGGATGACGTCGGGGGCGTTGCCGGCCTGCAGCTGCGTGCGGAGCGTCTCGCCGTAGCTGTCGTTCGGGAGCGGGTTCGTCGAGATGGTGACGCCGTCGTGCGCCTCCATGTACTCGTTCGCGAGGGTCTCGTAGGGGCTCTCGAGGTTGTTCGAGGTGGCGTACATGAAGCTGAACTCGACGGACTCTCCCCCGTCGTCGCCTCCGTCGCCCGAGCCATCCGAGCCGCCCGCGCATCCTGCGAGGAGGATGAGGCCCGCGGTGGGGATGGCGATCGCGGCGAGCCGCCGCGTGGTGCGCTGTGTCATGATCTGGCCTTTCTGACATCGTCGTCGGAAGTGCAGGGACAGGAGCTCGGGTGCTCCTGTCCACAGCATGACCGGGTTAGGTCAGAAAGTCACATAAGTGTTTCCGATGCGGGTTATCACCCGCGTGGAAGCCGCCCGTGCTCAGTCGGGCTGCCCGCGCTCAGGCGGGCTGCCCGGTGCGCATGCTCGCGCGGATGAGGTCGTGCTGGCGCCGCACGAGGGCGAGCGGGTCGACCTCGCCGAGCTCGGCGAACGCGTGGCCCTCCCACTCGCTCGACCAGAAGCCGCGATAGCCGCCCTCCACGAACACGCGCACGAGCTCGGGGTAGTCGATCGCGGGCTCCTGGCCGGCTTCGTCGATGTCGTAGAACTTGGCGTGCACGTGCAGGATCTGCGGCATGATGTCGGCCCACTCGCGCGGGTCGACGTGGCCGTGCATGTTGAAGGCCAGGTGAGCGAACGATCCGAGCCGGCCCGGGTCGAAGTCGCGACCGCGCAGGTACGCGATGAACTCCTCCTGCCGTGCGCGCATCGGCTCATCCGTCGCCCAGATCTCCTGCAGCCGCGCGACGGCCTCGTCGTCGAGGCCCGCGCGCCGCACGGCGCGCAGCAGCGTCGGCGACATCGCCCGCATCGTCGCCGAGAAGTCGGCGACGAAGCCCAGCAGGGGCGAGTCGAGCTCGGCGTAGAGGTCGCGGATGCGCAGCACCTCGGGGGCGTTCGGCCCGGAGGGCGCGTGGATCTCGTACGCGAGACGGAGGTCGAGCTCCTCGGCGACGGGCAGCAGCCGACGCAGCAGGTCGGGCTTGGCCGACTGGATGCGCACGAGCGGGAAGCCGAGGCGCTTCGCGCCGCGGAAGAGCAGCTCGGTGACCTCGAACTCCTCATCGGGCGTCATGTCGCGGTCGCGTCGACGCCCCATGTCGAGGTTCGCGCCGAACGAGCTCGCCTCGAAGCCGTGCCGGTCGAACGCCGCGCGCCACGCGCGCTCGAACTCCTCCGACACCCGCGGGTAGGTCGGCACCATCTGCGATGCGACGATCTCGATGCCCGGCCCGATGCCGAGCTCGGCGACGCGATCGAGCAGGCCGTCGAAGTCGTACCAGCCGGCCCGGAACTCCGCGCTCGCGGAGTACAGCGTCAGGCCGAGACGGAACGGGTCGTCATCGGATCGCTCGGGCGCCGACGGCACCTCGAGCTCGAGGCCGACGGGCGCGGCGTCGCGGTCGGTGGCCGTGAGCGTCAGCTCATGGTGCACGACGTTCGGCACGTACAGCCCGGGGCCGCCGTCCTGCCCCGGCGCGATCTGCATGTAGGGCAGGCGCAGCTCGCCGTGCAGCACGATCTCGTGCGTCTCGCCGAGAGCGATCGGCGCCGCGCGGCGGACGATGAGAAGCGGATGGTCCTGCAGATACCAGAGGACGTCGCTCTGCTGCGGGAGGTCGGCGATCGCGTAGCGCGTGCCGTTCAGCTCGAAGGTGAGATCGCTCTCGGGAACCTGCTCGCCGTCGACCGTGAGGGCGATGCTCGTGACGGAGGACAGCCAGAGGCTCCGGTACCACGGGATGGTGAGCTGGAGCGCCGCTCCGTCGGGGTGGACGCGGAGGCTCGCGGCATCGAGCAGACCGTTGGGCATGGCGACTCCTTCGTCGGCGGATTCGTATACGCCGAGAGTAGACGTACTTTCGCCTCTTTTCAACATAAGCCCGACGGAGCACACGACGGCGCCGCCCCGGAACCCCGGAGCGGCGCCGTGCCGGATGCGTCTACTGGTTGCTGAACGCGGCGTCGAACGACGCCTCGGGGAGCTTCCACAGCAGCGAGCGGATGTAGCCGACCGCCTCGGCTGCCCCGTGCAGCCGGTCCATCCCGGCGTCCTCCCACTCGATCGAGATCGGGCCGTCGTAGCCGATCGCGGCGAGCGCGCGGAACGCGTCCTCCCACGGGATGTCGCCGTGCCCGGTCGAGACGAAATCCCACCCCCGCCGCGGGTCGCCCCAGGCGAGGTGCGACCCGAGGATGCCCTGCCGACCGGATGCCCTGCGGATCCGCGTGTCCTTGCAGTCGACGTGGTAGATCCGGTCGGCGAAGTCCGTGATGAACGCGACCGTGTCGACGCCCTGCCACGCCATGTGCGACGGGTCCCAGTTGAACCCGAAGGCCTCGCGCCGGTCGATGGCCTCGAGGGTCCGGACGCTCGTCCAGTAGTCGTAGGCGATCTCGGAGGGGTGCACCTCGTGCGCGAACCGCACGCCCTCGGCGTCGAACACGTCGAGGATCGGGTTCCACCGGTTCGCGAAGTCCTCGTAGCCCGCGTCGATGACGTCGGCGGGAACGGGCGGGAACATCGCGACGTAGGGCCAGATCTTCGATCCCGTGAAGCCGACGACCGTGTCGACGCCGAGCTTGCGCGCGACGCGGGCGGCACGCTTCATGTCCTCGGCCGCGCGCCGGCGCACGCCCTCGCCATCGCCATCCCCCCACACGTAGTCGCGCAGGATCGCCTGATGGCGGAAGTCGATCGGGTCGTCGCACACGGCCTGCCCGGCGAGGTGGTTCGAGATCGCCCACACCTTGAGCCCGTAGCGGTCCAGGATGTCGAGACGCGACTGCACGTACGCGTCGTCCTCGTCGGCCCGCTGCAGATCGAGGTGGTCGCCCGACGCGGCGATCTCGAGCCCGTCGTAGCCCCACTCGGCCGCGCGGCGCGCGAGCTCCTCGAACGGCATGTCGGCCCACTGGCCGGTGAACAGCGTGACGGGATGGCGTGCCTCGGCCATGGATCCTCCTCCGGTCGTCATGCGTCCACCGGCGTCTCGACCCACGCGCCCGTGCGCGCGGACTCGACGACGGCCTCGGTCAGCTGCGCGGCGCGCAGGCCGTCGCGGAACGACGGCAGCCCCTCGGGCTCCGCCCCCGCGGTCGCGGCGTATGCGTCCGACACGAAGGCGTTGAACGCGTCCTGATACCCCATCGGGTGACCCGAGGGGACGCGGCACAGGCGCGCGGCGTCGGGGGCGAGCAGGCCCTCCTCGCGCGGGAGCAGGAGCGAGCCGTCGCGCCGGCCGATCCACAGGTCCTCGGGGCGCTCCTGCTCGAAGCGGTAGGCCGCATCGCCCGTGTGCACCTCGAGCACGAGACCGTTCTTGCGGCCGGCCGCCATCTGGCTGACGAGCGCCGTGCCGGGTGCCCCTCCCGAGAGCTGGAACAGGACGGCGGCGATGTCCTCGTTCGCGACCGGATGCCCCGCGCGCTCCTCGAAGACGGTGCGGGTGAGCGCGCTGAGCTTCACGACCCGCTCGCCCGTCACGAACTCGAGGAGGTCGAACAGGTGCGAGCCGATGTCGGCGAACGCGCGGGATGCGCCGCCCTCCGCGCCGGCTCGCCAGTTGCCGTCCTCGGCGCCCAGCAGCCAGTCCTGGAGGTACGCCGCGTCGATCGAGAGCACGGCCTCGCCGCTCTCGGCGATGCGGGCGCGCGCCTCGCGGACCATCGGGTGGTAGCGGTAGACGAACGGGACGGCGCCGACGAGACCCGAGCCGGCCTGCGCCTCCACGAGGCGGCGCGCGTCGGCCGACGTCGTGGCGATGGGCTTCTCGCACACGACGTGCTTGCCTGCCGCGAGCGCCGCGAGCGTCTGCTCGGCGTGCTGAGCGTTCGGCGTGCACACATGGACGACGTCGACGTCGTGGTCGTCGAGGAGCGCGTCGTAGCCCGAGAAGGCGTTCTCGATGTCGAGGTCGGCCGCGGCGGAGGACGCCCGCTCGGCCGACGACGAGCTGAGGCCGCGCAGTCGGGCGCCGGCTGCCCGCGCAGCCCGGCTGTGCACGCGCGCCATGAACCCGCCGCCGACGAAGCCGGCTCCGATCTCAGAGCTCATAGGGCGTCCAGTCCGCGGGGATCGGCGCGGGGCGCTCGATCCGGCTCTCGACCGCGGCCGTCTCGCCGGTCTCGATCGAGCGCTCGATCGCGATCATCGTCTCGAGCACGTGCAGGCCGATCTCGCCCGACGCGCGGTGCGGGCGGTCCTCCCGGATGGCGCGCACCATGTCGATCACGCCCAGACCGCGGCCGCCCACGACACCGTCGCTCTCGAGCTCCTCCCACTGCTGCTCGCGCGGGTCGCCGCCCGCGCGGATGATCCGCAGCGGCCCCTCGAACATGTTCGGGTCCGGGATCGAGAGGGTGCCCTCGGTGCCGGTGATCTCGACCACGCCCATGCGCATGAGGGGCGACTCCCAGCTGAAGATGCTCGAGCTCGTGCCCCCGCCTTCGAACTCGAGGTTCGCGTTGACGTGCGTCGGGACGAGCACGGGGAACTCGGCCCCCGCGCGGTCGCCCGCGACGACCGTGCGGGTCGGCGTGCTCGTGAGACCGAAGGCCGAGGCCTTCGCGACCGAGCCGAACACGTTGACGAGCGTCGTCAGGTAGTACGGGCCCATGTCGAAGACCGGTCCGGCGCCGGGCAGGAAGAAGAAGTCGGGGTTCGGGTGCCACTTGTCGGGGCCGAGGCTCATCATCGCCGTCGACGCGCCGATCGGCTGGCCGATCTCGCCGCGCGCGATCGCCCGCAGCGCGCTCTGCACGCCGCGGCCGAGCACCGTGTCGGGGGCGATGCCCACGCGCAGGCCCTTCTCGGCGGCGCGCTTCACGAGGCCCTGACCCGAGGCGAAGTCGACCGCGATCGGCTTCTCGCTCCACACATGCTTGCCGGCGTCGATCGCCGCGAGCGACACCTCGGCGTGCACCGCCGGGATCGTCAGGTTCACGACGAGCTCGACATCGGGGTGCGCGAGGATCTCGTCGGGCGAGCCCGACACCGGCACGCCGTGCTTCTCGGCCTGCGCCTTCGCGCGCACCGTGTCGATGTCGCCGACCGCGACGACTTCGACGTCGGGGAACTGCGCGAGGTGCTCGAGGTAGGTGTCGCTGATCATCCCCGCGCCGATGAATCCGACGCCGACGGGGTGGTGTCCGCTCACGGGACGCTCTCTTTCTCTCTGGTTCGGGATGGCGGCTGTCACGCGCCGAGCAGCGCGCGCGTTCCCGCGAGGCCCTGGGCGATGCCGTCGAAGATGTCGCCGCGGTACTCGTCGAACTCGACGACGAGAAGCTCGGCCGCAGGCGCGGCGGCGAGCACGGGCTGCCACGCGATCGCGCCCTGTCCCGCGGGCAGCTGGTCCTCGCGGTCCTTGCTCAGCGCGCCGTCGACGAGGGGCGCGTCCTTGATGTGGAGCTGCCGGACCCGGTCGCCGAGCGACGTGAGCAGAGCGGGCACGTCCGCGCCGCCGACGGCTGCCCAGTACGCATCGACCTCGAGACCGACGTCGGCCGGGAGGGCGCCGGCGAGGACCTCGAGGGCCGTCTCGCCGTCGAAGACGTTCTCCACCTCCCAGAAGTGGTTGTGGTAGCCGAACGCGAGGTCGTACGCCTTCGCCTTCTCGGCGTGCGCGGCGAGCTCGTCGGCGATGCGGAGGACCTCGTCGCGGCTCGTCCAGCGCTCGGGCGCGATGAAGGGGTCGATGAGCGTCTTCACGCCGAGGGCCTGCGCGGCCTCGAAGAACTGCTCGGGCTCGCCGCTCGAGAGCACCGCGTGAGCGGTGGGAGCGGTGAGGCCGTGCGCGGCGAGGCCCGCCTCGAGCTGCGCGCGCCACTCGACGATGTTGAAGAGCTCGATCCGCTCGAAGCCGATCTCGGCCGCGCGGGCGAGCGCGGCACCCGCATCCTCGGCCACCGCCTCTCGGATCGTGTAGAGCTGGAGCGCGATGGCGGGGGCAGAGGTCATGTGACTCTTCTCTCGACGGTGAGGTCTCGGGGGATGGCGCGCTCTCGCAGGCGCGTCCCCGACGGTATCAGGACTTCCGTCGATCAACAAGCAAAAGTTGCGTGTTCACAGACAGAGGAGGAGGCGCCCGCCTCCCCCGCGGGCGCCTCCTCCTCGGCTCTTCCGGGCTCGCCCCGTCAGGACTCGAAGGCGAGGTCGATGAACTCCTCGACGTTGTCCTTCGTCACGACGGGCGCGTCGAGCACGATCCGATACGGCACGCTCGGCGTGACGAGATCGCTCATCGTCTTCTCCTGCGCGACGAGACGCGCGAGCGCGATGCCGTCGGCCGCCTGCGTCGAGGGGTAGATGACCGTCGCCTTGATGACGCTGTCGTCCGCCTCGATCCGCTCCATCATGTTGACGCTGCCTGCGCCGCCCACGAGGAAGAACTCGTCGCGGCCCGCGGCCTCGATCGCGGCCATCACGCCGACGCCCTGGTCGTCGTCGTGGTTCCAGATCGCGTCGATCTCGGGGTTCGCCGAGAGCAGCTGCGAGGCCGCCGCCTCGCCGCCGGCCACGGTGAAGTCGGCGGCCACGCGGGCCGACACCTCGAGACCGCAGTCCTCGAGGGCGTCGGCGAAGCCCTGCGACCGGTCCTGCGTGAGCGGGAGGGAGTCGATGCCCGCGATCTCGGCGACGACCGCGTCGCTCTGGCCCTCGAGCTCCTCGCAGATGTAGGTGCCGGCGCTCACGCCCATGCCGTAGTTGTCGCCGAGGATGGTGACCCGCGAAGCGAACGTGCTCGAGAACTCCCGGTCGACGTTGATGACCGGGATGCCCGCCTCCATGGCCTGGATCGCGACCTCGGTGAGCGCGGCGCCATCCGTCGGGAGCAGGACGATGGCGTCGACTCCCTCGTTGATGAACTGCTCGACCGCCGCGATCTGCTGACTCGCGTCGTTGGTGCCCTCCGCCTGCCGCAGCTCGACGTCGCCGAAGCTCTCGGCCGCGGCGAGCGCGCCGGAGTTGATGGCGCCCAGCCAGCCGTGGTCGGCCTCCGGCCCCGACCATCCGATGACGACCGTGTCGCCCTCCTCGGCGTTCTCGTCGCTCGTCGTGCCCTGGTCGACGACGTCGCCCTCGCCCTCGTCGCCGTCGCTGGTGCACCCGGCGAGCAGGCCGATCGTCGCGAGTGCCGCCATCCCCGCGACCGCAGCGCGTCCTGCGCGCGTGCGCACTGTGCCCATGTCTCCTCCTTGAAACGTGATGCAGATGCGGTCAAGCTAACAGCCTTGCGGGTGCCTGTACAGGTTCTGACTCATCGACAGCAGAAGCCCCGCGGTGTTAGGTTTCAGCCGTGATCAAAGACGACCACGCCGCGTCATTACTCTCGGTCCGCGGAATCGAGAAGAGCTTCGCGGGAGTGCAGGCCCTGCGCGGGGTCGACCTGGACGTGCTCCCGGGCGAGGTGCACTGCCTCCTGGGCCAGAACGGCGCGGGGAAGTCCACGCTCATCAAGACCCTCGCCGGCGCGCACGAGCCCGACGCCGGCGAGATCCGCTGGAACGGCGAGCCGATCGCGATCACGAGCCCCCAGGCGGCGATCGATCACGGCATCGCGACGATGTACCAGGAGCTCGACGTCGTCGACGATCTCACGGTCGCCGAGAACATCTTCCTCGGGCACGAGCTCGCGCGCGGCGGCGTCACCCGGCGGCGCGATGCCGCCCGCGAGACGCGCCGACTGCTCGAGCGCCTCGGTCACGCCGGCATCTCGCCGCACGCGGAGGTCGGCTCGCTGAGCGCAGCGGGCAAGCAGATCGTGAGCATGGCGCGCGCGCTGTCGCACGACATCCGCCTCATCGTGATGGACGAGCCGTCGGCCGTGCTCGACGCCGAGGAGGTCCGCAACCTCTTCCACGTCGTGCGCGAGCTCACCGCCCAGGGCATCGCCGTCATCTACATCACGCACCGGCTCGAGGAGATCCGCGCGATCGGGGATCGCATCACCGTCCTCAAGGACGGCCGCAGCACGGCCAGCAACCTCTCCGTCGCCGACACCCCCACGGCCGACCTCATCCGCCATATGACGGGCCGGACGGTCGAGAACGTCTTCCCGCCCGCGACGCCCATCGCGCCGGACGCGCCCGTGCTGCTCGAGGTCGAAGGCCTCGGGCTGGCCGGCGTCTTCGAGGACGTGTCATTCTCCGTGCGCGCGGGGGAGATCGTGGGCCTCGCAGGGCTGGTCGGATCGGGTCGCTCGGAGATCCTCGAGACGGTCTATGGGGCGCGGCGAGCGACCGCGGGCACGGTGAAGCGGGATGGCCGCCCGCTGCCGCGCGGATCGGTCACGGCCGCGGTGAAGGCCGGGATGGGCCTCAGCCCCGAGGAGCGCAAGTCGCAGGGGCTCGTGCTCGACGAGCCGATCTTCCGCAACATCACCCTGTCGACGTTCCCGCGCATCGCGCGACGGGGCGTGCTCGACGAGCGGGCCGAGCGCCGCGTGGCGAGGGAGCAGATGGACGCCCTCGAGCTGCGGCCCGCCGACCCTGACCGACCGGCGGCCACGCTCTCCGGCGGCAACCAGCAGAAGATCCTCCTCGCCCGATGGCTCGTGGAGGGCAGCCGGGTTCTGCTGCTCGACGAGCCGACCCGCGGCGTCGACGTCGGCGCCCGTGCCGAGATCTACGGGCTCATCCGGCGGCTGGCCGCGTCGGGGACCGCGATCGTCATCGTCTCGAGCGAGATCCCCGAGGTGCTCGGCCTCTCCGACACCGTGCTCGTCATCGGCGACGGGCGCGTGCTCGATCGTCTTCCCGCATCCGACATCGACGAGCACGGCGTGCTCGATCTCGTCATGAAAGGAGCCGCCGCATGAGCGTGCAGAGCCCCGCCGCCGAGCCGCAGGCCTCGCCCCTGCGGCGCATCTTCTCGGGATCCGTCGGACGCAACCTCGGCCTCGTGCTCGCGCTCCTCGCGCTCGTCGTCGTGGGGGCGATCACGGCGCCCGGGACGTTCCCGACGTTCGACAACGCGCTCGTCATCCTGCGCCAGGCGTCGATCATCGGCGTGGTGAGCATCGCGATGACCTTCGTCATCATCGCGGGCGGGATCGACCTCTCCGTGGGCGCGGTGGTGGCCCTGGCCTCGGTCGTGGCGACGCTCGCGGCCGTGCAGGACCTCGCCGACTCGGTGCACTGGACGCTCATGATGCTCATCGCGCTCGTCGTCGGCGCCGCAGCCGGCCTCATCAACGGGGTCGTGATCGCGTACGGCAAGGTCGTGGCGTTCATGGCGACGCTCGCGATGCTCGTCGGCGCGCGCGGCCTGGCCGAGCTCCTCGCGAACAACCGCACGCTCATCGTGTCGGATCGCGACTTCATCCGCGCGCTCAACATCGACATCCTCGGCATCGACATGCTCATCTGGATCTTCGCCGTCGTCGCCGCGGGCGGCTGGTTCCTCCTGAACCGCACGACCTTCGGCCGCCGCACGGTCGCGATCGGCGGCAATCGCGAGGCCGCGCGCCTCGCGGGCATCGCGGTGAAGCGCCACACGATGTGGCTCTACGCGCTCAGCGGCCTGGCCGCCGGCGTCGCCGCGATCATGCTGCTCGGCCGCACGACCGCGGGCACCTCGACGCACGGCTCGCTGTGGGAGCTCGATGCGATCGCCGCGGTCGTCGTCGGCGGCACGCTTCTCACCGGCGGCCGCGGCACGATCACCGGAACGGTCTTCGGCGTGCTCATCTTCGCGACGCTCAGCAACGTCTTCGTGCAGAACAACCTGTCCTCCTCGACGCAGGCGGTCGCCAAGGGCGTGATCATCGTCATCGCGGTGCTGCTCCAGCAGCGCTTCGCCGGGCGGCCGTCGCGCAGCAGCTGACACGGCTTCCGCCGACACCGGCACGTAGGATGACGGATCACGGCAGAAGTCGGCCGACTTCTGCCGGCGCGAGAAGGTGAGTGCGCATGTCCGATAGCCCGACGGGGCGCGCCGACGTCGGCGACCTCTTCCAGCTGCTCCGCGACGGGGTGCCGCGCACGCGCGCCGAGCTCGCCAAGTCGACGGGGCTCGCTCGTTCGACCGTCGCCGCGCGGGTCGACGAGCTCATGCGCATGGGGCTCATCACGGCGGTCGCCGACGCCGTCTCCACGGGAGGACGCCCGCCGTCGCAGTTCGCGCTCAACCCGTCCGCGAAGGTGGTCGTCGCCGCCGACCTGGGCGCGTCGCATGCGAACGTCGCGATCACCGACCTGACCGGCGCCATCCTCGCCGAGGCGAGCGAGCGCGTCGAGATCGCGCAGGGCCCCGAGGCGGTGCTGACGTGGCTCGTCGAGTCCGCGCAGCGGCTTCTCGACGACACCGAGCGGTCGTCGGCCGACGTCGCCGCGATCGGGATCGGCCTGCCCGGACCGGTCGAGCACTCTACCGGGCAGCCGGTCAATCCGCCGATCATGCCGGGGTGGGATCGCTTCGACGTCCCGGCGTGGGTGCAGCGGCACTTCCCGGTCGCGGTGCTCGTCGACAACGACGTCAACATCTCGGCGCTCGGCGAGCGCGCGGTCGCGTGGCCGGGCGTCGACCACTTCCTCTTCGTGAAGGTCGCGACGGGCATCGGCGCGGGCATCGTGTCGGATGGCCGGCTGCAGCGCGGAGCGCAGGGCATCGCGGGCGACATCGGGCACGTGCGCGTGGCGCGCGGGGTCGACGTCCCGTGCCACTGCGGCAACCACGGGTGCCTCGAGGCGCTCGCGTCGGGGCCCGCGATCGCCCGCACACTGCGCGAGCAGGGCGTCGAGGCGCACACGGGCGACGATGTCGTCGCGCTCGTCAAGCACGGCAGCCTCGAGGCCATCCAGGCCGTGCGCCAGGCCGGGCGCGACATCGGCGAGGTGCTCACCGCGTCGGTCAGCCTCCTCAACCCCTCGGTCATCTCGATCGGCGGATCGATGGCGCGCGTGAGCGAGCACCTCATCGCCGGCGTGCGCGAGATCGTCTACACGCGCTCCACCCCGCTCGCGACCGAGCACCTCACGATCGTGCAGTCCACCGCCGCGTCGAAGGCGGCCGTGATCGGCGCGAGCATCCTCGCCGTCGAGCACGCGCTCTCGCCCGCCGGCCTCTCGACCGCCTTCGCCCCGACCTGACCGCCTCCCGGACCGCCGCCATCTGTCCCTCCGGACCTCCGCCATCTGTCCAGGTCGCAGTTGCGGTCCGAAAACCGGCCGTTTAAGGACGCAAACTGCGACCCCGACGAAGACCCATCCGCCATCCGCCGGGCCTCCGGACCTCCGCCATCCAGGTCGCAGTTGCGGTCCGAAAACCGGCCGTTAAAGGACGCCAACTGAGACCCCGACAAAGGCCCATCTGCCCAGGTCCGGAGGTGGTGCCGCTCAGAGCTGGGCGAGCAGCGCCTCGGTCGCGGCCGTCCCGTCGACCTCGCCGCCGAAGCCGAGCATCGTGCGCAGCGGCATCGACTCCATCATCCGGCTGATCTCGGGGTCGGCGAAGATCGCCGCCGACGCGCCGCCCTGCGCCGCGAGCGCGCCTTCGAGCACGCCGCGACCGACCGGATGACGCCGCCAGTCGCCGATCGTCGACTCCAGGTCGAGCTCGGGCACGACCGGCGGCACGTCGAGCTCGATCTCGGTCGTCGCGACGATGTCGCGCGACGACGTGCCGACCTCGACCGTGAACGCGCCGGGCTCGACGGTCCAGCCCGTCTCACCCCAGAAGGCGAATGCACGCTCGTCGAGCTCGAGCCGCACGCGCGTCGACTCCCCCGCCGCGAGGCGCACCTTCCGGAAGGCGCGCAGCTCGCGCACCGGCCGGTCGACCGACGCCTCGGGGTCGCCGACATAGACCTGCACGACCTCGGCGCCGTCGCGCGCGCCCGTGTTCGAGACCGTCACCTCGACCACGGCGTGCGCGAGGCCCGCGTCGGGAACCGACACCGCGACATCCGTGAGCTCGAACGTCGTGTAGCCGAGCCCGAATCCGAACGGGAAGGCCACCTCGCGCTCGGTGCGGTCGTACCAGCGGTACCCGACGTAGACCCGCTCGCCGTACACGACCTTCTTCGGGCTGCCGGGGAAGTTCACGTGCGCGGGGTTGTCGGCCAGGCGCAGCGGGATGGTCTCGGCGAGGCGCCCCGCCGGCTCGGCGACTCCGAAGAGCACGTCGGCGGCGGCGGAGCCGGAGGCCTGGCCGCCGAGCCACATCTCGAGGATGGCCGGCACCCGGCCGACGATGCCGTCGAGCGAGACGACGGAGCCGTTCGAGAGCACCACCACGACGCGCTCGTTGACGGCGAGGACGGCGTCGAGGAGGTCGCGCTGCACGCGCGGCAGGTCGATGTGCGTGCGGTCGAACCCCTCGGACTCGTCCTCGGCGGGGAGCCCCAGGAACAGCACGACCGTGCGGGCGGCGCGGGCCGCCGCGACCGCCTCGTCAAGGAGCGCGGCATCCGCCTCGCCGTCCAGCCGGAAGCCCGCGGCGAAGGACACGTCGCCCGCGACCTCGCGGATGGCATCGAGCGCGGCGTCGAGGCGCGTGGGCTGGATGTGCGAGCTCCCCGCGCCCTGGTAGCGCGGCGACCGGGCGAACTCGCCGATCACGGCGATCGATCCCTCATCGGCCGACAGCGGCAGGATGCCGCCCTCGTTCGCGAGGAGGACGGTGCTCTCGGCCGCGATCCGGCGGGCGAGAGCGTGGTGCGCGTCATGATCGACCGCGGGAGTCTCGCCCCGTGCCGCACGGAGGCGGTCGTGCACGGTCAGAATGCGCGACACCGCGAGGTCGATGGCCGCCTCGTCGAGGTCGCCGCGGTCGAGCGCCGCGCGGATGTCCGCGGCGTGGCGGGGGCCGGCCGCCGGCATCGTGAGGTCGAGACCCGCCGCGACGGCCGCGGGCGGGTTGCTCACGGCGCCCCAGTCCGACACGACGTACCCGTCGTAGCCCCACTCGTCGCGGAGGACGTCGGTCAGCAGCCACCGGTGCTCCGACGCGTACGTGCCGTTGATGCGGTTGTACGCGCACATGACGGTGGCCGGCTCGGCCTCCTTCACGACGCGCTCGAAAGCCGGAAGGTAGATCTCGCGCAGTGTGCGCTCGTCGACCTCGGCGCTCACGCGCATGCGCTCGGTCTCCTGGTTGTTCGCCGCGAAGTGCTTGAGCGAGGCCCCGACACCCTGCGCCTGGAGCCCGCGGACCCATCCGGCGCCGAGCGCCCCGGCGAGCAGCGGATCCTCGGAGAAGTACTCGAAGTTGCGCCCGCACAGCGGCGAGCGCTTGATGTTGACGCCGGGTCCGAGCAGCACGTCGACGCCGAGCGCCCGGCTCTCCCGTCCGAGCGCCTCGCCCATCTCCTCGAGCAGCTCGGGGTCCCATGTCGAGCCGGTCGCCGCGGCCGTCGGGAACGAGGTCGCGGGGTGGCTGTCGTTGATGCCGAGGTGGTCGGCGCTCCCCGTCTGCAGGCGGACGCCGTGCGGGCCGTCGGTGAGGACCGCCCCCTCCACGCCCGCGTGCTCGACACCGCGCGTGGTCCAGAACGAGTCTCCCGTGAGCAGGGAGATCTTCTCGTCGAGGGACAGTCGGGAGACGGCTGCGTGCATCAGGGAGGCCTTTCTCGTCCGCGGCGACCTCGGCTCCGAGATCACTTACGCGCTTCAGTCTAGGGTTGAATGTATCGGGATCCTCCTCGGAAAGCAAGGACGCCCATGACCACCTCCCGACGAGCCGGCCGCGTCACCGCCGCCGATGTGGCGCGCGCGAGCGGCGTCTCGCGCGCCACCGTGAGCTACGTCCTCAACGACACCCCGGGCCAGACGATCCCTGAGCCGACGCGCCGCCGCGTGCTGCAGGCCGCCGCCGACCTCGGGTACGTGCCAAGCGTGCACGCTCGCGCGCTGGCATCCGGCAGCACAGGGATCGTCGTGATCGACACGAGCACCATCCCGCCGGGCGAGCTCGTCGCGACGGCGACCCGCACGCTCTCGAGGGCGCTCGTCGAGCGCGGATACGTGCCGGTGGTGAACCAGTACACGGGCGCCGACGCCGGCGGCGAGGTTCTCGTGACGCTCGCGCAGCGCCTGCACCCGACCACCGTGCTCGCGCTCGGGGAGCTCTCCGACGACATCATCCGACGCATCCGCGAGGCCGGCGTCGCGCGGGTCTTCGCCACGCCGTCGAGCGCAGGGATCCGCGACATCGCGGAGGTGCAGGTCGCGCACCTCGCCGGCCGCGGGCACCGCTCGGTGGCCTACGTCGGGCCGCCCGAGTCCGAGCTCGCTGGCCTGTCGGAGCTGCGGCTGGCCGGCGCGCGCACGGCTGCCGCACGGCACGGGGTCGCCCTCACGGCCATCCCGCTGCTCGATCAGGAGCCGCTCGCCCGTGCGCTGCGGCGCCTGCGCGACGAGGGCGTCACGGCCGTCGCTGCCTACAACGACGAGGTCGCGGTCGGCGTGCTGGGCGCCGCTCGCCGCGCCGGCATCGCGCTTCCCGATGAGCTCGCGGTCATGGGCATCGACGACCTCCCCGTCGCGCGGCGCACGTTCCCGCAGCTGACGACCGTCGCCCAGGGCGACGTGGCGGACGCCGACGTCGACCTCGCGACGATCGATGCGATCCTCGCGGGCGAGCAGCCCGTGCTCCCCCGCACGGCGCCGCGGGTCGTCGTGCGCGAGTCGGCGTAGGCCGCTACGCCGCGAGTCTCCGGAAGCGGTCGCTCACGCGCGTGGAGCCCGACACGACCTCGGCACCCGAGACACCCGTCGCGCCCACGTGCAGGATGGCCCGAGCCAGGACCTCGTCGCGCACCTCGCGGCGCGCATGGTCGTCGGCGAGCATCTCGACGAGCGCCGCGACCTCCGCCTCGGCGAGGGCCGCGATCGGGAACCACGGCAGCGCGGCACGCCACGCCCGGAACGCGAGCAGCAGCAGGTCGTGGCGCTGCTCGACGTGCGCGCGCTCGTGCGCGATGACGGCGACGAGCTCGTCCGGGTCGAGCCGGTCGAGGAGCCCCTGCGACAGGACGGTGACCGAGCCCACGCCGCGCGGCAGGCAGTAGGCGACGGGGACGGCGTCGTCGAGCACGCGCGTGCGGGCGCGGGTGGGGTGCGGCGACGTCAGCATGTCGAGGAGGGCGTGGTGGCGCCGCCGCTGCCGGACCACCTGCGCGATCGTCACGCCGAGGTGGGCGAGCAGGTACACCGTGAACGCGGCGGCGGGCACGAGCGCGAGAAGCGGATGGCCGGGGGCGACCGCATATCCGGCGAGCGCGAGGGCCGCGATCATCGACAGTCCACCCGCGAGGCCGATCGCCTGCCACAGGAGCAGCGCGACGACGGGAGCCCGCATGGGCCACGCCGCGCGGGAGAACGCGACCGGAACGGGCCACGCGAGGGCGAGGGCGAAGAGGCCGAGGACGACCGCTCCCCACACGATCGTCTCGTGGGGGATGACGAGGGCGCCGTTTAGCCCGGATCCGACGACGGCTCCGATGCGCGTCACAGGCGGCTCGATCAGACCCCGCCGCGCAGGAGCTTGCGCAGCACCGCCGCGTCCTCGTCGGAGACCCCGCCCACGAAGCGCTCGAGCACGGCCATCCGGTCGGCCGACTCGCCGAGCACCTCGTGCATGAGCTCCGCGACGTGGTCGGCGCGCGAGGCGACGGCCGTGTAGCGGTGCGGGCGCACCGATCGGTCGGAGGCCACGAAGCCCTTCTTCTCGAGACGGGACAGCACGGTCAGCAGGGTCGTCGCGGCGAGCGCGCGCCCCTGATCCTGCTCGAGCTGCTCCTTGACGTCATACGCGGTCATGGGCATCTGCGCGTCCCACACCGCATCCATGACGGCGCGTTCGAGTTCGCCGAGCGTTCCCATGCGCACCTCCTCGCCTCGTGTCGCGGCCGCGCCATCCGACCGCCTGCGCCAATTCTACCCCCGGTCGAATTTCTTCTATGCTCTGTCGAACTAGTTCTACACGGCGTAGAATTGGTTTCGGCCGGACGCGGCGTCCGGCCCACACCTCCCGAAGGAGAACGCGCGTGGACGTCCTCGACATCGCCCGCTGGCAGTTCGGCATCACGACCGTCTACCACTTCCTCATGGTCCCGCTCACGCTCGGGCTCGGCATGACGGTCGCCGTGCTGCAGACCGCGTGGGTCCGCACGGGCGACGAGCGCTTCCTGCGCATGACGAAGTTCTGGGGGAAGCTCTACCTCATCAACTTCATCGTCGGCGTCGCGACCGGCCTCGTGCAGGAGTTCCAGTTCGGGATGGCCTGGAGCGAGTACTCGCGCTTCGTCGGCGACGTGTTCGGCGCCCCGCTCGCGCTCGAGGGCCTGCTGGCCTTCTTCGCCGAATCGACGTTCCTCGGGATCTGGATCTTCGGATGGGGCCGACTGCGCAAGGGGCTCCACCTCGCCGCGCTCTGGTGCGCGGTGATCGGCTCGTGGGCCTCGGCGTACTTCATCATCGTCGCGAACTCCTGGATGCAGCACCCCGTCGGCGTCGAGCTCGGCGCCGACGGCCGCCCCGTCATGACCGACATCTGGGCCGTCCTCACGAACAACACCGCGATCGCGGCCTTCACCCACACGATCTTCGGCGCGCTCGTGGTCTCGGGGATGTTCCTCCTCGGCCTCTCCTGGTACCACCTCTGGCGCCGCCGCCACGACGGCATCGACGCGGTCGGCGCCGACGGCCGCGTGGTCGTCGGGCGAGCGGATGTCCCCGGTCGCGACGAGAAGGACCACGGCGTGTGGCTGTGGTCGCTGCGGATCGGGGCGGTCGTCGCGATCCTCGGGTTCGGCGGCACGGTGCTGACCGGCGACATCCAGGGCAAGCTCATGTACGAGCAGCAGCCGATGAAGATGGCCGCCGCCGAGGCGGCCTGCCACACCGGCTCGGCCTTCTCGGTGCTCTCCCTCGGCGACCCGGGCTCCCGCGACTGCTCCGACGTCATCACGCTCATCGAGGTGCCCGGCGTGCTCGGCTTCCTCGGCACCGGCGAGTGGGGCGCCGAGATGCCCGGGATCAGCGACCTCGAGCCGCAGTACGTCGACCAGTACGGCGAGACGATCCCCGACGACGCGCTCTACGGCGACCGCGCGGGCAGCGAGGTCGAGTACGTGCCCGTCATGTGGGTGACCTACTGGGGCTTCCGCCTCATGATCGGGCTCGGCGGAATCGTCGCGGCGGCCGCGGTCGTCGCGCTGTGGCTGACCCGCAAGGGCACCGTCCCGCGCTCGCCGTGGATCATGCGGCTCGCCCTGCTCGGCATCCTCGCGCCGTTCGCGGCGAACATCGCCGGCTGGATCTTCACCGAGATGGGCCGCCAGCCGTTCGTCGTCGCGCCGAACCCCGACGCGACCGGCGTCGACGGGGTGTTCATGTTCACGGCGGCGGCGGTCTCGCCCGGCGTCACCGCGGGCGAGCTCCTCTTCTCCGTGATCGCGCTCGCCTCGGTGTACGCCGTGCTCCTCGTCGTCGAGCTCTTCCTCCTCACCACGTACGTGCGCGGAGGCGTCGCGAGCGCGATGCCCGAGCTGTCCCACCCGCGCGACGACGACCATCCCGACGACGACGCGCAGCGAGACGACGTGCTCGCGTTCGCCTACTGACCGACTGCAGAGGAACCCCCATGGACACGCTCCCCGTCTTCTGGTTCATCGCGATCGCCATCCTGTGGACCGGCTACCTCCTGCTCGAGGGATTCGACCTCGGCGTCGGGATGCACATGATCCTCGGCACGCGCGACGACCGCGATCGCCGCGTCATGCTCAACACGATCGGCCCCGTGTGGGATGGCAACGAGGTGTGGCTGATCACGGCCGGCGCGGCGATCTTCGCGGCCTTCCCGCACTGGTACGCGTCGCTCTTCTCGGCGCTCTACCTCCCGCTCACGATCATGCTGCTCGGCCTCATCGTCCGCGCGGTCGGGATCGAGTACCGCGGCAAGGTCGCGACGGCGCGCTGGGCCCGCATCTGGACCTACGGCATCGGCGTCGGCTCGATCGTCGTCGCGTTCTGCGTCGGCGCAGCGCTCGCGCTCACGTCGACCGGGCTGCCCCTGAACGAGAACGGCGATCGCGTCGGCGGGCCGTTCGTCTGGCTGACCCTGCCCGCGATCCTGGGCGGTCTCGCGGTCGTCGGCTTCGCCCTCGCCCACGCGGCGACCTTCCTCGGGCTCAAGGCGGATGGTCCGGTGCGCGAGCGCGCGGGGCGCTTCGCCGCGCGCTGGGCTCCGCTCTGCCTCGTGCCCGCGGCCGTCTGGGCCCTGTGGGTGCAGCTCGCCCACGGCGGGACGCCCCTCTCGTGGACGCTCGTCGGTCTCGCCGTCGTCGCCGCCGTGCTCGGATGGGCGAACGCGCGCCGGCGCCGCGAGGGGCGGGCGTTCCTCGGCTACGCCGGCTTCGGCCTCTTCGGCGCGGGCGCGATCTTCGCGGGCATGTTCCCGCGCGTCCTCCCGTCGACGATCGACCCCGCCTTCGACCTCACGGTCTGGAACGCGGCGAGCGGCGAGTACACACTGGGGGTCATGACGGTCGTCGCGTGCGTGGGCCTCCCGGTCGTGATCCTCTACCAGGCGTGGAGCTACTGGATCTTCCGCAAGCGCGTCACGCCGGGCATGATCCCTGACGCGCACGTCGTGCTCCCCGCGGCCCTGCGCGCGCGGTGACCGCCCCCGCGGCCCGCGAGCGGGCCATCCGCGAGCCCGGCATCGATCCGTGGGCCATCGAGGCCGAGCGCGCGGCAGCGGCCCCCGGGTTCCGGCGGCCCGACCTCGGCCCCGTGCCGCGCGCGCGGCTCGTCGCGCTCGGTGTGCTCGCGGCGCTGCGGGCGGTCGGCCTCGTGCTCATCGCCGACGCGGTCGCCCGCGGAATCGGCGGCCTCGCGGCGGGCGGCCTCGATGCCGCGGCCATCCGCGCTGTGCTCGTCGCGGGTCTCGCGGGCGCGCTGCTGAGGGTCGGCGCGGAGTGGGCGACCTCGGTCGCGGCGCGCCGCATCGCGTCGGACGTCAAGCGCGACCTGCGCGCGCGGCTCTGGCGCCGCATCGCCGCGGGCGACGTCGACGGCGGCGGGACCGCCGTCCTCGCCGCGGACGGGCTCGACGACCTCGACGACTACTACGTGCAGTCGCTGCCCGCGCTCATCGCGGCCGCGGTCGTGCCCCTCATCGTGGGCCTGCGGATCCTCGGCGCCGACTGGCTGAGCGCCGCGGTCGTCGTCCTCACGGTGCCGCTCGTGCCCCTGTTCATGATCCTCATCGGCCGGCACACGCAGCAGCGCACCGACGCGGCGCTGTCGGCACTCACCCGTCTCGCCGACCACCTGGCCGAGCTGGCGCGCGGCCTCCCCGTGCTCGTCGGGCTGGGCCGGGTCGAGGCGCAGACCCGCGCCCTCGACGGCATCCAGGGCGCCTACCGTGCGCGCACGCAGGAGACGCTGCGCTGGGCGTTCCTGTCGGCGCTCGCGCTCGAGCTCATCGCGACGATCTCGGTCGCGATCGTCGCGGTGTTCCTGGGGCTCCGGCTTCTCGACGGGACGATGGAGCTCGAGCCGGCGCTGCTCGCCCTCATCCTCGCGCCCGAGTGCTACGCGGCGCTGCGCGAGGTCGGCACGGCGTTCCACGCCTCGCAGGACGGCCTCGCCGCGCTCGAGCGCGCGAAGGCGCTCCTCGCGCGCCCGCTCGCCCGCGACATCCGCTCGCGGGGGCGCGCGGAGCCCGCCGCGACATCCGCCCCTTCCCCCTCGCCCACCGCAGGAGAATCCGCCGAGATCAGGACGCGGATGCCCGACTCGTCCTGCTCTCGACGGAATCCCCTGCGCCCGGTGCGGCTCGAGAACGTCGCGGTGCGGTACGCGGGGCGCGATCGGCCCGTGATCGAGGGGCTGAACGCCGAGCTGTCGGGCATCGTCTCGGTCGCGGGGCCGAGCGGCTCGGGCAAGTCCACGCTGCTCGCCGCGCTGACGGGGACGCTCCCCGCGGACGCCGAGGTCACCGGGACGATCACCGGGGCGGATGGCGTCGGCTGGGCCCCGCAGGCGGCGCGCGCGTTCGCGGCCACGCCCCGGGCGGAGCTCGCGCTGCACGGCGCGCCGGACCCGGAAGCCGCTCTCGCCGAGCTCGGTCTCGCGCACGTCGCCGAGGCCGCGATCCCCGAGCTCAGCCCCGGCGAGCTGCGGCGTCTCGCGGTCGCGCGCGCCCTCGCCCGGGTCGACGCGGGCGCGCAGCTGCTCGTGCTCGACGAGCCGACCGCGCACCTCGACCGCACCGCGGCGGAGCGCGTGCGCGCGGCCATCCTGCATCGCGCCGCGCACGCGACGGTCGTGCTCGCGAGCCACGAGCCCGAGACACTCGCCCTCGCGACGATGACGGTGCCGGTCGGCGCGGCTGCCGCCCCGCCGGACCCGGCGACCGCCCCGGTCAGCATGTCTCACTCGACGACAGAAACGGGCGCCGTCACCCGCAACAACCGAGACATGCATGAGGCGGCCTCGGCCCCGGACGGCCCGGCGGATGGCCCGGCGGATGGCGTCACGCTCGCCTCCCTCGTCCGGCCGCACCTCGCGGCGTGGGCGGGTGCCGTCGGGCTCGGCGTCATCGCGACGGGACTGGGGCTCGCGCTCACGGCCGTCTCGGGATGGCTCATCGTCCGGGCGAGCGTCGAGGAGTACATCATGTACCTCCTCGTCGCGATCGTCGGCGTGCGGGCGTTCGGCATCGGGCGCTCCGTGGGCCGCTACGCCGAGCGCCTCGTGACGCACAGCGCGGCGTTCCGGACGGTCGACGACCTGCGGCTGCGTCTGTGGCGCGCGATCGCGGCGCGCGGCGCGGGCTCCCGCCGCCTCCTCGAGGGCGGGGCGCCCGTCGACTACCTCGTGACGCTCTCCGACGACCTGCGCGACCAGCTCCCCCGCGTCATCGCGCCGCTCGCGGTCGGCGTCCTCGTCATCCTCGGCGCCTCCGTCACGACCTGGTTCGTCGTGCCGCACCTCGCCCTGCTCGTCCTCCTCGTGCTCGCTGCGGCCGCCGCCGTCGCCGCCGCGCTCGCGATCGCATCCGAGCGGGGGGCGGGCCGCGCACGCGTCGCCGCGCGCTCCGAGATCGTCCGCGGCACGTCGGCCCTCGCCTCGGCGTCCGCCGATCTCCGGGGGAACGGCGCCTCCGAGGCGGCTCTCGCGGAGCTCGACGCCGCCGCGGCGCGCCTCGCCCAGGCCGAGCGCCGCGCCGCCTGGGCCGCGGGGCTCGGCGGCGCCGTCGTCACGGCGGCGACGTCGATCCTCGCGTGCACGGTCGCGCTCCTCTCCTCCGCTTCGCCGGCCGAGCAGGTGTCGGTGATCGCGCTCCTCGCGCTCGCCGTGCTCGAGCCGATCGCGGGCCTCGTCACGGCCGCCCACCGATTGCCGGCCCTGCGCGAGGTCGTGCGCCGCCTCGCGCCCGTGCTGCGGCCGGCCCCATCCGCGCCGTGGGGTGACGGCGCCCTCGCGGGGCCCGTCGCCTCGGTCACGCTCGACGACGTCGCCGTCCGGTACCCCGGCACGTCGCGCCCCGCCGTGACGGATGTCTCGGGCCGGGCCGCACGCGGACGCTGGCTCGTCCTCGATGGCCCGTCGGGATCGGGCAAGTCGACCCTCCTCTCGGCGATCATGGGCGCCCTCCCCGTCGCGCACGGCGAGATCCGCGCCGACGAGGCGCCACTCCCGTCGCTCGACGAGCGCGCCTGGCGCTCGCGTGTGGCCTGGTGCCCGCAGGACGCCTACGTCTTCGACTCGACGCTGCGCGGCAACCTCCTGCTCGCCCGCGCGCACGACGACGCGCCCGACGACGCGGCGCTGCACGACGCCCTCGCGCTGGCCGGTCTCGGCGCTCTCCTCGACGCGCTGCCCGACGGGCTCGCGACGCGGGTGGGAGCGGGCGGCTCCGCCCTGTCCGGCGGCGAGCGCCAGCGCCTCGCGGTCGCCCGCGCGCTCCTCGCGCGCGCCGACGTCATCCTGCTCGACGAGCCGACCGCGCACCTCGACGCCCCGACGGCCGCCGCGATGATGGCGGATGTCCGCGGTGCGACCGCGGACCGCGTCGTCGTGCTCGTGTCGCACCGGGCCGACGACCGTCGTCCCGATGACGCGGTCGTGCAGCTGGGGTCCGTGCGAGAGTAGTGCCGTGTCTCCCCCGCGGTCCGAGCTGCGCCGCGTCGCGGTGATCGTGCTCGAGGGCGCGAAGCCGCTCGACGTCGGCATCCCCGCGCAGGTCTTCACGACCCGCGCGAGCATGCCGTACGAGGTGCGCGTCTGCGGCCCCGCACCCGGTCTCGTCACGGGCGGCGACGGCCTCTCGTATCACGTCGCCCACGGGCTCGAGGCGCTCGAGTGGGCCGACATCGTCTTCATCCCGGGCTACCGTTCCCCCGACCAGGACGACCCGCCCGCGGCGGTCGTCGAGGCGCTCATCGCGGCCCACGCGCGCGGAGCGCGCCTGGCCGCGATCAGCACGGGGGCGTTCGCGCTCGCGGCGACCGGCCTCCTCGACGGACGCCGCGCGACCACCCACTGGCACTACACGCGCGCGCTCGCGCGCCGGCACCCGCGCGTCCGCGTCGACGAGAACGTGCTGTTCGTCGACGAGGGCAGCGTCCTCACCTCGGCAGGCGCGGCGTCGGGGATCGACCTGTGCCTGCACATCCTCCGCTCCGACCTGGGCGTCGCCGCGTCGAATCATGCCGCACGGCGGCTCGTCGCCGCGCCGTATCGCAGCGGAGGCCAGGCGCAGTACGTGCCGCGCAGCGTGCCCGAGCCCATCGGCGAGCGCTTCGCGGCGACCCGCGAGTGGGCACTGCATCGCCTCGGCGACCCGCTCACCCTCGAGGTGCTCGCGCGGCACGCCGCGGTCTCGCCGCGGACCTTCTCGCGCCGGTTCGTCGAGGACACCGGCTACACGCCGATGCAGTGGATCATGCGCGCGCGGATCGACCTCGCGCGCGAGCTGCTGGAGAGATCCGAGCGGAGCGTCGAGCAGATCGCGGCGGATGTCGGGCTCGGCACGGGAGCGAACCTGCGCCTGCACTTCCAGCGGATCCTCGGGACGACCCCGACCGACTACCGGCGGACGTTCACGCAGGGCGAGTAGCCCGCGCTCACGCGGTGCGCTCGAGCCACGCCCGCAGCCGCTCGAGGGGCCACGTCGTGACGATGCGCTCGGGCGGGACGCCCGCGCGCTCGGCCCGCTCGGCTCCATAGTCGAGCAGCGAGAGCTGCCCGGGGGCGTGCGCGTCGCTGTCGATCGAGAACAGGCATCCCTGTTCGAGCGCGAGGGCGATGAGGTCGTCCGGCGGATCCTGGCGCTCGGGGCGCGCATTGATCTCCACGGCGACGTCGTGCTCGGCGCATGCCGCGAAGACCGCGTGCGCGTCGAACGCGGAGGGCGGCCTCGTGCCGCGCGCCCCCTCGACGAGCCGCCCCGTGCAGTGGCCGAGCACGCGCGTGCGGGGGTTGCGGATGGCGCCGAGCATGCGGCGGGTCATGCTCGCGGCATCCATGCGCAGTCTCGAGTGCACGCTCGCGACGACGACGTCGAGGCGCGCGAGCAGGGCGTCGTCCTGATCGAGCGCGCCGTCGTCGAGGATGTCGACCTCGATGCCGCTCAGGAGCGTGAACCCCTCGTCCGAGAACGCCGCGACGACCTCGAGCTGCCGCTCGAGCCGCTCGGCCGAGAGCCCGTTCGCCACCGTGAGCCGCGGCGAGTGGTCGGTGAGCGCGAGGTACTCGTGACCCAGCCGCCGGCCTGCCACGACCATGAGGTCGATCGGGCTGAGGCCATCCGACCAGTCGGAGTGGCAGTGGAGGTCGCCGCGCAGGAGGCCGCGGAGGGCGCTGCGGCCGACGCCCCCTGTGCGCTCGCGCAGATCGGCGAGGTAGGCCGGCACCTCGCCCGCGAGCGCCTCCTGGATGACGCGGAAGGTCGACTCGCCGATCCCCTGCCGGCGCCGCAGCCGCGCCGCATCGCGCAGCTCCTCGGGTGAGAGACCCGCCACGACATCGGCCGCGGTGCGGAACGCCTTCGACTTGTAGCGCGACGACCGCTCGCGCTCGAGCAGATAGGCGATCTCGGTGAGCGCGTCGAGCGGGTCCATGGCTGCCAGTCTGCCGCGCGGGATCGACGACGGCACGGCCGCACGACGAGCAGGGATGGCGAGATCCTTGCGGACGCTGTCCATCACGCCGCTGTCGCCCGCGCGCCATCCGGGAGACGCTGTGAGGGTATTCGACGGGGCTGACGCTCGCACCGCCACCTCGTCCGCCATACCTTCCGAACGGGCCTGACGCACAGCGGGCCCGTTCGGCTGTTTCCGGGCCGCGCTCTCGCGGGCGGCGTCTCAGGCGACGATCTTCTCGACCGTCCGGATGTTCCGCGTCGTCGTCACGGCCTTCCAGCGCGGCTTGGCGAGCTCCTTCGCGAACGCCGTCGACACGCTCGCACCCTTCGGCGGGTTCCAGTAGACGACGCCGGGGCCCTCCGCCACCGGGTCGTCGGGGGCCTCCGCCGCGAGCGCGAGCACGGCGTCGCGCGCCTCGGCGTCGGCGCAGAAGACGATGTACGGCTGGCGATCGGGGTCGGACGCATCGAACGGGAAGGCGGCGAGGGCGGCTCGCAGCTCATCGCAGGTGGCCAGCACGATCCACGCCTCGTAGCCGAACCTCTCCCCGAGCGCCCGCTCGATCCGCCGCTTGAGGGCGGCGCGATTCTCGCCGGCGGTGAGGCGCACGTTGCCGCTTGCGAGGAACGTGCGCGCATCGGCGAAGCCCAGCTCGACGAACAGCGCGCGCAGGTCGGCCGAGCGCACGGTGATCCCGCCCACGTTGACGCCGCGGAGCAGGGCGACGAAGTCGGTCATCCCGCCTCGCCCATCACCCGGCGGGTGAGGGCCGTGACGTCCGAGTCGAGATGGTCGATCTTCGTGTGGACAGCGTCGAACCGCGCGTTCATCTCCGCCCGCAGACCGGCGAACTCGGCGTTCAGCCGGGCGTTGGTCGCGTCGAGGCGCGCGTTCGACGCGTCGAACCGCGCGTTCATCTCGCCGCGCAGACCGTCGATCTCACCGCGCAGCTCGCCGCGCAGGCCACCAATCTCGGCGCGCAGGATGCGGGTGAAGTTCGTCGAGATGATCCCGAGCGTCGCGAACGCGAACGCCGCGAAGAGGGCCACGAAGACCCACACCTGCGGCTCGCTCATCTGCACTCCTCCAGTCTGAACCGACCCGACGACATTGTCACGAGCGGCGACCGGGAGCCGCACCTGTGGAGGTCGTCGGCGTCGCCACACCGCGAGGCGTGGCCTGTGCACGAGCCGCGACCCTATGAGCCGACGAGCGACCCCAGAAGCGCGCGCACCGTGCGGACGACGAAGGCGCGTCGCGCCGCGACGCGCTCGGGGCGGTCGGCGGCATCGCCCACGTACAGCCGGTCCACCGAGCGGAACACCTGCCAGCCGTCGGCGAGGGTCACGATCGTGAGGAGCAGCTCGGCGGCGGCCGCGTCGTCGAGGGCGGGAAGGGTCCTGCGCAGCTGAGCGACCTTGCGCCGGTGGGCCTCGGAGCGCGCCTCGAACGCGACCGGGGTCTCGCGCTCGAGGCCCTCCCACGCGAGCAGGCGCGAGAGCTGAGGATGCGCTGCGTGGTAGTCGAAGACGGCCTCGACGTACCGCAGCACCGCCTCGGCGCCCTCGCCCTCGATGGGGACGGCGTGGATGACCGCGAGCAGCTCGCTCTCGAGCGCCGCGCCGAAGAGCGCCTCCTTGTCGCCGAAGTGCGCGTAGATGCGCTCCTTGTTCACCCCGGCGGCACGTGCGATCCGGTCCACGCGCGCCCCGGCGAGACCGTGCGCGCTGAACTCGTCGACGGCCGCCTCGAGCAGGCGTCGCCGCGTCTCCTCCGGGGTGTAGGCCATCCGCCCATCCTATTCCCAACTGAACAGTTGCCTTCGGCGTCGGAACGTAGTTCACTGTTCCCAACCAGTCAGTTGGAAAGTGAGATGCCATGCCCGCGCCCACCCCGCCCTCCGTCCACGTCCGCGCCGTCATCACGTGGCTCGCGATCTTCCCGCTCGTCACGATCGGCCTCTACGCCAGCGCGCCGTTCAGCGAGACCTGGCCGCCCGTCCTCCGCTCGCTCGCACTCACGGTCGTCGTCGTGCCGCTCGCGGTGTACCTCGTCGTCCCGCAGCTGATGCGCGCCTGGATGGCGATCAGCGCGCGCCGCGCCGCCGAGGCCGCCCAGGTCGCGCCGGCCACACCCGTCGCGCCGGCCACCCCCGCCGCTCCCGAGACGTCCCCCGAGGTCGTCAGCCACGGATGAGCCGGAGCGTCGCGCGCTCGAGCGCGACCTGCCGTGCGTCGGCGTCGGCATGGCGCCGACGCACGGCGGCCGCGATCGTGCGCCCCTCGTCGAACGCCGAGACGACGCGCGGATCGACGTACGAGGTCCGCGCCATCGTCGGGGTGTTGCCGAGGAACTCGGCGACATCGCGCATGGTCGCGGTCACCGCGCGGCGGCGCTTCGTCGCGCTCGCGCCCTCGTCGAGGTCGAGCCCGCGCTCGGCGAGGCGCGCGGCCGCGAGCACCGTCGCATGCCACGTGCGGAAGTCCTTCGCGGTCGCGTCGGCCCCCGTCGAGGCGCGCACGTAGTCGTTGACGATCGCGGGCGTGAGGCGCCGCCATCCGCCCGCCTCCCGGTATGCCAGGAGCGCGGGCTCGCCGTCGCGTCGCCGCCTCATGCTCTCGATCGCCGCGACGACGGGGGCATCCGCGATCTCGATGCGGTGCGCGACGCACGACTTGCCCATGAAGCGGAAGACGAGCGCGTCGCCGCTCCGCCGCACATGCGCGCGCTCGAGGGTCGTGAGCCCGAAGCTGCCGTGCCGGTCGGCGTACACGTCGTCGCCGATGCGGAAGCAGCCGAGGTCCAGCAGCCGCACGGCAGTCGCGCACGCGCGCTCGAGCGGCATGCCGTCGAGCCCGAGCTCGCCGAGGATGGCCGGGCGCGCACGGCCCAGCGCGACGCCGAAGTCGAGCACGCGGTCGAACTTCTGCGCATCGCGGCGCGCCCGCCACTGCGGGTGGTACAGGTACTGCCGGCGCCCCGCGTCGTCGGTGCCCACGGCCTGCAGGTGCCCGTTGGGGTAGGGCGTGATCCAGACGTCGCGCCATGCGGGCGGGATGGCCAGCGCGCGGATGCGAGCGACCTCCTCCGCGGGCAGCCGCTCGCCGTCGGCATCGAGGTAGACGAACCCGCGGCCGGAGCGGCGCCGCGTCCAGCCCGGCTCCTGGGGAGAGGTGCGTCGGAGCCGGGGCATGCGGTCGAGTCTGCCCGACGGCATCCGCCGCCCGTCAGGCCTTGACAGCGCCTCCGGAGAGGGTCGCGGATGTTGGGCTTTCCAACGTCGTAGCCCTACGCTCGACACTCGACGCCCTTTCTGCCCTCCCGGGAGCCACGATGAAGTTCTTCCCTGCCCGCGCGGTGCGCGTGACCGCCGGCCCGTTCGCCGACGCGCTGCGCGTCGACCTCGACTACGTGCTCTCGCTCGACGCCGACCGGCTGCTCGCGCCCTTCCTGCGCGAGGCGGGCCTCGAGCCGCGTGACCGCTCGTACGGCAACTGGGAGGATGCGGGGCTCGACGGGCACACCGCGGGGCACTGGATCTCGGCCCTCGCCCACCTGCACGCAGCGACGGGCCATCCCGAGGCCCTTCGCCGACTCCGCTACGCCGTGGGCGAGCTCGCGCGTGCGCAGGAGGCGCGCGGCACGGGGTGGGTCGGCGGCGTGCCCGGCGGCGAGCAGCTCTTCGCGGGGCTCCGCGACGGCGGCGTGGCGGCGGCCCGGGCGCTCGCATCGAGCGGGCACTGGGTGCCCTGGTACAACCTCCACAAGACGTTCCAGGGGCTCATCGACGCACACGTCGTCGGCGGCGACGAGCGCGCGCTCGACATCGCCGTCCGTCTCGCGGACTGGTGGCTCGACATCGCCGACGGCATCGACGACGCGGCCTTCGAGGCCATGCTCGACACCGAGTTCGGCGGCATGAACGAGGCCTTCGCGGAGCTCGCGGCGCTCACCGGACGCGACGACCTCGCGGCGATGGCCCGTCGCTTCGCGCACCGCGCCATCCTCGACCCCCTCCGCGAGGGGCGAGACGATCTGACCGGGCGCCACGCGAACACGCAGATCCCGAAGGCCGTGGGCTACGCGGTCGCCGGCGAGCGCGCAGCGGCCGCCGCGTTCTGGCGCACGGTCGTCGAGCGGCGCACGGTCGCGATCGGCGGCAACAGCGTCCGCGAGCACTTCCACGCGCCGGACGACTTCGCGCCGATGATCGAGGACCGCGAGGGGCCGGAGACCTGCAACACCTACAACATGCTGAAGCTCACGCGCGCCCTCGCCGAGGCCGAGCTCGATCCCGCCCACCTCGACTTCGCCGAGCGCGCGCTCTTCAACCACGTGCTCTCGGCGCAGCATCCCGAGCGCGGCGGGTTCGTCTACTTCACGCCGATGCGCCCCCGCCACTACCGCGTCTACTCGCAGCCCGACCAGTGCTTCTGGTGCTGCGTCGGCACGGGCATGGAGATGCAGGCCCGGTACGGCGAGTGGATCTTCGGTCAGGAGGGCGACGCGCTCGCCGTCAACCTCTTCGCACCCGCCGACCTCGACGCATCCGAGTTCGGCGTCCGGCTGCGCATGACGACGGACTTCCCCGCCGACGAGCAGGTGCGGATCGCGGTGGAGGCGGATGGCGCGCGCGCGTTCGCGCTGCGCCTGCGCGTGCCGGGCTGGAGCGACGGACTCCGCGACCTCCGCGTGAACGGCGACGACGCGGAGGCGACCGCGGAGGACGGCGCCGTGCGGATCACGCGGACCTGGGCGGACGGCGACGAGATCGTCTTCCGCGTGCCCCTCGCCCTGCGTGCGGAGCGCCTGCCCGACGGGTCGCCGTGGCAGGCCTACCTCGCGGGGCCCGTCGTCCTCGCCGCGCGCGCGGGGGAGGACGGGCTCGACGGGCTCGTCGCCGACGACAGCCGGATGGGCCACATCGCGTCGGGCCCGCTGCTCCCGTTCGCCGACCTGCCGCTCGTCGCGGAGGGCGCCGACGCGGTCGCCCAGGTCGGCCCGCTGCGCTTCCGGCTCGAGACGGACGACCCGGCGGGCGCCGTCGACCTCGAGCCGTTCGCGGGCATCCACGACAGCCGGTACACCGTCTACTGGCCGGTCGCCGACGGCCCCGGCCGCAGGGACGCGCTCCTCGCCCAGGACGGCCGGCTCGCGATCGACGCGGCGACCGTCGACGCCGTGGCGTTCGGCGAGCAGCAGCCCGAGTCCGACCACGCCTTCTCGGGCGACGGCTCGACCGTCGGCGTCGAGGGCGACGCGCACTGGCGCGAGCTCGGAACCGGCCTCTCGATCGAGCTCCGCGACCCCGCGTGGCAGTCGCGTCGCCTGCGCCTCGAGCTGCGGCCATCCGCCGAGGCGACGGCGATCGCGGTGCGCGTCGGCGAGCAGCTCGCCGTCGAGGAGCGCCTCGCGCCCGGCGCGACATCGCTCGAGGTCGTCATGGCGCCGCCGTCGCCCGGCACGCGGATCACCCTCTCGCCCGTCGACGGTGCTCCCGCGCCGGGCGTGGTCTCGGCGCGCCTCCTGCGCTGAGCGCGGGTCCTACTCGGCCAGCGCCGCGCTCCAGACGGGAGCGGCGGGGTGCCGCGCCGCGAGCGCGTCGACGAGGGCCGACCGGAACGCGCGCACGGCGGGATGCCCCGCGCGACCCGAGCGGACGGCGGTGTAGAGCACGCGGTGCGGCTCGCCGAGCAGGCTCACGAGCTGCGTGCCGGCGAGGTGCGGCTCGCCGAGCAGCGCGGGGAGGAACCCGACGGCCTGCCCCATCCGGACGACGTGCGCGTGCAGAAGCGGGTCCGTGCTCTCGAAGCGCACTATGGGCTCGAAGCCGGCGCCGCGGCACTGCGCCCTGCCCCAGGCGCCGGTCGGGGTGTCGGCCGGATCGAGCACCCACGGCGCGTCTCGGAGCTCCGCGAGGCGACGCGGCCTCCGCGAGAGCCGCCCTTCCGCCGGCAGGGCGAGGCCGAGCGGGTCGACGAGGAGCTCGGCGCGATCGACGCCGTCGCGGACGACCTCGGGGATGCCGGGGTACTCCTCGCCGATGATGACGTCGAACTCGTGCGAGAGCAGCGCGTCGTAGGCCGGGCCGTGGTCGCGCTGGGCGATGGCGACATCGAGTTCGGGATGGCGCTCGGCGAGCAGCTCGAGCGCCGCCGGCGCGAGCGCGAGCACGATGCTCTGGAACGAGGCCACGCGCAGCCGTCCCCGCAGCGTGCTCTGTGCGGCGGTCAGCTCGGCCTCGGCCTCCTCGAGCCGCGCGAAGACGGCATCCGCATGCGCCACGAGGGCGAGCGCATCGCCGGTCAGCCGCACACCGCGTCCGACGCGCTCGAGCAGCTGCACGCCCGTCTCCCGCTCGAGCTGAGCAAGCTGCTGCGACACCGCCGACGGCGTGTACGCGAGCGCCCGCGCCGTCTCGGCGATCGTCCCGCGGCGACTGAGCTCGCTGAGAAGGCGGAGGCGCGCGACATTCAACACATCAGCTCACCTTACGCTTCGTGCTAAGAAACGGTTGCTGGATTGACCAGCGGCCTCCGGCGAGACTGGAGGCATGCTCACCCGGATCCGCCCTCGGGGAATGACCGCCTCGGTCGCCCTCGTCATCGGCTCGTGCACGTCGCTGCAGTTCGGCGCGGCGCTCGCCGTGCAGCTCTTCCCCGAGCTGGGGACGTGGGGCGTGACGGCGCTGCGCCTCTCGATCGCGGCGCTCATCCTGTGCGCGGCGGTGCGCCCGCGCGTGCGCACCTGGACCCGCGAGCAGTGGGGATGGGTGGCCGCGTACGGCCTCTCCCTCGCGGCCATGAACGGCTCCTTCTACGCCTCCCTCGAGCGGATCCCGCTGGGCACCGCGGTCGCGATCGAGTTCCTCGGTCCGCTCGTGCTCGCGGCCGTGCTCACGCGACGCGCCCTCGACTTCGCGTGGGTCGGCGTCGCCCTCGTCGGCATGGCGCTCCTGGGCGTCGACAGCGCCATCGGCGTCCCCCTGGATGGAGCAGGCGTGGTGTTCGCGCTCGTGGCCGCCGCGTTCTGGGCCCTCTACATCCGCACGAGCGCGCGCGTCGGCCAGCTCGTCCCGGGGATGGGCGGGCTCGCGGTCGCGCTCGTCATCGCCTCGACCGCGCTGCTGCCCTTCGGCGTGCCGGCGGCGGTCGAGGTGGTCGCGGAGCCGCACCTCCTCGTGCTCGCCGTCGGGACGGCGCTCCTCGCCTCGGTCATCCCGTACGCGCTCGAGCTCATGGCGCTGCGGCGGCTTCCGCAGCGCGTGTTCGGAGTGCTCCTGAGCCTCGAGCCCGTCATCGCGACGGCGGCCGGATGGCTGCTCCTCGCTCAGGCGATGAGCCCGCTGCGGATCGCCGCGATCGCGCTCGTCGTCGCCGCGAGCGTCGGCACCGCCCTCGCGGCGCGGCGGGCGAGCGAGGACGCACCCGGATCCGCCCTCACCGGGGCGATCCCGGTCATCCGCGACTGACCGCGGCCTCCGCCGTCGTGACGCGACGCGACGGCCAGGCCGCGAGCAGGCGCTCCCGCTCCTCCGCCGTGATCGGCACGACCGAGCCGTGCCGGAAGCGCGGCGGAACCGCGTGCGCGCTCGGCGTCCACGTGCCATCCGCGAGGTCTGCGCTCTCGAAGACGCGGTAGCCCGTGCCGCCGCCGTAGGGCGGCCAGTCGATGAAGAGCAGCCACGAGCGCTCGTCGAGCGAGCGGACGATGATCGGCCCCTCGCCGTGCGAGATGACGTCGCTGCCGATCCCCTCGGCGAGCAGCTCCCACGCCGAGCCGATGCGCCCCTCGGTCGGGCGCAGCACGTCGTCGCCGCGCTCGGCGAACACGTGCATGGTGCCGGGCTCCTCGTCCTTCGTGAAGCGGTACCAGTGGGCGCCGTCGCGCGCGAGAGTCGAGTCGATCGTCCCGTACCCGGGCCCCCGGCGCACGTCGATCCACACGCGCGGCTCCGAGAAGGTCGCGAAGTCGGCCGTCTGCGCGATCATCATCCGGTTGTAGCTGTCGGCGGCCCGTCGCTCGCCGCCCTCGGGGTAGAGGTTCGAAGCCCAGTAGACGAGGTAGGCGCCGTGCTCCGCGCTCCAGACGGCCTCCGGGGCCCACACGTTGCCGGCCTCGGGGCCCATCACCGAGACCGCACGCGGGCCCGTCCAGGTCACGAGGTCATCCGACTCCCAGACGAGGATGTCGGTGCTGCCGTTCTCCTGCCCCACACCGAAGCCGCCGGCCCCGTGCACCTTGAGGTCGGTCGCGAGGATCACGAACCCGCCGTCCTCCTTGCGGAGCAGGAACGGGTCGCGCACGCCCCGCGTGCCGAGCTCCGACGTGAGCACGGGCGCGCCGTCCGCCAGCAGGTCCCAGTCGCTCAGGGAGGCGCCGTCGCTCACCGCGAAGTGGACCTGCTCGGCCGCGTCGTCGTCTTCGCCCGTGAAGTGGACGAAGAGGTACGAGGAGAATTTACAACGTTGCACAAGTGCACGATACCAAGGGACGGCCACCGCCGCGACCCCGGGCTCCGCCCTACGCGCCCAGGAAGGTCGCGGGGTCGAACTCGTCGATCGGGATGACGCGGAGGCGCGGGAGCTGCGCGTCGAACACCGCGGCGTCGTACTCGAGGTCGAATCGCTGCAGGCCGGGCAGGGTCGCATACCCCGCGTTCCGGAACTCGTTGAACGCGACGATTCCGACGCGCCGGTCGCCGCCGATGAGCGCCGCGACGTCGTCGAGGAAGTCCCCGTCGTGGCTCACGAGCATCACGTCGTCGTCGCGGTCAGCCAGGGCCCGCAGGGTGCGCTGGATCGCGATGTCGACGACCTTCTCGTCGGGGGCGCCTGCGAGGAGCACGACCTCGTAGTCCATCGCCTTGAGCGCCTGGACGAAGCTCTGCGGGATGACGGACGAGGCGTTGATGAAGAACACGCCGCGTGCGCGCTGGTTCCACTGCCGCGCCGCGAACGAGACGAGCCGGTCCCACCGAGGCCGCTCATCCGGCTGCGGCCGTCGCCCGATGATCGACGTCCCCAGCGTCGCGTCGATGTTCTCGCCGTCGACGAGCACCCAGGTCACGTCTTCACCGCTCACGCGCATGCGCGCCTCCCCATCCGGCGCCGTCGAGGTGGCGGGGCCTCGTCCGATCCTACGAGGGCGCCGGGCGGCTCAGCCGCAGAGGGTCGCGAGCGCGCCCTTGGCCTGTTCGACGGCCTCGACCGTCTCGGGCGCCGTGAGATCGCTCACCTGCGACAGCTGCTCGGCGTTCGCGCGGATGAGCTCCCCCGGCTGGCCGCCCACGTCATCAGCGAGCCGCTCGAGGGTCGCGACGAGGTCGTCGCGCGCGACGTCGGCCTGCTCCGCGGTCACGTCGCCCTGCTCGAGGATCGCCTGGTACTGCGCGTAGGCGGCATCGGCGGTCGTGCAGATCTCGTCGACCGGGACGCCGAGGGCGTCGCCGGCGATGTCGGCGGCCTGTGCACAGCCGGCGAGCAAGCCCACGGCGAGGAGCGGGAGGATGGCGAGTCGGCGCATGCGACGACGGTAGCCGCTCGACCTTGGACGCCCATGCATGCCGCATCTGCGGCAGAATCAACCCAGATCATCCGCATCTGCGAATCGAGAAGCGCATGCCCGACATCCGCGTCCGCGACGCCGCCCACCTGCTCGGCGTGAGCGACGACACCGTCCGACGCTGGATCGCGGCGGGCGCGCTCGCGGCGCACCGCGACGACGCGGGTCGCCGGGTCATCGACGGAGCCGAGCTCGCCGCATTCGCGCGGTCGCATGCCGACGCCCCCGAAGATCCGCTCTCCGGGGGCCGCTCCGCCCGCAACCGCTTCACGGGACTCGTCACGGCCGTCACGAGCGACACCGTCATGAGCCAGGTCGAGCTGCAGTGCGGGCCGCACCGCGTCGTGTCGCTCATGAGCACGGAGGCGGTGCGCGAGCTCGGCCTCGAGCCGGGCTCGGTCGCGGTGGCCGTCGTCAAGGCCACGACCGTCCTCGTGGAGACGCCGTGAGACGGCGGGTGCGCGCAGCAGTGGCGGGTGCGGTCGCGCTCGCGCTGTCCGGCTGCGCGGCGCCGCCGACCGCAGGCCAGGAGCTTCACGTGTTCGCCGCGGCGTCGCTCACCGAGGTCTTCACCGAGATCGCCGCCGCATTCGAGGAGGCGCATCCGGGTGTCTCGGTCAGCCTGAGCTTCGACGGGTCGGCGGGCCTCGCGACGCAGATCGCCGAGGGAGCGCCAGCCGCGGTGTTCGCCTCGGCCGACACGGCGACCATGGAATCCGTCGCACAGCACGCCGCCGACGAGCCGGCGGTGTTCGCGCGGAACGCCCTCGAGATCGCCGTGCCCGCGGGCAATCCGGCCGACATCCGGGGATTCGCGGATCTCGAGCGCGACGACGTGGTCGTCGTGGTGTGCGCGGTCGCCGTCCCGTGCGGGCGCGCGACGGCCGAGGTCGAGCGGGCGCTCGACGTCGCGGTCGACCCTGCGAGCGAGGAGAACGCCGTGACGGATGTGCTCGGCAAGGTGACCTCGGGCGAGGCGGATGCGGGCGTCGTCTACGCCACCGACGTCCGCCGTGCGGGCGACGCGGTCGACGGTGTGCCGGTCGACGCGCCCGATGCCGCCGTGAACGACTACCCCATCGCGGCGCTCGACGGCGCACCCGACCCGGCGCTCGCTCGCGCGTTCGTCGACTTCGTCCTCGACGACCCCGCGCAGCGCGTCCTCGCCGACGCGGGCTTCCTCCCGGCGGACTAGCGGATGGTCGAGCACGAGGAGAGAGACGCGGCGGCCCGCGCCCCGCGACCGCCCGAGGTCGCCGCGGCGCGGCCATCCGTCCGGGCGGGGCGCCCCGCTCGGGCGGGGCGGCCATCCGCTCGGGCGGCGCGGCCGATCGCCACCGACCTGCCGCGCTGGCTGTGGATTCCGGCCGCGCTGGGGCTCGCGCTCATCCTCGTGCCCCTCGCCGCCCTCGTGCTGCGCGCGGAGTGGGGCGACTTCTGGCACCTGCTGTCCGGGGCGGCCGCGCGCGACGCCCTCGCGCTGAGCCTGCGGACGGCCCTCGTCTCGACCGCGCTGTGCCTGCTCATCGGCGTTCCGATGGCGGCCGTGTTCGCGCGGGGGCGCTTCCCCGGGCTGAAGGCGCTGCGCGCGCTCGCACTCGTGCCGCTCGTGCTGCCGCCGGTCGTCGGAGGCATCGCGCTGCTGTACGCGTTCGGGCGCCGCGGGCTCGTCGGGCAGGCGCTCACGCCGTTCGGGATCCAGATCCCGTTCACCGAGGTGGCGGTCGTCATGGCCCAGACGTTCGTCGCCCTGCCGTTCCTCGTGATGAGCGTGGAGGGGGCGCTGCGCTCCGCCGGCACGCGCTACGCCGCGGTCGCGGCGACGCTGGGGGCATCGCCGGGGCGCGTGCTGTGGCGCGTGACGCTCCCGCTCATCGCGCCGGGCATCCTCTCGGGGGCCATCCTCTCCTTCTCCCGTGCGCTCGGGGAGTTCGGCGCGACCCTCGCCTTCGCCGGGAGCCTGCAGGGCGTCACCCGCACGCTTCCCCTCGAGGTGTATCTCGTCCGGGAGAGCGACAGCGCCTCGGCCGTGGCGCTGTCGCTCGTGCTCATCGTGCTCGCCATCTGCGGCGTCGTGCTGGCGTATCGTCCGCGGAGGGGGCAACCGTGACCGACGAGGAGGCGGGCGGGTTCGAGGATGGCCCCGGGGCCAAGGCGGGTCCCACCGGGTTCGCCGCGAAACGCGGCGAACCGACGCCGAGTCGCCCCGAAACGCGGCAACCCCCACACAGCCTCGCCCCGAAACACGGCGAACCGACGCCGGGTCGCCCCGAAACGCGGCAGAGCCCGGATGACGCGGCTCGCTTCCTCGAGGTGCACGCACGGGTGACGGGCCGCGGGGTCGCCGTCGACCTCGACGTCGCGCGCGGGGAGACCGTCGCGATCGTGGGGCCGAACGGCGCGGGCAAGTCGACCGCGCTCGAGCTCGTCGCGGGGCTCATCCGCCCCGACGCGGGCGCCGTCGTGCTCGAAGGGGCGCCCCTGGCGGACGGACGCCGCTGGGTTCCGCCGCATCGACGCGGCATCGCCCTCATGACGCAGCAGACCCTGCTCTTCCCCCACCTCACGGTCCGCGACAACGTCGCGTTCGGTCCGCGCGCGTCCGGCCTGTCGCGGTCCTCCGCGCGCGACGCCGCGGAGCGCTGGCTTCTCGAGACCGGCGTACGGCACCTCGCCGAGCGCCGCGCATCCGACCTCTCCGGAGGCCAGGCGCAGCGGGTCGCCCTGGCCCGGGCCCTCGCGGCCGAGCCGGCCGTCCTCCTGCTCGACGAGCCCACGACCGCGCTCGACGCGACGGCCCGGCCCGAGCTGCGGGCGGTCCTCGCGCGCGTCCTCGCCGGGCGCACGGCCATCCTCGTCAGCCACGACGCCGACGACGTCGCGGCCCTCGCGCACCGCACCATCCGGATGGCCGAGGGCCGCGTCGTCGGCTGACGTGCGCCGGCGCGCGCCAGTCGGGCACTACGTGGCCTGCGCGTCGACCCGCGCCCGCATACAGCGGCCGCCACCTCCGGTCCGACGTCGACCCCGCGGCCCTCAAAGGAGGATCGCGCTTTCCCAGGACGGTTCTGCCGTATCCGTCCTGGGAAAGCGTGATCCTCCTGGCGACGGGCCGCCCGGCCTTGCGGCAGGCCCGCGTCGTCGGCTGGGCGGCGGGCCCGCCCGGCCCGCCCGGCCGCCCGGCCGCACGACAGGCCGCCCGGCCTCCCGGCAGGCCCGCGAAGCCGCCCTACGGGACGATGTGGCCCGCCGCGCGGGTGAGCTCGTACCACTCGGCGCGCGTGAGCGGGATGTCGCTGCCCTGCGCGGCCGCCGCGACCCGGGCCGGCGTCGTCGTGCCGAGGACGACCTGGATGCCCGCGGGATGACGGGTGATCCACGCCGTCGCGATCGCGATCGGCTCGACGCCGTACTGCGCGGCGAGGCGGTCGATCACGGCGTTCAGCTCGGGGTGCGCCTCCGAGCCGAGGAACACGCCGGTGAAGAAGCCGGCCTGGAAGGGCGACCACGCCTGCAGCGTGATGCCGTTGATGCGGCTGTACTCGACGAGCCCTCCGCCGTCGAGCACCTGCGACTGCTCGACGCCGAGCATGTTGGCCGCGATGCCCTGCGTGATGATCGGCGCATGCGTGATCGAGAGCTGCACCTGGTTGGCGACGATGGGCTGGCGCACGGCCGTCTTGAGCAGGTCGATCTGACGCGGCGTGTGGTTCGAGACGCCGAACGCGCGCACCTTGCCCGCGGCCTCGAGCTCGTCGAACGCGCGGGCGACCTCGTCGGGCTCGACGAGCGCATCCGGGCGGTGCAGGAGGAGCACGTCGATGTAGTCGGTGTCGAGCGCGCGCAGCGACTCCTCGACCGACGTGACGATGTGCTCGTACGAGAAGTCGAAGTACGGCCCCTCGCGCACGATGCCGCACTTGGTCTGGATCGTGAGCTCGGCGCGCTCAGACGGCGTGAGGCGCATCGCCTCGGCGAAGCGGCGCTCGCACTGGTGCAGCTCGGTGCCGTAGATGTCGGCGTGGTCGAAGAAGTCGATGCCGGCCTCGCGGGCGGTGTCGACGAGCTCGCGGATCTGCGCGTCGGTCTTGTCGGAGATGCGCATGAGCCCCGCGATGACGTTGGGAGCCTGCTGGCCTCCGGGGCCGAGGGAGACGGTCTTCATGGGTGTCCTTCCGGTGCCGCCCGGCGACGGCGCCGCGGGCGCTCCTACGATAGGGAGCGGTGCGGCAGAAATCCAACAACTGGAGCAGATGCCTGCCAGAAGGAGAAGTGCTGATGGATCTGCGCCAGATGGAGTACCTCGTCACCCTCGCCGACGAGCAGCAGTTCACGCGCGCGGCCGCCGTCTGCGGCATCTCGCAGTCGGGCCTGTCGGCGGCCATCCGGGCGCTCGAAGCCGAGCTCGGCACGGACCTCTTCACGCGCTCGCCCCGCGGGGTGGAGACGACGCCGGCCGGCCGCGCGCTCCTGCCGCACGCGCGCTCGATGCTCGCGCAGGCGTCCGCAGCGCGCGGCGCCGTCGCGCGCGCCACGGAGGAGCTGAGCGGGAGGCTGCGCATCGGCGCCGAGCAGTGCCTCGGCCTCGTGGATGTCTCGGGCCTGCTCGAGCAGGTCCACCTGCGCCATCCCCTCGTCGAGCTCGAGTTCGCGCAGGCCGGGTCGCACGAGCTCGCCGCGCGGGTCCGCGAGGGCGACCTCGACCTCGGTCTCGTCGCGGCGACGGAACACCTCGGCTCGCTTCACCGGGAGGAGCTCGGTCGCCTGCCGCTCGTCCTGCTGACGCCGCCCGGCCATCCGCTCTCGGGCGCGGAGCCCGTCTCGTGGGCCGACCTCGACGACGTCGACTTCGTGGACTTCCAGGGGTCGTGGGCGGTGCGCTCGCTCAACGACGCGGTCTGCGCCGCGCGCGGCATCGCGCGGCGCGTGCGGTGCACCACCGGCGACGTCCACACGCTCATCGACCTCGTGCGCCGAGGCCTCGGCGTGGCGATCGTGCCCGCGCACGTCGGGGCGAAGCCCGAGGCCGCAGCGCTCACGGTGCGGCCGATGCCCGCGGATGCGCCTCCGTGGGTCGTCTCGGCGATCGCGCGGCGTCCGTCCGAGCCGGCCACCGCCCTCGCGCTCGAGCTCGTGCGGACCCAGGCGGCACCCGCGCGGTGACGCGGGTGAGGAGGGACGCCAGACAGCGACCCTCCTCACGACCTCACGCCGCCTGGAGGGACTCCGCGAGCTCCCGGCCGGCGACGCGGGCGGCGTCCTCGGCCGCCGCCCGCAGGTCCGCCGCGACGTCGGCGAAGGCGTCGAGGGCGGGGTTCACGCCCACGAGCGTGAACGGCCGCTGGACGACCCGCAGGTCCAGGCCCCAGACATCCTCGAGCACGCGGCGCAGCCACGCCGTCGAGTGGTCCCAGCCCTCCTTGGGCGTCCCAGGCGCGTAGTTGCCGCCGAGCACGGTCACGAGCGTCGCGGGCTTGCCCTGCAGCGCCGTGCCCTGCGGGTCGATGCGCGGGTCGGTGTAGGCGACATCGAACCAGGTCTTGAAGTGCTGCGAGACGCCGTAGTTGTAGAGCGGCACGGTGAAAAGCAGGGCGTCGGCGTCGATGAGCTCGTCGGCGAAGGCGCGGGCGAGCGCCTGCGCCGCGCGCTGCTCCTCGGTGCGATCGGCCTCGAGCGCGAGGCCCGCCGTCACGGCGTTCTGCCACACGGTGGCCGAGACGGGCTCGGCGGCGAGGTCGCGGCGCACGACGACGTCATCGGGGTGCGCTGCCGTCCACTCGGACTCGACGAGGTCGCCGAGGGAGCGGCTGGCGGAGGTCGCGGGGAGGATGCTCGCATCCAGGCGGAAGAGGGTCATGGGAGCTCCGATCAGGTTCGATGAGTCACTCTGAAAAGCAGAGCGGCTATCGGGACATTAGCACAGGTAGGATGGCTGCATGGCGGAGATCGAGCACGGCGGACCGGCGTGCGACGCCGCCGTCTCGCTCGCGTTCTCGGTGCTCGGCAAGCGCTGGAACGGCATGATCGTCGACACGCTCAGCAGCGGCCCCCTCTCCTTCGTGGCGCTGCGGCGCGGAGTGGCGGGCATCAGCGACGCCGTCCTCTCCGACCGCCTCGCCGAGCTCGCTGCGGTCGACCTCGTCTCGCGCGAGGTGCATGCCGGCCCTCCGGTATCGGTCGTCTACACGCTGACACCGGCCGGCGAGGCGCTCATCCCGGTGCTCGAGCAGCTCGGCGAGTGGGCATCGGCGCATCTGCGCGCCGCCCCCTGACCGGCGACACCGGTAACACGAGCGGGCGCGCGCGACAAGGCCGCGACAGCCCGCCGTGCGCTCCGTAGCCTGGGCCCAGGCACACGGAAGGGAACACGATGGCCGAGAAGAAGCAGCAGTCCGCCCCGAAGAACCGCCGCCGCCCCGCCCGCTCGGGAGCAGAGCTGACGGATGAGCAGAACGCCGAGAAGGGGTTCACCGCTTCCGAGCAGCTCAGCGGGCACATGCAGTCCGTGCTCGTCGACCTCATCGAGCTGTCGCTGCAGGGCAAGCAGGCGCACTGGAACGTCGTCGGCACCAACTTCCGCGACACCCACCTCCAGCTCGACGAGATCATCGCCGCGGCGCGCGAGTTCGCCGACACGATCGCCGAGCGCATGCGCGCGCTGCACGCACTCCCCGACGGACGCAGCGACACTGTCGCCGAGACGACGTCGCTCCCGGAGTTCCCGCAGGGCGAGATCGCCACGACCGAGGTGATCGACCTCATCACGGAGCGCCTCGACGCCGTCTGCCAGACGTGCCGCGAGGTGCACGACGCGGTCGACGAGGAGGACCCGACGACCGCCGACATCCTCCACGCCGTGCTCGAGCGGCTCGAGCAGCTGTCCTGGATGGTCAGCGCCGAGAACCGCACGCCGCGCGCGAGCTGACGGATCAGTCGCCGGGCAGAGACCTCCGGTCGCCGGCGGGCTCGGTCGCGTTCGGGAACGCGATCGAGCCTGCGGCGACCCACCATTCGACGACCTCGAACGACAGCCGCCCCGCGATGACCGACGGATCGGCAGCGGACAGCCGCGCGGCCTCCTCCGGCGAGCGCGCGAAGACCGACATCCCGCGCAGGGTCTCGTCGCTCTGCGCGAGGAACGGGCCGTTCGCGACCGTCGCGCCGTCGCGTGCGAGCTGCGCCCGGTAGGCGAGGTGGCGGGCCTGCAGTGCGTCGAGTTCGTCCTCGGTCATCTCCGGCGCGTCCGCGGGGCGCCGCAGGAGAACGACGGTGAAGACGTCGAACGCGTCAGGGATGTTCGGGTCCGGCATCAGTCCGAGCCCTTGACCACGACGCGCTCGACGCGCGCCGTCCCGGCGTCGACCTCGGGCCATCCGTCGACCGGCAGCTCGAGCACGGCGAGCGTCGCCGTGGGGTACGCGAGCGGGACGCGCCCGCGCTCTGCCGCGAGCGTCGCGACGAGATCGTGGACGCCCGGATTGTGCCCGACGAGCAGGAGCGAGCGCGCGTCGCCGCCCTGCTCGCGGATGACCTGGAGCAGCCGCCGCGCGGACGCCGCGTAGACGTCGTCGTCGAACTGCACGGGCGGCGCCTCCTGCCACGGCGACGCGACGCCGGCCCACGTCTCGCGCGTGCGCTGGGCGATCGAGACGACCGCGCGGTCGGGGATGAGCCCGTGCTCCTGCATGTACGCGCCGACGTCGCGCGCCTGGGCTGCGCCGCGCGGCGTCAGCGGGCGGTCGACGTCGTCGACCCCCTCGGGCCAGTCGGACTTCGCGTGGCGCAGGAGCAGGAGGCGCAGCATGCTCGGCATGCTACGCGCGGTCGCCGCCCTCCTGCGCGTCCGCCGCCTCGCCCGGCTCGCCGAAGCCGGGGCGCACCGCAGCGTCCTCCGCGACGTCGATGCGGGTCACGCCCTCGCGACGGGTGACCTCGATGCGCGGCTTCGCGTCCTCCTCGGTCGCGTCGGGCGCGGACGTGAGCTGGTCGCGGCGCTTCTCCTCATCGGTCATGTCGTCCTGTCCCATGGCGCCTCCTCCGATCGTGGCCTGCTCCGCCGACGCTAGGCGATGAGACCGCCCGCTGTCTCCCCCTTGCGCGGGTGCGTCCGTCTCGCCCTCGAGCAGGCGCGGGAGCGTGTGAATACCACCCCGGCCGCACGTCCACAAGCCTCCTCCGCCTGTCGGAGGTCGCGCATAGAGTCGTGAGGCGGTCAACGACGACCGCGTTGCCGGAGCACTCTCCGTGCGCACCGGTGAGAGAAGGAGACACAGCGATGACCATCGCCGATCACGGCACGCACACGACCTGGAGCCGCGTCCAGAAGGGACTCCACGTCGCGAATCGAGACGGAATGTTCATGGGCTTCGTGGAGAAGGGGCCGGATGGCCGCTTCCTCGCCTTCGACGCTCATTCCGAGCGCGTCGGCGCGTTCTCCGAGCTCGCGGAGGCGATGGCCGCGGTCGACCGCGGGTGATCACGCGTCGGGACGAAGCTCGGCGTCGTTGAGTTCGCGTCGCGCCGTTGCTGACGCGATTCCTCCGGATGCTGACCGGAATCGCCTCACGAGCCGCGCCATCCGCCCGCGAGAGTGGAGGCGAGACCGAGAGGACCCCATGTCGCCCGCACAGATCGACGCGCTCATCGCGCCGCCCACTCCCGTCGCCGCACGTGCCCGCGAGGTGCTCGAGGCCTGGTCGCCGCCCGAGCTCGTGCGGCACTGCCTGCGCTCATGGGTGTGGGCATCGACGCTCGGCGACGCGCTGGGCCTCCCCTACGACGCCGAGCTGCTGTACGTCGCGACGATGCTGCACGACCTCGGGCTCGTCGCGGAGTTCGACGCCGATGTCGTCCCGTTCGAGGCGGCGGGCGGGGCGGCGGGATGGGCCTTCGCCGCCGGCGCAGGCTGGCCGCGCGCACGCAGAGAGCGCGTCCAGGAGATCATCGTGCGGCACATGTGGACGGCGGTCGATCCGGACGAGGACGCCGAATCGCACCTCCTCGAGGTCGCCACGAGCCTCGACGTCTCGGGCGTCACCCCGGAGAAGTGGGATGCCGCGCTGCTCGTCGCGGTGGAGTCGCACCTGCCGCGAGGCGCCTTCTCGACGGACTTCGCGCAGCGCATCCACGATCAGGCCGAGCGCAAGCCCACCTCGTCGGCGCGCAGACTCGACGCGTCAGGTCGGATCGACGCCGGCGCTCGCACGTGGGAGCGCCTGGTCGCGCCGAACGGCTCCGCGTAGCGGCGCGACCGGGCAGATCACTCGCCCGAGGGCTCCTCGTCGGAGGCCTCGGAGAAGTCGTCGCCTTCGTCCGGCTCCTCGGGCGCGCCGCCCGATGCCGTGTCGGCTTCGGCGTTCTCGTCGGGGACGCCTTGCGTGTTGTGCTGTCCGCCATCGCTCATGGGATTCCTCCGCGACATCTCCCCGGATCGCGTCCGGCTGCGCGCCACGGTACGCCGACCGCGACCCCGGGGCGAGGGGTTGACAGCCCGGCGCGCGTGTCGGAGCGCTGTGAGAGCTCACACGAGCCGGTAGCCCGCACCGCGGACCGTCTCGATGCGGTCGGCCCCGAGCTTCTGGCGCAGGTAGCCGATGTAGACGTCGGCGACGTTCGACCCGGGGTCGAAGTCGAAGCCCCACACCCGGCTCAGCAGCTGCTCGCGGCTCAGCACCTGGCCGGCGTGCCGAATGAGCTCCTCGGCGAGGGCGTACTCGCGCGCCGAGAGGTCGACGGACAGCCCGCCGTCGATGACGGCGCGACGGGTGCGGACGTCGAGTGTGAGGTCTCGATGGCGCAGCGCGCCCGCCGCGGGAGCGACCTCCTCGTCGCGCCGCATGCGGAGGCGGATGCGCGCGAGCAGCTCGTCGAAGCGGAACGGCTTGCCGATGTAGTCGTCGGCCCCGCCCTCGAGCCCTGCGACGGTGTCGCCCAGATCGGTGCGCGCGGTGAGCATGATGATCGGCATGCGCGAGCCCGAGCCGCGCAGGTTCTCGAGCACGTCGAAGCCGTTCATGCGCGGCATGTTCACGTCGAGGACGAGCAGGTCGAACTCGCCGGTCTGCGCGAGCTCGAGCGCCTCGACGCCGTCGGCGGCGACGCGGGTCGCGAAGCCGGCGGCGCGCAGGCCCTTCTCGATGAACCCCGCGATGCGCTGCTCGTCATCGGCGATGAGAATCGATGCCACGGTGGCTCCTTCCGTCCGCGTGCGGCGGCGTGTCCTCGTCGTCGGGCGCGAGCGGCACGAGGATCGCGAACAGCGCGCCGCCGCCCGGCGCGTCCGTCACGCGAGCTCGGCCGCCGTGGGCCCGCGCGATGACCTGCACGATGTTGAGGCCGAGGCCGCTCCCTGCCGCGCGCTCGCGTCCGCGTCCGCGCCGGAAGCGCTCGAACACGGCCTTCTTCTCGTCGTCCGGGACGCCGGGGCCGTAATCGCGCACCCACAGGGCGAGGCGGTCCTCCTCGACATTGCTGCCGATCACGAAGCGCCCTCCGCCGTGGGTCACGGCGTTCTGCGCCAGCTGCAGCACGGCCTGGGTGATGCGGGCCGCGTCGAGCGGCGCGACGACATCCGCGATCGGCCCGGCGGCGACATCCGCGCCCTCGATCGCCTGGGCCTTGCGCACGATCTGCGCGACGAGATCCGCCGCGTCGGTCGGCTCGGGGGCGACGGGGGATGGCCCGTGGAGCGCCGCCGCGGACGACAGGTCCTGCACGAGTCGGCTCATCCGGTCGAGCTCGTCGACCGCGAGCTGCTGCGTCTCGCGCACGTCGTCGGGGTCGGCGGGGTCCATCAGCTCGACGTGCCCGCGCACGATCGTGAGCGGGGTCTTCAGCTCGTGGCCGACATCGCTGAGCAGCTGCCGCTGCGAGTCGAGCGCATCGTCGAGTCGATCCAGCATGGCGTTCATCGTCGCCGCGAGCTCCGACACGTCGTCGCGCCCCTCGATCGGCAGGCGCTCCGAGCGCGACTGGGCCGACACGCGCTCCGCCGTCTCGCGCATGCGCCGCAGCGGGCGCAGCAGACGACCGGCCGCGACCGTGCCGACCCCCGCGATGACGACGAGCACGATGCCGCCCGCGACGAAGAACACCCGAGCCGGGCCGTTGATCTCCGACAGCTCGGCCTCGACGTCGTAGGCCATGACGAAGAGCACGCTCTCGGCGTCGGGGGCGCCGGGCACCTCGACAGGCGTGGCGAGGAAGCGCCAGACGACGCCCTCCTCGGCGTACGTCCCGAGCACGGGCTCGCGCCCGGCGGTCGTCCGCACCGCGAACGGGATGAATCCGGGCGCGCTGCGGAGGTCGACGTCGAGCGGCACCCCGGGCACGAACGCCGCTTTGCCGTCCACGACGCCCGCGACCCCCGTGTTGTCGTCGGGGCTCATCCGCCGCACGATGTCCTCAGCGGCTTCGCGCGACGACTCCCACGCCTGCGGCTCCTCGGGCGTCCCTGCCACGATGAAGCGGGCGGAGTCGAGGTTCGCGCGGAGGCGGTCGTCGATCTGAGCCATGATCGTCGCCTGCTCGACGATGTACACGGCGAGGCCGACCGCGGCCATCCCGAGCGCCGCGACGATGGTGATGACCGCGATGAGGCGCACGCGCACCGAGACGACGCGCCGCCGCCTCGGTCCGCCGTTCCCGTCCGCCACGGTCCCAGTATCGTCGCCGGGGCGCGCGCGACCGCTCGGATCGGGCGACCATAAGGGTTGTCTCATGTGCGGCTGTCGACCCGTTTAGGCGAGGTGCGCATCCTGGAGGGGAGAGGGAGGAGCCACGATGCGGAAGGCGATCGCGTACACCGTCATCGGCGGCATCGGCCTGCTCGCCCTCACCGGCGGCGTCGTCGTCGCATCGGAGGCGCTCGAGCAGCGCACGGATGGCGGGCAGATCCTCGACGGCGGTGCGGTCACGGGCGACTACACAGGCGGGGCCGTCGGCCGCGACCTCCGCTCGGACCAGCGCGGAGCGACCCCCACGCCCACGCCGACGCCGACGCCGACGCCCACATCCGCGCCGCCCGAGCAGAGCGAGCCGCCGGCCCAGACCGAGCCCGAGCACCTGCCGCCTGCTCCCCCCGTCGAGGTCGACGACGATCCCGACACCGACGTCGATGACGACACGGACGTGGACGACGACGCGGACGACGACGCGGACGATTGAGCCACCGGGCCCGCCTCGGGCGTTCGCCGCGCTTCGCGGCGAAGAGCTCACCGGTTGCCGCGTTTCGCGGCAAGGCCGTTCGAGACCTGCCGCACTTCGCGTCGAAGAGCGGCCCGTTCGACGCATTTCGCGGCAAGCGGCTTCGCCGAGCACCCACTCCTCCCCCGAGTCGCCGCACTTCGCGGCGAACCCACGCGGCCCCGGCCTCACCGCCCCGTTGTGACGGGGCTCCCGACTCGCCGCAGCAGGGCGCGCGCGACGTCGTGCCATCCGTCGCGCTGCGCGTAGACACCGGCGAGCCGCAGCCGCGCCGCAGCGGAGTACGCCGGCACGCGCGCCCAGAGCGGGCCGTCGCCGAGGCCGCGGCGGAAGGCCTGGCCGGCCGCGTCGGCCCGCGTGGTCGGCAGCAGCCCCTGCAGCACCCGCAGCTCGAGGTGCACGAGCAGGTTCGCCACATCGAGCGCGCGTTCGCCGACCGCGAGGGTGTCGACGTCGATGAGGCCGACGCGCGTGCGCCCCGCCGCGACGTCCTGCGCGGTGAACGACCCGGATGGCACGAGCAGCTGCTTGTCGTGGAGGTCGCGATGGAGGACGCCGTCGACGCGTTCCGGCGGATCCGCCGCGAGCGCCGCCTCGACCGCGGCGAGCGCGTCGGCGACATCCTCCCCATCGAGCGCGCCGCCGACGGACGCCAGGGCACGGCGGATGGCGCGCATCTCGTCCGCGACGCCGTGGCGCGGGAGCCCCGCGGGGTCGAGCGCATGCAGCTCGGCGAGCCCCGCACCGACGCGCGTCCACACCGCGACGAGCGCGTCGTCGGAGACGGACGGGTCGCCCCAGGCGTCGAGGAGGGTCCGCTCGCCGACGCTCGCGAGGCGGAGGACACCGCCCGCGTCGTCGCGCGCGACCACCCGGGGCGACCGGAGCGTGCGCAGGCCCGAGACGCGCTCGGCGCGCTCCGCCACCTCGGCGAACCGTGCGGGCCGGACGAGCTTCACGAAGTCGCCGTCCGCTCGGCGGAGGACCGCGCGCCGCCCCGGCCGATGCGCGATGACGCGCGCCGACGCGAACGGTTCGACCGCCGCGGCCCCGGGAAGCGCCGCGTCCGCACGGAGCGCCGCGAGCCCGACGAGGCGCTCGCTCTCGGCGACGAGGTGCGCGACCTCGGCGTCCCAGTCGGCGGCCCTCGCGCGGAACGGCTCGGCAGCGCGCCGCAGCAGACCGGCGGCCGTGTGGGCGAGCAGGGCCGCCTCGTCGACGGCGCCGCCCGCTTCCCGATACCCCGCGACGAGCGCGGCGCCCGCGCGGCACGCGCTCTCGCCCCGGGCGATCGCATCGGCGGCCCACGAGCCCAGGTCGGACAGCGGGTCGCCCTCCCCCGCCCGATCGAGGTCGATGAGCCACGGGCGGCCGTCGCGGCCCACGATGACCTGGTCGATCGAGCAGTCGCCGTGCACGAGGGTGCGGACGCGCCGCTCCTCGAGCAGCGACCGGATGGCGCCGGCCGCGCGGAGCGCGCGATCCTCGAGGGCGGGCAGCACGGACGCGACCCCCGACGCCGCGGCGTCGAGTGCGCGCGCGAGCGCGCGCTCGATCCCCGGCGGACGCGCGCCATCCGCCGCCCCGCCCTCGCCGGCCGATGCCGTGTGCAGCCGCGCGAGCATTCCGCCCACGCGACGCTCCGCCTCCGGATCCGCGATCTGCGGCAGCGGCGTTCCGGCGAGCAGGTGGGTCTCGACGAGCCCGACGGCCGCGTCGGCGCGGACGAGCGCGGCGGTCGGCACGAACGTCTCGACGCGATGCTGCGCCCGGATGGCCGACGCCGCGCGATCGGGCGCGTGCACCTTGACGATGACACGGCAGGCTGCGCAGCGCGCGACCCAGCGACGGCCCGGCTTGTAGACGAGCACCTCGGCGTCCGGATGCCGCTCGAGCGCGACGCGGATGCCCGGGAGCGCGCGGTCGGCGGCCGCGTCGACCACCGCGATCCCTCGCTCGGCATCGAGCAGGAGGAGGCCGTCGCCCGCGTGCGCGAGCATCCGCTCGAGCTTCCGGTGGACGCCGACGGGATACGCGACCGCCTGCGCCCGGATCGACCGGCTCGGGGTCTCGATGCGCACGCCCGCGACCGCCGAGGTGCCCGGCTTGAAGCGCAGGTACGTGGTCTCGACGCGCTGAACGGGGACCCCCGCGGCCTCGAGAGCGCGGTGCAGCGTGGCCGCATCGAGCACGAGGGGAAGCCCCGGCAGCGCGGTCTCGCGCGCGGCGAGCGCCGCATCGGCGGGCGCGAGGTGCGGGATCGGGTCACGCACGGGCGGCCTCGTTGAGGATCGCCAGCCGCGACCCCGCGCGGGCCAGCAGCTCGTCCGGACGCCCCTGCTCGACGATCCTGCCGCGCTCGAGCACGACGATGCGATCGCACGCGAGGGCGTCCTCGAGCGCGTGCGTGATGACGAGCGTCGTCCGCCCCTCGCTCAGCCGATCGAGCGCGGCGCGCACGGCGGCGCCGCTCGCGGCGTCCAGCCCCGTCGCCGCCTCGTCGAGGATGACGATGCGCGCGTCGCGGAGCACGGCTCGCGCGATCGCGATGCGCTGGCGCTGGCCGCCCGAGAGGGTGTCGCCGCGCTCGCCGACGAGCGTGTCGAGGCCCTCGGGCATCCGCGCCGCGAACTCGTCGACGCCCGCCGCGCGAGCGGCCCGCTCGACCTGCGCATCGGTCGCGTCGGGGCGGCCCATCCGGATGTTCTCGCGGATCGAGCCCGTGAACAGCACCGACTCCTGCAGGACGATCGCGATGCCGCTGCGCAGGGAGGCGAGCGTGTAGGCGCGCAGGTCGCGGCCATCGATCATGACCGACCCGCGGACGGGGTCCTGAAGGCGCAGCAGCAGCGACGCGAGGGTCGACTTGCCCGACCCCGAGTGCCCGACGATCGCGACCCGCTCGCCGGCGGCGATGTCGAGGTCGACCTCGTGCAGGGCGGGCTCGCCGTCGCCGTACGAGGCGGACACGCGGTGGAACGTCACCGCACCCGCGACACTTCCCATGCGGTGGGCACCGGGCAGGTCGGCCAGGTCGCTGCGCGTCCCGACGAGGTCGAGGATGCGCTCGCCCGAGGCCGCGGCCTTCGCGATGCGGCCGGTGTACTTCGCGAGGTCGCGCATGGGCTTGAACGCGCCCTTGAGGTACTGCACGAACACGACGAGCTCACCCGGGGTGAGGTGGCCCTCGAGCACGCTCCAGCCGCCGACGAGCAGGACGGCGGCGGTCGCGACGCCCACGAGCAGATCGGTCGCGCGCTCGAGCCCGGCCGACAGCCGGGTCGCGCGGACGCCCTCGGAGAGCTCCCGCTCGTTCGACCGCGCGAAGTCGCGCTCGAGCGTGCCCTCGAGCGTGTAGGCCTGCACGACCTTGATCGCTCCGAACGACTCTCCCGCCGTGCCCGCTATCTCGCCCTCGCGGCGCCGCTGCACGCGCGCGGCGTCGGTGATCCGGCGCGACGCGCGGCGCGAGTGCAGGAGGAAGACGGGGAGGGCGGCGGCGACGACGAGACCCAGGCGCCAGTCGAGGACGAGCATGACCGCGAGCATCGCGACGAGCGTGATGACGTTGCCCACGAGCGGCATCGCGGCGGTGACGGCGACATCGCGGAGCTTGCCGATGTCGGAGACGAGCCGGTTGATGAGGTCGCCCGAGCGGGTTCCGGTGTGGAAGCGCAGGGGCAGGCGCAGCGCATGCGCGAAGACGTCTGCGCGCACGGCGTTCATGGCCCGCGTGCCGGCGAGGGCGAAGCACACCGTCATGAGGTACGACGCGAGCGCGCGCAGGCCGGCCGCCGCGACGACGGCGAGTGCGCATACGAGGAGCAGGGTGAGGATGCCCGGCTCCTGCGCCGCACCCGGCGCGATCACGGCGTCGATCACGACCTTGAGCGGCCACGGCTCGAGCAGCCGGAAGGCCACCTCCGCGAGCATGGCGACGAACCCGCCCGCGACGAGCCCGGCCTGCGGGCGGAGGTACGGCCGGAGGAAGCGGCCGAGGCGCCGCCCGCGCCCCGCCTCGGCGTCGCCGCGCCGACGGCTCACGCCGCCGCCTCCTCGTCCGGGTCGAGAGGGAGGCCGGCGGCACCGAGGGTCCGGCGCACGACGTGCCGCCACGTCCGGGTCTGCGCCACGTCGTCTCGCGCGGCGTCAGCGAGAGACCGGCGAAGCCCCGGGTCGGCGGCGAGGCGGTCGAGGGCCGCCGCGAGCGCCTCGGGATCGGAGGGCGGCACGAGGAGCCCCGTGCGGCCATCCGCGACGAGCTCGGAGAGCTGGCCGACCCGCGATGCGACCGCGACCGCGCCCGAGGCGAGGTACTCGAGCACCTTGAGCGGAGAGAAGTACGGGTCTCCGTGCGCGGGGTACGGCGCGACGGCCGCGTCGAGGGCGGCGAGCTGCTCGGGGACGTCGGCGGGATCGACGGCGCCCGTGAACACCGTGCGGTCGGCGACGCCGCGCTCGACCGCGCGCCGCTCGAGGGCGGCGCGCTCCGGCCCGTCGCCGACGATCACGAGGCGCGCATCCGGGCGCCTCCGCGTGAGCAGGGCGAAGGCGTCGACGAGATGCTCCGTGCCGTGCCACGGCTTGAGGGTGCCGACAAAGCCGACCGTGAACGGCCGGCCGGCGGGTCGCGGAGCGGTCGCGAAGCGGTCGGCGTCGACGCCGTTGGGCTCGACGACGATCCGGGCGGCGGGCGCCTGCGTGCGCGCCCACGCCGCGACCGGCTCCGAGACGCACGTGACGAGCGAGGCATCGGAGATCACGGCGCGCGCGACGGCATCGGCGGTGTCGGCGTGCACGAGGGAGCGGTGCCGCGCCTGCTCGATCGGAAGGGGCGCGTTGACCTCCAGGATCGAGGGGATGGCGGCCTCGCGCGCGAACGACGTGCCCGCGATCGCGAAGAGCGCGTACCGCTCGTACACGAGGTCGAACGGCCGATCGGCGTGCGCGGCGAGGAGAGCGCGACGGGTGCTCTCCTCCGCGGCCATGAGCATCCGCTCGCGCTGGCGCACGTCGGATTCCCCCGTGACGGGAGCGGGGTGCACCCGGAGGCGTCCGTCGTCGTGCGCGCGGGCGAGGGCGCCGCGAGGCTCGCCGCCCGTCCGCCGGCAGTGGAGGTCGACCTCGTGGCCGGCGGCGAGGAGCACGCGCAGCACCTCCTGCACGTGGACGGACGCGCCCTTCGCGCCGAACACAGGGATGCCCGGGTCGCCGCAGACGTACGCGATGCGCATCAGGCCACCTCCTGCAGCGAGCGGGCGCGGGCGATCTCGTCGAGCTCGCCCGCCTGGCGCCGCACGTCGAAGGTGCTCTCGACGAGCGCCCTGGCTCGCCGCGCGAGGGCCTCGGCGAACGCGGGGTCGTCGAGCACGCGCGCGATCGCCGCCGCGAGCGCCGCGGGAGCGTGCTGCGGCACGACGAGGCCCGTCTCGCCGTGCCGCACCGCCTCCGTGATGCCCGTGACGTCGGTCGAGATGCAGGGCGTGCCGAGGGCCATCGCCTCGAGGAGCACGGTCGGCAGGCCGTCGGCGTTGCCGTCCGACCCGACGACGCACGGCGCCGCGAACACGCTCGCGCGCGCGACCTCGGCCCGCACCTCGCCCTGCGGCAGCGGGCCCGTGAACGTGACGAGGTCGTCGAGGCCGAGCGCGCCGACGAGCGCGCGCAGCTCTCCCTCGCGCTCGCCGGCCCCGACGATGCGGCACGGCACGGCGCGCCCGCGCTCGCGCAGAAGGTGCACGGCGGCGATGAGGTCGGCGAAGCCCTTCTTCTCGACGAGCCGCCCCACGGCGACGATCGAGGGCGAGGCGGGTCGGCCCGGCGCGTACGGGAAGCGGTCGAGGTCGAGGCCGTTGTAGACGCGGTGGATGGGCGTGCGAGCCGCCGCGGGGTAGCGCTCGCGCAGGTGCCGCAGGTTGAAGTCCGACACGGTCACGACATGCGACGCGTCGGCGATCTTCCGATCGACGTCCTGCGGATCGACGCTCTCGTGGAAGAGGTCCTTCGCATGCGCCGTGAACGCGTACGGCACCCCGGTGAGGAGGGAGGCCAGGCGTGCGACGGTCGTCGCGAGGCTCGCGAAGTGCGCGTGGAGCGCCGTGATGCCCTCGCGCTCGACCGCGATCGCGAGCCGGATGGCCTGGGCCGCGTCCGCGACGTCGGCCGCGAGCAGCTCATCGAGCACGTGCGGCACGCGCGGCAGCACGCGGTGCGCCTCGCCCAGGAGCTCCCACAGCTCGGACACGCGCGTCGGCCGGGGGATCTGCTCGACCGGTGCCGCGACGCGCGCGAGGGTGTCGTGGAAGCGGACGTCGACCGTGGAGCGCAGGGAGAAGATGCGCAGGTCGGCGCCGCGCTCCTCTCGCGCGATGATCTCCGACACGATGAAGGTCTCCGAGAAGCGCGGGTACATCTTCACGACGTAGCCGATCCGCTCGGCGGTGCGCTCATGCGACATGGCGGCTCTCCTCGGTGCGCATGCCGACGAGGTCGGCGAACAGGCGGGGCAGACGGCTGAGGCCGTCGAGGTCGATGGGCGGCGCCGGTCGCGGCGCGCGGCGGATGGCGCGCGCGGTCCACGCGGAGATCGCGTCGGGCGAGAGGTCGTCCGGGAGCACGACGTCGAGGGCGCCGCGCCGCGCGAGCGCCTCGGCGCGCACGAGCTGCTCGAGGCGCGGCTCGACGCGCGGCACGACGAGCAGCGGCGCTCTCGCGGCCAGCGCCTCGCACACCGTGTTGTAGCCGCCCATCCCGACGACGGCGGCGGCGCGCGCGATGAGGCCCGCGGCGTCCGGCGCGGAGCGCACCACGCGCAGATCGTCGCGCTCGGCCGCGATCGCGCGCAGCGCGTGCACCGCCGGGTCGGGCATGTGCGGGCCGGCGATGACGACACCGCGATGTCCCTCCGGCAGGCGCGAGCGGGCGAAGGCGTGCGCGACGTGCGCGCCATCCTGCCCCGCGCCGACCATCGCGAGCACGAACGGCTCGTCGGCGCGCGTGCGCATCCGCGGTGCCGGGCGCCCGTGCGCGAGGTAGCCCGTGTACCGCACGCGCGCGGGGGTCTCGAACCCCGCGAGGGGGTCGTGCACGTCGCGGTCGCCGTAGACCCACACCTCGTCGTACCAGGCCGCGAGCGCCGCTGCCCCCTCGGCCTCGCGCCACTCGCGCGCCGCGGTGTGCGCGTCGTCGAGCACGTCGCGGATGCCGAGGACGACGCGCGCGCCGTGCGCGCGGGCGGCGTCGAGGGCGGGCTCGAGCTCGCCGCGGAAGCCGCGCGGGTGCTTGTCGACGATGAGCACGTCGGGGCGGAACGAGGCGAGGGCGGCGTGCAGCACGGCGGTCCGCATCTCGGAGAGCTGCGCCGGGTCGACCGAGAGGTGCCGCGCGCCGTACCTCCCCGCGCCGTCCTTGGCGAGCGCGGGCAGCGACACGATGTCGCATCCGGATGGCCGTCCGGCGTGCGCGGCGTCGGGAGCGCTCGTGAGGAGCAGGAGGTCGGGCGCCTCGTCCATCCCGCTCAGCGCATGCGCGATCGCGAGGTTGCGGCGGATGTGGCCCAGGCCCTGTGCGTCGTGGGAATAGAGCGCGACGCGCAGGCGGCCCTGGCCATCCGTCGTGTCGCGGATCGGGGTGCGGCGTCTCGTCTCGTCTCTCACGGACTCCACGATGGCGCTGCGCGATGAGGCGCCTGTGATGGGAACGTGAGGAGAGTCTTAGACGCCCCTCAGGCCTCCGCGGCGCGGTGCGCACGGGCGGGGATCTGGGTGGCGAGCTTGCCGCCGCTCACGTCGATGAGCGTGCCGGTGACGTAGCGCGCCGCCGGGCTCGCGAGGAACGCGACGACGTCGGCCACCTCGTCGGCCGTCCCCCAGCGGCGGAGGGTGAGCGTGTCGAGCAGCTCGTCCTGCTGCGCGGCGGGCATGTCCGCGAAGCCGTTCATCGCGGTCGGGACCATGCCCGGCGCGTAGGCGTTGACGGTGATGTCCCACGGGCCGAGCTCGCCGGCGAGCACGCGGGTGAGCTGGACGACGGCCGACTTCGTCGCGGCGTAGGCGCCGCCGCCGATCGCCGGCACGATGGCTGCGAAGGACGCCGCGTTCACGATGCGCCCGGTGCCTGCGCGCTTCATCGTCGGGATCACCGCCTGGCACATCCGGAGGAGGCCCACCACGTTCACGTCGAAGCAGGCGCGAACGGCGTCGAGATCGGCGGTCTCGAGCGGGCCGGTGAGGTTGATGCCCGCGTTGTTGACGAGGACGTCGATGCGCGCGGTCGCCGCGAGCACGCGCTCCACGGCGGCGGCCACGTCTGCGTCCGAGGTGATGTCGCACGCGATGCCGGTGATGCCCTCGCCGACCTCGGCGACATCGCGGTCGACGGCGAACACCGTGTCGCCCTCGCGGGCGAGGCGCTGGGCGATGACGGCGCCGATCCCGCGGCCCGCTCCGGTCACGATGACGGTCCTGCTCTCGGACATCCGATCTCCTCATGTCATACTTCATTGCATGGTGACGGGTTCAGATCATACTTCAAAGCGCCGCGTGCTCGTCACGGGCGCCGGTTCGGGCACCGGACGCGCCGTCGCGGAGGCGCTCGCGGCGACGCACGACCTCGTGCTGCTTGGCCGCCGTGCCGACCGCCTCACGGAGGCCGCGGACGCCGCGCGCGCAGCCGGCGCCGCGGTGACGACGCGCGCCTTCGACGTCACGGCGGACGACCCGCGCGCCCTGCTCGACGAGATCGGGCCGGTCGACGACCTCGTGCTGTCGGCGGGTCTCAACGCGCCCCGCCGCGCGTGGGCCGATCAGCGCATGGACGAGTTCGAGGCCATCGTCGCGACGAACCTCACGGCGCCCGCTCGGATGATCGACGCGGCCCTGCCTGCCCTGCGGGCGGCGTCGGGCACGGTCGTGATCGTCTCGTCGATCGCGGCCTGGAAGACCTCCCCGGGGGCAGGCGTGGCGTATCGCGCGAGCAAGCGCGGCCTCCGCGCGCTCTCGGACTCGCTCAACGAGCAGGAGGCCGCGCACGGGGTGCGCGCGTCGATCGTGTGCCCGGGCGACATCGACACGGAGTTCCTGCACCAGCGCCCGAATCCGCCGCGCGGAGCCGCCCTCGAGGTCATGCTGTCGCCCGCCGACGTGGCGCGGGCCATCCGGTTCATCCTCGACAGCCCGCCGCACGTGCGGATCGACGAGCTCGTGATCAGCCCGCTCGGCACGGTCGCCCGATGACCTCGCTCGTCGCGGGCGTCGTCGACGCCCTCGGCGCGGACATCTGCGCCGGGCGTCTCGCGCCCGGGACCGCGCTCACCCTCGAGGCCGTGCAGGAGCGCACGGGCGTCTCGCGGCCGGCGGCGCGCGAGGCGATGAGCGCGCTCGCGACGCTCGGGCTCGTCGCCCCTCGGCGCCGGATCGGCTTCGAGGTCGCCGACCCCGAGCGGTGGCAGCGGCTCGCGCCGGAGGTCATGCGGTGGCGTCTCGCCGGCCCGGCGCGCGATGCCGTGACCGCCGAGCTCACCGCGCTGCGCGCCCTCATCGAGCCGGCCGCCGCGCGCGCGGCCACCTCGGCGGCCTCGGCGTCGGACCGCGCCGAGATCGCCACGCGGGCCGGGGCGCTCTGGTCGGCCGCGGCAGGAGCCGACCGCGAGGCGTTCGTCGCCGAGGACCGCGCCCTCCACACGGCCGTGCTCGCGGCATCCGGCAACAGCCTCTTCCGGGCGCTCGGCGGCCTCCTCGCCGAGTCGCTTCCCCCGCGCGCGCCCGACGCCGCGCACATCTCGCTCGAGGCGGCCCGCCGCCATCTCGAGCTCGCCGAGGCGATCACGGCAGGGGATGGCGAGCGCGCGGCGGCCGCGGCGCACGCGATCGCGGCGGCCGACGCCCCGTGATCGCCCTCCGCGCATCGGTCAGGAATCGAGAAGCCGCGGCCCCGCGCCATCCCTAGCCTGGGTTCATCAGGGACGAACCCGACCGAGAGGAGAGCAGGGATGACCGCATCGGATGGCCTCAGCAAGGAGGAGCGCGACGCCGTCAAGCAGCGCGCGAAGGAGCTGCGCGAGCAGGAGAAGGCGGGGAAGAGCCGCGCGGCGGGCGAGAAGGCCGTGCGCGACGCCATCGCGAAGCTCGAGGACGACGACAGGGCGCTCGCGGAGGGCTTCTTCCGAGTGGTGTCCGACGTCGCGCCTCACCTCGTGCCGAAGACCTACTACGGAATGCCGGGCTTCGCGAACTCCGAGGGCAAGATCGTCGTCTTCCTGCAGCCGGCCGCGAAGTTCAAGGCGCGGTACGCCACGATCGGCTTCGAGGACCGTGCCGCTCTCGACGACGGCGACATGTGGGCGACCGCGTTCGCGGTGCTCTCGTGGACGCCGGAGGTCGAGCAGCGGGTCTCCGAGCTCGTGCGCCGCGCGACGAGCTGACACTCGTGGGGGGGGGGGGGGGGGGGGGGGCCCCCCCCCCCCCCCCCCCCCCGGGCCTCCCGCTCGACCGCCATCTCCCCCCCCCCCCCCCCCCCTCCGGGGTGTTCCCCCC
>NZ_JBSQBP010000023.1:0-72080 GCF_053851835.1 Microbacterium sp. KNMS
GGTGGCACCACCACCACCTCGACACCTCCGGCTGGAACATCCACATGCACCACGGCGTGCCCTACATCGCCGCCCCCCACTGGATCGACCGACACCACCGCCACCGACCAGCACCCACCTCCCGCACCAGACTCCACGCCAAACTCACCCGCACCCTCAGATGCTGAGAACCGCACCATGACGGTCGTCCACAGATCTGCTCCCCGTAGCATCGCCGCATGACCCTGCCTGCTGGCCTGTCGATGCTGTGGGAGCAGACCTCTCCCGACGCTGCGCTTCTCGAACGGTTCGGGTTCACCGGTCTTCCCGACGCCTCGGAGTGGCTCTCGGTCACGTTGCGCGAGGTGTGGGGCATCGATCTGCACGGCGTCGGCCGTCTCGTGATCAGCGATCGCAACGCGATCGTCTGGGTGCGCAGCGGCAGCGGCCCGTTGGTCGTCAAATGGTCCTGCGCGACGGAGCAGTTCGATCGGCTGGCTGCCTCCGCCGAGATCCTCAGCTCGCTTGCGGCGCGCGGGGTCCCCGTGGCGGAACCGATCCTGACGACGGAACGTCGTGCCCGCGCGGTGCAGGACGGCCCGCGCGGTCCGCTCTCCATGGCCGTCCTCCCCGAGGTGTCGGGTGTCTGGCTCGACGCGGCTGATCTGAACGCGGTTCACGCCGCGGGGCAGTGCCTTGCTCGACTCCACGACGCCCTGGGCCGCGAAAGCGGTGACAGCGCCCTCCAGATGGACGTCGGCGACCCGCGAGCACGGATCCGAACCTGGCTCGCGCACCACGATCGACGTGTGGTTCCGGAGGCCTCCTCGCGGCTCGAAGCGCTCCTCGCCGACCTGCCTGACCTCGAGGACCCGCCCCAGCTCGTGCACAACGACTTCCGGGCCGCGAACATCCTGACCCGCGGCTCCACCGTCGCCGCCGTGCTGGACTTCGACGAGGTCGCGACCTCACATCGGGTGAACGACCTCGCGCGCGCGTCGGTGTACCTGCGCACCCGGTTCACCGACTGGCGGCCGACTTCCGAGGCGACGCGCGAGAGCCTGCGGCGCGGGTACGAGTCCGTGAGAGCCCTCGGAGAAGCGGAGCGCGCATGGCTCGAAGCTCTCATCCTCTGGCACGGGCTCATGGCCATCCCGTTCGGCAGCGATCCGTCCGAGTGGGCGGCCGCGCTCCGCTGAACCCCGGCACTAGCGTGATCCCATGAGCGATTTCGGAGTGTTCTTCGGGCGGGCCGACCAGCTCCTCGACACGTCCTTCGCGGGCGAGCCCGACATCCGCGCGATCGACCCCGCCGCCGCGAGCGTGTCCGCGTTCGACCTCGGGCTGCTCCGCGGCGACGGGGTCTTCGAGGCCACGACGATCGTCGACGACGTGCCGCTCGCCTGGCACCTCCACGTGCGGCGCCTCCTCCAGTCAGCGGCCGCGCTCGACCTGCCGGCCCCGAACGTCCGCGCACTCGACCTGTTCGTGCGCGCGGCCATCCGGCGGATGAGCCCGATCGCGCGCGCCCACATCAAGTTCGTGATCACGCGCGGGGCCGATGCGACCCTGTCGGCGGTCGATGTGCCGACGTCCCCGACCGTCTTCGCGATCATCGACCCCGGGTTCGCTCCCAAGAAGCCCGAGATCGAGGTGGCCACGCTCGAGCGCGAGCTCCTGCGCGATTCCGCTCAGCGCGCACCGTGGCTGCTTCTCGGCGCCAAGACCCTCTCGTATGCGACGAACATGGCAGCGCGCCGCGAGTACGAACGACGCGGAGCCCAGAACGGCGTCTACGTGACCCGCGACGGCTTCGTGCTCGAGGGGCCGCAGTCGTCGATCGTCCTGCGCGAGGGCGCCCGCGTCGTGACGCCGCATCCGCGGATCGGCATCCTCCACGGCACGACGCAGGTCGAGCTCTTCGCCTGGGCGTCGCTGAACGGCCTCGAGGTCGCCTACGAGGACGTCGAGGTCGAGCGGCTGCACGCGGCCGACCAGGTGTGGATGATGGGCGCATCGTTCGTGCAGTCCGTCACCGCGATCGACGGGCGCGCCATCGCGCACGATCGCGCCGCGACCGACGCGATCAACGCGTTCATGCAGACCGAGCGCGCAGCGATCGACGCCTGGACGCGCGCGCACGTCCCAGGCTGAGAAGCGCGCGCCCGTGCCCGCCCGGTCAGCTCTCGTCGGGCCCGAAGCGCGTGGCGTCGGCGCCGAGGGCGGACAGCGTCTCGAACAGGGCCGCGTCGTCTCGCCGCGTGTCGTCGTTGCCGGTCCGGCTCGCGAACGACTCGAGGCACGCGATGAGTCCGTCGGCGCCCGCGACGACCCACGTGCTCGCTCCGCCCGATGACTGGTCTCGCTGCCGGAGGTGCGCTTCGGCCCGCTCGTGCGAGTACAGCACGCAGGTGTCGAACCAGATCGGCTCCGACAGCTCCTGCTCGACGAAGCGCGAGAGCTGCTGCGCCTGACGCCGCACCTGCACGACGGGCGCCCGCTCGCCGAGATGGCGGTTCACGGTGATCGACTGCGGCGACTCGGGATCACGGCGCAGCTGCACGGCGAAGTGCTCGCCGAGGTCGTTCTCGTCGACGAGCTTGCCGAACGCCTCGTGCACGGCGGATGGCCGCACGCCGTCGAAGAGCACGCCCTGCCAGCGCTTGTTCTCGATGACGAGCCGCGCGCCGTCGAGCAGGAGCACGTGGTCGATCTGCGTGACGAAGGTCCGCGTCTCGAGCGCGTCGGAGGGCATGAACACGACGTTCGTGTGGAGGCTTCCGCGAAGACCGAGCTGCTCGCACGCGGCGAGGATGAGCCGACGCGATGCGGCCTCCCACTTCAGCCCCGTCGCGAGCGTCTCGCGCGTGCGGCGCGCCACCTCCATCGACGCCGCCGTCTCGGCGCGCAGCCGCATGGTCTCGCGCTCGTGATCGTCGGATACCGCGGCGAGCCGGCTCTCGTGCTCGGCCGCCAGCGTCGCGACCTGGTCCTCATGCGCGCGGGTCAGCTCCGCGGCGCGCGTCGCACTCGCGACCTCGATCTCCGCCACTCGACGACGTGCGCGCTCCCTGCCGCGGCGGTTCGCGATGACGAGCACCACGACCGCGATGAGGAGCACACCGCACCCCGCGCCTGCCACCCACAGCCACTGCGTCTCATCCACGACTCCAGCCCATCACATCTCGGCGTCATCCTCGTCGCGGCGTCCCGCTGAGGTGCGACTCAGGTCTCGGGGAGCGAGCGGAACGCCTCCGCGAGGGCGTCGCGGGCGATCCGGAGCCCGGGCAGACGCTGTGCCGACACGCGCGTCGAGGTGAAGATCTCGCGGTGCGGCGAGCCGGGCAGGTCCACGAGACGCGGCTCTGCCTCGTCGGCCGCGACAGCGAGACCCGGGATGAGCCCGACGGCATGCCCGGCGGCGATGAGACGGAGGTGCGCGGAGAGGTCCGTCGCCTCGTACCGGATGTCGGGCTCGAACCCCGCAGCCCGGCACTGCTGCACCGCCCACGCGCGGGCGGCTGTCCCCTCGGGCTCCATCACCCAGGCCGCCTCGCGCGCGTCGGAGAGCGACGCGATGCCGCTCGCGGGCCCCGCGGCGAAGCGGATCGGGTCGCGGCCGAGCAGCTCGCGGTCGAGCCCGGCGCGATGCGGCCGCGTATGGCCCGGGTACTGCTCGGCCATCGCGAGATCGAAGCCCCCGGCCTCGGTCTCGAAGAGGCCGTGCTCGGGAGGGGTGACGATCACCTCGACGCGCAGCGCGGGGAGGGCGTCGCGAAGGGCGTCGAGCATGCGGGGGATGAGCGTGCGCGCGCTCGTCTGGAGCGCCGCGATCCGCAGCGGCGCCGCGTCGGGCGCCAGGGCCGCGAGCTCGCCGCGCAGCGCCTCCTCGGCAGCGAGCAGCTGGGCGGCGTGGAGGGCGACCGCCTCGCCCGCTGCCGTCAGGCGCAGACCTCGCCCCTCCGGCTCGAGGAGGGGGAGGCCGACCTCCCTCTCGAGCTGCTGCAGCTGATGCGACACGGTCGATGCGCTGTAGCTGCGCGCGGCCGCGACGGCCGAGACGGTGCCGCGCATCCGGAGCTCGTGCAGGAGCAGGAGACCGCGGCTGTTCCAGGGAGTCGCCATCGTTCGAGAATATCGAAAGGTCATGCGCGAAAACGTGCGCTTTTGCCGGATGGTGGACGGTCGCACAATGAGAGCGATCCTCTCGAGAAAGACCTCGCCATGACCATCGCACCCCCGTCATCCGCTCACGAGGCGGCACACGTCCCCGGCATCGACCCGCAGCTCGCGGAGGAGGCGATCGCGCTCGTCCGCACCTGGCTGCGCGAGGCGCGCGACGAGAAGGTCGACGCAGCCGCGAAGAACCTCGCCGGCGTCCTCCGCGACCCCAACGGCCTGGCATTCACCGTCGGCTTCGTCGACGGCGTCGTGCGCCCCGAGGACACGGGCGTCGCCGCGCGCTGTCTCGCCGGCCTCGTGCCGCTCATCCCGCGCTTCCTGCCGGCCCCGCTGCGCGGGCTCATCCGTCTCGGCGGCGCGCTCGCGCCCGTCCTCCCGAGCGTCGTCGTGCCCGCGAGCCGCGCCGTCCTGCGCCGGATGGTCCGGCACCTCATCGTCGACGCGCGCGACGAGAAGCTCGGATCGACGCTCGCGCGCCTGCGCGGCGAGGGCATCCGCCTCAACGTGAACCTCCTCGGCGAGGCCATCCTCGGCCAGCGCGAGGCCGATAAGCGCCTCGCCGGAACCCGACGCCTCATCGAGCGCGACGACGTCGACTACGTGTCGATCAAGGTGTCCTCGACCGTCGCGCCGCACAGCCCGTGGGCGTTCGACGAGGCCGTCGACCACGCCGTCGCCGCACTTGCGCCGCTCTACACGGCCGCTCGCGCGAACAGCACGTTCATCAACCTCGACATGGAGGAGTTCAAGGACCTCGACCTCACGCTCGCGGTGTTCATGCGCCTTCTCGAGCGCCCGGAGTTCCACGACGTCGAGGCCGGCATCGTCCTCCAGGCATACCTCCCCGACGCGCTCGGCGCGATGATGCGCCTTCAGGAATGGGCGAGTGGTCGCGTCGCGCGAGGCGGCGCCCCGATCAAGGTCCGCGTCGTGAAGGGCGCGAACCTCCCCATGGAGCAGGTCGACGCGGAGACCCACGGCTGGCCGCTCGCGACCTGGCCGAGCAAGCAGCACAGCGACGCGTCGTACAAGGCCGTGCTCGACTACGCGCTGCACCCCGAGCGCGTGCGATCGGTGCGCATCGGCGTCGCGGGCCACAACCTCTTCGACATCGCGCTCGCGTGGCTGCTCGCGAAGCGCCGCGGCATCGCCGACGGCCCGGGCCTCGAGTTCGAGATGCTCCTCGGGATGGCCACGGCTCAGGCCGCGGTCGTGCGCCGCGAGGTCGGGTCGCTCCTCCTCTACACGCCGGTCGTGCACCCCGACGAGTTCGACGTCGCGATCGCGTACCTCATCCGCCGCCTCGAGGAGGGCGCGAGCCCGGAGAACTTCATGTCGGCCGTGTTCGACCTCGACGCCGATCCCGCCCTGTTCGCGCGCGAGCGCGACCGCTTCCTCGCGTCGATCGACCTCATGCCGAGCGACGTGCCCCCGTCCAACCGGGTGCAGGATCGCCGTGAGCCGCAGCCCGAGGGTCCGCGCGACGGCTTCCGCAACGCGCCCGACAGCGACCCGAGCATCGCCGGCAACCGGGCCTGGGCCGCGGAGATCCGCGCCCGCATGGCGGCGTCGACCCTGGGCGAGGAGACGCTCGCCGCGCACACGCTCCGCGCGCTCGAGGAGGTCGACGCCGTCGTCGACGGCGCGGTCGCGGCGGGCGAGGGATGGCGCGCGCTCGCCCCCGAGGAGCGCGCGGCGATCCTGCATCGCGCGGGCGACATCCTCGAGGCCCGGCGCGCCGAGCTGCTCGAGGTCATGGGGTCCGAGTGCGGCAAGGTCATCGAGCAGGGTGACCCCGAGGTCTCCGAGGCGGTCGACTTCGCGCACTACTACGCCGAGAGCGCCCTGCGGCTCGCCGAGGTCGACGGGGCCGTGTTCGAGCCCGTCCGGCTCACCGTCGTGACGCCGCCCTGGAACTTCCCCGTGGCCATCCCCGCAGGCTCGACCCTCGCCGCGCTCGCCGCAGGGTCGCCGGTGATCCTCAAGCCGGCGTCGCAGGCGCGACGCTGCGGCGCCGTGCTCGCCGAGGCGCTGTGGGAGGCGGGCGTCCCGCGTGACGTGCTGCGTCTCGCGCGGGTCGAGGAGAACGAGCTGGGGCGCCGGCTCGTGTCGCACGAGCGCGTCGAGCGCGTCATCCTCACCGGCGCGTACGAGACCGCCGAGCTCTTCCGGTCGTTCCGGCGCGACCTCCCGCTCCTCGCCGAGACGAGCGGTAAGAACGCGATCATCGTCACCCCGTCGGCGGACCTCGACCTCGCCGCGAAGGACGTCGCGTACTCGGCGTTCGGCCACGCCGGCCAGAAGTGCTCGGCGGCGTCGCTCGTCATCCTCGTGGGATCGGTCGCCCGCAGCGAGCGGTTCCGCCGCCAGCTCGTGGACGCGGTCGAGGGCTACGAGGTGGGCATGCCGTGGCAGGCCGCCGCCCGGATCGGCCCTCTCATCGGCCCCGCTGAGGGCAAGCTCCGCCGCGCCCTCACCGAGCTCGAGCCCGGTCAGACGTGGGTGCGCGAGCCGAAGCAGCTCGACGACGCCGGCGCCCTGTGGACGCCAGGCATCCGCGACGGCGTGCAGCCCGGCAGCGAGTTCCACCTCACGGAGTACTTCGGCCCGGTGCTGGGCATCATGACCGCCGAGACCCTCGACGAGGCGATCGACCTCGTGCGCGCCGTCGACTACGGCCTCACGTCGGGGTTGCACGCCCTCGACGAGGACGAGATCGCCCGGTGGCTCTCGCGCATCGACGTCGGCAACGCCTACGTGAACCGCGGCACGACCGGCGCGATCGTCGAGCGCCAGCCGTTCGGCGGCTGGAAGAAGTCGGCGGTCGGCGCCGGGACGAAGGCCGGCGGCCCGAGCTACCTCTTCGGGCTCGGCACCTGGACGGATGCGCCCGTCGTGACGGCGAGCAGGGCGGATGGCGCGGCGCGGCGCGCGGTCGAGGCGCTCGGCGCCGCGGATGGCGCGGAGTGGCTCGAGAAGGCGCTCGCAACCGACGTCGTCGCGTTCGCGGAGGAGTTCGGCGTCGCACGGGATGTGCAGGGCCTCCGGCTCGAGCAGAACGTGCTCCGGTACGCGCCGGTTCCCGTGACGATCCGCTTCGACGGACGCCCGCCGGCGGAGCTCGTGCGCGTGGCGGCAGCGGGGCTGCGTGTCGGCGCCGAGCTCGTCGTGAGCACGCCGACTGCTCTTCCCGAGCGGGTCGCGACGTGGCTGACGGACGCGGGCGTCGAGGTGACGTTCGAGGATGCGGAGGCGTGGGCGGCCCGCGCGGCGCGCCTCGCCCAGACGGGCGGGCGCATCCGCCTCCTCGGCGGTGCGCTCGCCGACGTCGTGGCGGCGACGGACGGCGCGCCCAACGTCGCCGTGTACGACGGTCCTGTGACGTCGGCCGGCCGCGTGGAGATGCTGCCGTTCCTGCACGAGCAGGCGGTGTCGATCACCGCGCACCGGTTCGGCAACGAGCGGCGGTACGTCGTTCCCGGTCTCGCCGACGCCTGATCAGAGGGCGGGCCGCTCCCTCCCGGGGCGGTCCGCCTCTGTCACCCCGTCCGTCCGCGCCTCGCCCGATCTGCATGTCGCCCGCCCCGCAGGTCGCCCGCTCTGGATGCCGCCCGATCTGCATGTCTCACTCCCGGCGGGATAGGGAGGCCGAATCCCGCGCTGAGTGAGACATGCTCGGCCGGCCTCCCGCGCCGAGCGAGACATGCTCGGTCGTCTGGCCGCGCCGAGCGAGACATGCTTGGTCGGTCGGGTCAGTCGAGGCCGAACAGCGACAGCGGGTGCGTGAGCCTCCACCAGAAGGAGGGCGGGGGCACGTCGTCGGTGAGGGTGAGCGCGACGCTCGTGTCGTCCATCCCGCCCTGCACGGCCAGCGTGCCGACCTCGTCGCCGGCTTCGGCTCCGAGCTCGACCTCGTACGACGGATCGGTGGATGGCGCGACGCCCTGCCACGAGATCACCTGGGCCTCGTCGGCGGTCACGATCGTGCTCTGCGCGCCCCACTCGGTCCTGACGTGCGCGACGGGCACCTCGGCGGCGACCGCGGTCGTCAGCTGCATGCCCTCCTCGAGCTGCGCGAGGAGCTCGCGGCTCACGATCGCGCGGCTGTCGTCGTCGGGCTGGCCGACGACCGCGGCGTAGAGCGTCACGCTCGTCTGGCCGATCGTGACCTCCTTCGCGGACAGGAGGTTCCAGTACTGCGTGCCCGTCGACCACAGCGAGCCGGTCTTCAGGCCGACCACGCCCTCGTCCCCGATGAGCGGGTTCGAGTTCTCGACGAGCCCCGCTCCCGGGAGCACGACGGAGTCCTCGGCCATGATGCTCGCGAGGACCGGATCCTCGAGCGCGATCTCGGCGAGGCGGATGAGCGAGCGCGCGTCGGCGGTGTTCGCCGGGTCGATGCCGCTCGGGTCGGCGACCGTGATGCCCGTGAGCTCGTGCTGCGCGAGCCAGGCCTGCGCGTCGGCGAGCCAGGCCTCCTGCGTGCCCCACAGCTCGAGGACGAGTCGGTCGACGTAGTTGTTCGCCGAGCCGAGCATGACGCCCTGCAGCATCTCGTGCAGCGTGAGCGTGCCGCCCACGGGGACATCGAGCGACGACTCATCGGCCGTGAGATAGGCCCAGTACTCGTCGCTGTCGGCCTGCGTGAAGGCGTAGGACGGCCCATCCTGACCCAGCTCGAGGCCCTCGCGCTCGATGATCATGAGCGCGGTGATGATCTTCGTGATGCTCGCCATCGGCAGCGCCTCGTCGCTCGAGGCGATCGGGCCGCCGGGGCCGCCCTCCGCCGCGAGCGCGGCGATGCCGTCCTCCGGCCAGGTGACGGGGAACTCCTCGCCGATCGGCGTCTCGACGGTGAGATCCGAGATGGTGGGGGCGACGTTCGCGAGCGGCCACACCGCGCAGGATGCGACGTAGCCGAGGGCGAGCACCCCGAGGGTGACCGTCGGCCCGAGCCAGAACCGGCGGCGCGTGCGCGGCGGAAGGAGCGATGGCTCGACGGGCACGAGGCGGCTCGTGGGGAGCGCGCCCGCCGTGCGCGAGGCGGCGACGGCGTCGGGGTCGACCCAGCCGAGCGCCGTGAGCGCCGCAGCGGCGTCCTGCGACGGCGCGGTCTCCGCCGCAGGGATGTCGTCGATTGCCACCCGCATACGGTACCCGCTGCTCCTGCGAAGACGGGAAGCGGCTCGTGGGATGCGAGTAGAATCAGCCCACATCACACGGGAGTCCGCCGAGCCGGACTGAGAGGACGCGAGCCGCGCGTCGACCGTCGAACCTGATCCGGGTCATGCCGGCGAAGGAAGGAGAACGAATGTCCACGTCCGTTTCCGCAGGACAGACCGCGACCGGACGCCGCTTCACGTGGCGGGTCGTCGACATCGTCGTCGCGAGCGTGATCGGCGTCGCGTGCGCGGTCGTGTTCCTCGTCTGGAACATCGCCTACGAGCTGCCGAGCACGCTGCTCAGCCCGCTCCTGCCCGGGCTCGGCGGCCTCGTCGCCGGCCCGTGGCTCATCGCGGGCGTGATCGGCGGACTCGTCGTCCGCAAGCCGGGCGCCGCGCTCTACACCGAGCTGCTCGCCGCCGTGATCTCGGCGCTCGTCGGCAACCAGTGGGGTCCGCTCACGATCGTCTCGGGCCTCGTGCAGGGCCTCGGCGCCGAGATCGTCCTCGCGATCTTCCTGTACCGCGCCTTCGGTCCCGTCGTCGCGGCGCTCGCGGGCGCTGCGGCGGGCCTCGCCTGCGGCATCAACGACATCGTCAACTGGTACGCGGGGGCTGACGCGGCCTTCACGGCCATCTACATCGCGTCGACGACGCTGTCGGGCGCCGTCATCGCCGGCCTCGGCGGCTGGGCGATCGTGCGCGCACTCGCGGCGACCGGAGCGCTCAGCCGCTTCGCCGCGGGGCGCGACGTCGCGCGACGCGTCTGACGTGACGGCGGCGGAGACCCGCCCCTGCGGCATCCTCGCCGAGGGGTGGGGATGGCGGTACGGCACGCGCCTGGCATGGGCGGCCCAGGACGTCACGCTGTCGATCCGGCCCGGGGAGCGCGTGCTGCTTCTCGGAGCGAGCGGATCGGGCAAGTCGACCGTGCTGCAGGCGCTCGCCGGCGTGCTCGGCGGGGAGGACGAGGGAGAGCAGGCGGGCCGTCTCCTCGTCGACGGCGCGCCGCCGGAGGCCGCACGCGGACGGACCGGGCTCGTGCAGCAGGACCCCGACGCACAGGCCGTGCTCGCGCGCGTCGGGGACGACGTCGCGTTCGGGTGCGAGAACCTCGGCGTCCCGCACGACGAGATCTGGTCGCGCGTGCAGGAGGCGCTCGCGATCGTCGGCCTCGACGTGCCGCTCGACCGCTCGACGTCCGCCCTGTCGGGCGGGCAGAAGCAGCGCCTCGCCCTCGCCGGTGCGCTCGCCATGCGCCCCGGGCTCCTGCTGCTCGACGAGCCGACCGCGAACCTCGATCCCGAGGGTGTCGTCGAGGTGCGCGACGCGGTGTCGCGCGTCGTCGCGCACACGGGCGCCACGCTCGTCGTCGTCGAGCACCGGGTCGACGTGTGGCTTCCCGTCGTCGATCGCGTGATCGTCCTCGGCGACGGGCAGCAGGGCGTCGTCGCGGACGGGACGCCCGAGGTCGTCCTCGCCCGACGTGGCGCCGAGCTCGCGTCGGGCGGCGTGTGGGTGCCGGGCATCCCGCCGCGTCGCCCCGGCTCGCCGCGCCACGCGCCGGGCGCTCCTCTCCTCGCTGCGGAAGCGCTGCAGGTGGGGCGCCTGCGCGACACGGCCGTGGCCGGCCCCGTCGACCTGGAGGTGCGCCCCGGCGAGGTGCTCGGCATCACCGGCCGCAACGGCGCGGGGAAGTCGACCCTCGCGCGCACGGTCGCAGGGCTCCTGCCGCCGGTCGATGGCCGAGTGGCGGCGGCACCCGAACTCGCGGCAGGGGCGGGCCCCGCGCCCATCCGATGGCGCTCGCGCGAGCTCCTCACCCGGATCGGCACCGTGCTGCAGTCGCCCGATCACCAGCTCCTCGCGAACACGGTGCGCGCCGAGCTCGAGGTGGGCATGCGCGCGCTCCGAGTGCCCGACGCGGAGATCTCGGCGCGCGGGGAGGAGCTCCTCGCCGCGCTGCGCCTCGCGCACCTCGCGGACGCCAACCCCCATACCCTCTCGGGCGGCGAGAAGCGCCGCCTCACGGTCGCGGCCATGCTCGCGACCCGGCCGCGCGTCTGCGTCCTCGACGAGCCGACGTTCGGCCAGGACGCGACGACGTGGGCCGAGCTCGTCGACATCATCGCCCGGCTGCGCGACGGAGCAGACGCCGCTCCGTCGGCGGTCGTCGCCGTGACGCACGACGCCGACGTCCTCACGGCCCTCGAGGCGCGCGTCCACCGCCTCGACGGAGCGGGGGTGCTCGGATGATCCCAGCGCCGCCCATCCCTCGGGGCCCGCTCGCGCACGTGAACCCGGTCGCGAAGCTCGGCGCCGCGCTCCTCATCGCGTTCCCGCTCATCCTCACGATCGACGTCGTCTCGGCGGCGGTCGCGCTCCTCCTCGAGATCCCGCTGCTCCTCGCCGCCGGCGTCGACGCGCGCACGTTCTGGCGCCGCACCGCGCCCGTCTGGATCGCGGCGCCGCTCGCCGCCGTGACGATCGCGCTGTACGGCGAGCCCAGCGGCACCGTCCACTTCGAGTGGCTGCTCGTGCGCGTGAGCGACGGATCGCTCGCCCTCGCCGCCGCGACGTGCCTGCGCATCCTCGCGCTCGCGCTGCCCGGCGTCGTCCTCTTCGCGACCGTCGATCCGACGGATCTCGCGGATGGTCTCGCGCAGCGCGTGCGGCTCCCGGCGCGGTTCGTGCTCGGTGCGCTCGGCGGCATGCGCCTGGTCGGGCTCCTCTTCGACGACTGGCGCGAGCTCGAGCTGGCCCGTCGTGCGCGCGGCGTCGCCGATACCCGCCGTGTGCGCCGCGTCCTCGGGATGGCCTTCGCCCTCGTCGTCCTCGCCCTGCGTCGCGGGGCGACCCTCGCGACCTCGATGGAGGCGCGCGGCTTCGGGAGCGACCGCGCCCGGACGTGGGCGCGCCGCTCGCCCTGGGGCGCGCGCGAGTGGATGCTCCTCGCGATCGGCCTCGGCATCTCGCTCACCGCGGTTGCCGTCGCGATCGCGACGGGCGCGTGGAACTTCATCCTCGGCCCGAGCTGAGCCCGGTGTCGTCGGGGCGGGCATAATCGGACGCGGCTCGACAACCCACGACGCGGAGGCGGACATGGAGCACAGGACACTCGGACGAACCGGACGCGACGTCTCCGTCGTGGGACTCGGCACGTGGCAGCTCGGCGCCGACTGGGGCGACGTGTCGGAGGCCGACGCGCTCGGCGTGCTCGCGGCGGCGACGGAGGGCGGCGTGACGTTCTTCGACACCGCCGACGTCTACGGCGACGGCCGCAGCGAGCAGATCATCGGCCGCTTCCTCGACGAGCGCGGTCTGCGGGACGACATCACGGTCGCGACGAAGATGGGCCGTCGCGTCGATCAGGTGCCCGAGAACTACACGCTCGAGAACTTCCGGGCGTGGACCGACCGGTCGCGCGCCAACCTCGGCGTCGACACTCTCGATCTCGTCCAGCTGCACTGCCCGCCGTCGTCGGTGTACGCCGACGACGCGGTCTTCGACGCGCTCGACGTGCTCGTGGACGAGGGGGCGATCGCCCACTACGGCGTGAGCGTCGAGACCGTCGCGGAGGCGCTCACGGCGATCGCGCGGCCGAACGTCGCGACCGTGCAGATCATCGTGAACGCCTTCCGCCTCAAGCCGCTCGACGAGGTGCTCCCCGCGGCGCAGGAGGCCGGGGTCGGGATCATCGCCCGGGTGCCGCTCGCGTCGGGTCTCCTGTCAGGGCGGTACGACGAGACGACCTCGTTCGCGGCGAACGACCACCGCACATACAACCGCTCGGGCGAGGCCTTCGACGTGGGCGAGACCTTCTCCGGCGTCGACTACGCGACCGGCGTCCAGGCCGCGCGCGAGTTCAGCGCGCTCGTCGCCGAGCAGGCACCCGAGGGTGTCTCGCCCGCGCAGGCGGCGATCGCGTGGCTGTGGCAGCAGCCGGGCGTGAGCAGCGTCATCCCCGGCGCCCGCTCGATCGCCCAGGCGCGGAGCAACGCGGCCGCGGGCTCCGTCTCCCCGCTCGGCGAGGCGTTCGAGGCCGGCGTGCGCCGGATCTACGACGCCCGCCTGCGCGAGGCCATCCACCCGCGCTGGTGAGGCGGCGCGGGCTCAGCCCGCGATGACCGTCGCGATCGCGTTCCAGGCCTGGTACACCCCGAGCACGATGAAGAGCACGGCCGTGATGCCGAGCGCGACGTTGTGGTGCCAGCGGTTGCGGAACGCCGTCGGCACGCGATCGGTGTTGAGGATGGGCAGGAGCGTGATCGCGAGGAAGGGCATGAAGAGCGCGCCGAGGAATCCGTAGAGCAGCACGAGGAAGATCGGCTGGTCGAGGAACAGCATGAGCATGGGCGGGAACGTCAGCCACAGCACGTAGACGCGGAACCACTTGCCGTGTCCGCGGGAGTCGGCGTGATCGGAGCCCTTGCCGGTGATGTTGCCCATGAAGTCGGCGAACATGAGCGAGACGCCGTTCCAGACGCCGAGCAGCGACGAGAAGCCCGCGGCCCAGAAGCCGACCAGGAACCACACGCCGATGAAGTCGCCGTAGCGCTCGCGCAGGACGGCGTCGAGCTCGAGAAGGCCCTGGTCGCCGGACGCCAGCGCCACGCCCGCCGCCTGCACGACCTCGACCCCGACGATGAGCATCGAGATCACGAAGATGCCGGTCACGACATACGCGACCGTGTTGTCGATGCGCATGACGCGGAGGAAGCGGGGCTTGTCCCACCCCTTCTCGCGCAGCCAGTAGCCGTACGCCGCGAGCGTGATCGTGCCGCCGACCCCGCCGGCGAGCGCGAGCGTGTAGAAGATGCCGTTCGGGGCATCCGGCAGGAGAGGGACGAGGCCGGTGAGCACCTGGAAGACGTTGGGCGCCGCGATGATCGCGAGGATCACGATCGTCACGAACATGAGGCCGACGAGCGCGGCCGTGATGCGCTCGAAGAAGCGGTACTTGCCGAACCAGATGAGGACGAAGCCGGCGAGCCCCATCGCGACCGCCCACATCCAGGTCTCGCCGCCGAACAGCGCGACGAGCGGGAGCGCGGTCGAGCTCATGGCCGACGCCGCGTACACGAAGCCCCAGATGACGATGTACGGGGCGAAGTACCACACGGGCCAGCGCCCGAGGGAGCGCCACCCCTCGAAGATCGTGCGGCCGGTGGCGACCGTGTACCGCCCCGCGCCCTCGACGAGCACGATCTTGAGGATCACGCCGAGGACCACGGCCCACAGGAGCATGTAGCCGTAGTTCGAGCCCGCGACGAGGGTCGCGACCATGTCGGCCGAGCCCACGCCGGTCGCCGCGACGACCAGGCCGGGGCCGATCACCTTCCACTTCGGGGTCTGCTCAGGTGACGTCGACATGCGAACCTCCTCGTCTCGCGGCGCGGCGCGGCCCGCGCACTCCGACGCTATCGGGCGATCGCGGCCGATCGGCGGATCCGCTCCGGGATTGTGCGCATCCGATAACGCCTTCGCCCGTCGGTGCCGCGCCGGGGCAGGATGGATCCGCGCGCGCCCGCGCGCCACGTGCACGTTCGAAGGAGAGCGGATGATCCAGGACGGTTCCCTCGCAGGGCGGACGATCCTCATGTCGGGCGGGAGCCGCGGCATCGGACTCGCGATCGCGCTGCGCGCCGCGCGCGACGGCGCCAACGTCGCGCTGCTGGCGAAGACCGACACCCCGCACCCGCGGCTCGAGGGCACGGTGCACACGGCGGCGGATGCCATCCGCGCCGCGGGCGGGCAGGCCCTCGCGATCGTCGGCGACGTGCGCGACGACGACGCGATCGCGCAGGCCGTCATGGAGACCGTCGGGACGTTCGGGGGCATCGACGCCGTCGTCAACAACGCGAGCGTGATCGACCTCTCCGGCTCGGAGGACCTCGCGGCGAAGAAGTACGACCTCATGCAGGACGTCAACGTTCGAGGGACGTTCATGCTGAGCCGGGCCGCCATCCCCGTCCTGCGCGAGAGCGGCAATCCGCACATCCTGTCGCTCTCGCCGCCGCTCACCGTCACGCCGCGATGGCTCGGGGCTCATCCCGGCTACAGCATCGCCAAGTTCGGGATGACCATGGCGACCCTCGGGCTCGCCGCCGAGTTCGCGGACGCGGGGATCGCCGCGAACGCGCTGTGGCCGAAGACGCTCATCGCGACCGCGGCGGTGCGCAACGTCATCGGCGGCGACGCGATGATGGCGCGCAGCCGGACGCCGGAGATCTATGCCGACGCCGCGCACGTCGTGCTCACGCAGCCCGCGCGCGCGTACTCCGGCCAGACGCTCATCGTCGAGGACGTGCTCGCCGACGCCGGCGTGACCGACCTCTCGGGCTACGCGGCCGTGCCCGGGACGCCCGACGAGGACCTCATCCCCGACGTCTTCCTCTAGCCGTGGCTCACGTGGCGTTCCACAGATCGCGGTAGTACGCCATCCGCTCGCGGTCGGGCGCGACGCCGTAGGACTCGACGAGCGCGTCCTCCCAGCCGGGGCCGTAGTTCCACTCGGTGCTCATGGCGGCCACCGCGATGTCGGCCCAGCGGTCGGCGACGCCGAGCGCGCCGAAATCCACGTGACCCGCCCATCGGCCCGCGTCGTCGACGAGGGTGTTCGGGCAGCAGGCGTCTCCGTGGCAGACGACGAGCCGGTCGACGGGCGGCGCGGCCTGGAGGGCGTCGGGCACGCGGATGCCGCGGCGCGCGGCGTTGGACACACGGTCGGGCACCTGCCACGACCAGGGGCACTCGGCGACGGGGAGCGCCTCGTGCAGCGCCCGCAGGCCCTCGCCCACGGCGCGCACGGCTGTCGCGGGGTCGGCGAGCCACCGCGGTGCGACCGCGCTCCGCCCCGGGAGCGCGCGCGTCACCATCCACTCGTGCGCGCCATCCGATCCGTGCGCGATCACCTCGGGAACCCGAGCCCACCGCACCGCCCACGCGAGCCGCTCGGCCTCGTCAGCCATCGACGTCTCGAGGTCGAGCGGGCCCCACTTGATGTACCGCCCGTCGTCGGTTCGGAAGGTGAGACCGCCGAGCTCGTTCCGCCAGGCGGGCTCGAGCCGCGCGGGCCCCGCGAGGGCGCGCACGCGGTCCGGCACGGCGATGTCGTCGACGGGGATGCTCATGCAGCCATCCTGCCCTGCCGGAACCAGCGGCTTCGCAGGGCGGGGCTCTACCCTGGAGGAATGACCGAGCGCCCCGAGAGCACGACGACACGCCCGACGAGCACCGGCGTGCGGCAGGTGCGCCCGCGCACGGAGGGGTGGCAGCAGCAGAAGGACGAGAGCGGGCGCCCGCTCCTGCAGTTCGCGAGCCCGAAGCGGGGCAAGCCGCCCGTGCACCTCGCCGACCTCACGCCCGAGGAGCGCGTCGCCAAGGTCAAGGAGCTCGGCCTCCCCGGCTTCCGGGCGAAGCAGCTCGCGAAGCACTACTTCACGCACTACACGAGCGACCCCGCCGCGATGACGGACCTCCCCGCGGAAGGGCGCGAGGAGCTCGTCGCGGGGCTCCTGCCGCCGCTCCTGACCGAGGTGCGCCGCCTGCAGACCGACGGCGGCGACACGATCAAGTTCCTCTGGAGGCTGCACGACGGAGCGCTCGTCGAGTCGGTGCTCATGCGCTACCCCGGGCGCATCACGCTGTGCGTGTCGTCGCAGGCCGGCTGCGGCATGAACTGCCCGTTCTGCGCGACGGGGCAGGCGGGTCTCACGCGCAACATGTCGGCGGCCGAGATCGTCGACCAGATCGTGCGCGCGAACCAGGTCATCGCGTCGGGCGAGCTGGGCGGCAAGAAGGCCGACGACCACAGCGCCGAGCGCGTCTCGAACATCGTCTTCATGGGGATGGGCGAGCCGCTCGCGAACTACGCGCGCGTCATGCAGGCGGTTCGGGTCATGGTCGACAAGAAGGAGGGCCTCGGCATGAGCGCCCGCGGCATCACGGTGTCGACCGTGGGGCTGGTCCCGGCCATCCGCAAGCTCGCGGCCGAGGACATCCCCGTCACGTTCGCGCTGTCGCTGCACGCGCCCGACGACGAGCTGCGCGACGAGCTCATCCCCGTCAACTCGCGCTGGAAGGTCGACGAGGCGCTCGATGCCGCGCGCGCCTACTTCGACGCGACCGGACGCCGCGTCTCGATCGAATACGCCCTCATCCGCGACATGAACGACCACGCGTGGCGCGCCGACCTCCTCGCCGAGAAGCTCAACGCGCGCGGCAAGGGATGGGTGCACGTGAACCCCATCCCGTTGAACCCGACGCCGGGTTCGGTGTGGGACGCGTCGGAGCGCTCGGTGCAGATGGAGTTCGTCCGCCGCCTCAACGATGCGGGCGTGCCCACGACCATCCGCGACACCCGGGGCAAGGAGATCGACGGCGCGTGCGGTCAGCTCGCGGCGGACGATCCTGAGCCGCGAAGCGGCTCGCCCGTCGCCGCGGGTTGAGCGAGCGAAGCGAGACGAAACCGCCACGGAGGACGATCAGGCGGCTGCGGCAGCCGCGGGCTGAGTCGAAGCAAGCGGTTTCCGGATTTCGCGCCGAGGTGCCATCAGGGGCGGCTAGCGTGAAGGCATGGTCAACTATCGCTACCTCGGCAACAGCGGTTTCAAGGTCTCCGAGATCACCTACGGCAACTGGGTGACGCACGCCTCCCAGGTCGAGAACGACGCGGCGATCGCGACGGTGCACGCCGCCCTCGACGCAGGCATCACGACGTTCGACACCGCGGACACGTATGCCAACACCGCGGCCGAGGAGGTGCTCGCGGAGGCCCTCAAGGGGCAGCGTCGCGAGAGCCTCGAGATCTTCACGAAGGTCTACTTCCCGATCGGTCCGAAGGGGCCGAACGACACCGGGCTCAGCCGCAAGCACATCTTCGACGGCATCCACGGATCGCTGCGCCGCCTGAACGTCGACTACGTCGACCTCTTCCAGGCGCACCGCTATGACTACGAGACGCCTCTCGAGGAGACGATGCAGGCGTTCGCCGACGTCGTCCGCCAGGGCAAGGCGCTGTACATCGGCGTCTCGGAGTGGACGGCGGAGCAGCTGCGCGAGGGCCACGCGCTCGCGAAGCAGCTCGGCTTCCAGCTCGTCTCGAACCAGCCGCAGTACTCGATGCTGCACCGGGTGATCGAGGGCAAGGTCGTGTCGGCGAGCGAGGAGCTCGGCATCTCGCAGATCGTCTGGTCGCCCATGGCGCAGGGTGTCCTGAGCGGCAAGTACCTGCCGGGCCAGCCCGTGCCGGCCGGCAGCCGCGCAACCGACGAGAAGAGCGGCGCCGGGTTCATCCAGCGCTTCCTCAACGAGGAGACGCTCACCGCCGTGCAGAAGCTCAAGCCCATCGCGTCGGACCTCGGCCTCACGATGCCACAGCTCGCGATCGCGTGGGTGCTGCAGAACAAGAACGTGGCGGCCGCGCTCGTCGGCGCCTCGCGCCCCGAGCAGCTCGCCGACACGGTCAAGGCGTCGGGCGTCGTCCTCGAGCCCGGAGTCCTGGCCGCGATCGACGCGGCTCTCGAGGGCGTCGTGAACGACGACCCCGAGGACACGTACGGCGTCTCGCCCAAGACCCGACTGGTCTGAACCACACGGAGGGCTCGCGGCCGAGAGGCCGCGAGCCCTCCGTGTGCGTTGTGTTTCATCCGGTTTCCGGATGAGGTGCCGCGATTGGCATGATCTTCTCGTGACGTCCCCCCGCCCCCGCACGCCGTGGCCGCGTGCGCTCGCGTACCTGCTGGGCGCCGCCGGTCTCCTCGTCCTCGTCGCCGCGGGCGTCGCCGCGGTGCGCGTCGTCGCCAGCCTGGAGCCCGTCGCGGACTTCCTGCGCGCGTACCCCGGCGACTCGACGCTCCCCGACTTCGTCACCCCGGGCATCCCCGCGTGGGTCTCGTGGACGCACTTCCTCAACGCGTTCTTCCTCGTGCTGATCATCCGCTCGGGGCTGCGTGTGCGGAACGAGAAGGTGGCCGGAGGGCTGTGGTCGTCGAAGCGCGTGAAGAAGCGCCGGATGAGCCTCGCGCTGTGGGGCCACATCGCGGTCGACGTGCTGTGGCTGGTCAACGGCGTCGTCTTCGTCGTGCTCCTGTTCGCGTCGGGCCACTGGGCACGCATCGTGCCGACGAGCGCGGACGTCTTCCCGAACGCGCTGTCGGCGCTCATCCAGTACGCGTCCTTCGACTGGCCGACGCACGACGGCTGGACGAACTACAACGCGCTGCAGCAGCTGAGCTACTTCGCGATCGTCTTCCTCGCCGCTCCGCTCGCGGCGATCACGGGGTTCCGCCTGAGCGCCTTCTGGCCGCGCCAGAGCGAGCGACTGAGCGCGCTCTTCCCCGAGCGCATCGCGAAGGCCCTGCACTGGCCGACGATGCTGTTCTTCGTGGCGTTCGTCGTCGTGCACGTGGGGCTCGTGCTGACGACGGGCATCCTGCGCAACCTCAACACGATGTACGCCGGGAACGACGGCGACGGATGGCTCGGCTTCGGGATCTTCGTGCTCTCGGTCGTGGCCCTCGTGGTCGGCTGGTTCGCCATCCGCAACGACGCGTGGATCGCGGCGTTCGCCCGGCGCTTCGGCGACGTGCGCCTGCGCAAGTAGCCGCGGCTGCCTGAGACTAGCGTCCGTCGTCGAGACCAGCGCTCCGGGCACCGGCCTCGACAACCGACGCTAGTCTCGGCGGCCGGGGCCGGGCGCCGTCACAGCCGCGCGATGGTCTGCACGTCGTCGCGGAACTCGCGCGCCGTCTCCTCCGAGACGGTCGCGCGCGTCGCGCCGAGCGCCGCGAGGTAGTCGTCGGTGCCGAGATCCGCTTCTCCCATCTCGCCGTCGCGCAGGGCACGGGCCAGCGCCTCCTGCGACGCGCGTCGGGCGGCGTACTCGATGTCGGCCGGCGTGAGGCCGTCGCTCGCGTCGACGAGCGCGTCGAGATCGAGTCCGTCGACGAGCTGCGACGGCACGTAGCGGCGCCAGATCGCCCGACGGGCTTCCTCGTCGGGGAGCCCGATCGGGATCACGTAGTCGAACCGGCCGTGTCGCAGGAACGCCGCGTCGAGGGCGCGCACGAAGTTCGTCGCGCACACGAGCAGACGCCCCTCGCGCTCGCGGAACTCCGCCACGAGCTTCAGCAGCTCGTTCGTCACGCCCTGCATGGGCGACGGCGGCTCGCCTCCACGCCGTGCCGCGATCTCCTCCACCTCGTCGATGAACACGACCGCGTGCTCGAGCTCGCCGATCATCTCGAACGTCGCGCGCAGGGCCGCGGCGAGCCCGCCCGGCTCATCCGACAGGCGCGAGGGGAACAGCTCGACGAACGGCCAGTCGAGGCGCGAGGCCACCGCCTTCGCGAAGGTCGTCTTGCCCGTGCCGGGAGGTCCGAACAGCATGACCGCGCGCGGCGGCACGACCCCGAACCGATCGGCGAGGTCGGGACGCGACAGCGGCACGACGAGCCGCTCCTCGAGCAGGTCCTTCTCGAGCTGCATGCCGCTCACGGCATCCCACAGGTGCCGGGGGAGGATGCGCCCACCCACGCCCTTCAGGAGGTCGAGCTCGCGACGCTGCACGGGCATCTGGCGCTCGAGGTACCGCAGCTGCGTGCGCGCCTCGAATCCGTTCGCGGTGAGGCCGTCGATCGCTCCCGCCCGATCCGCGACGAGGATCGACAGCTTGCCCAGGCCGAGCGGAGCCATCCGCCGCTCCAGCGCGTCGAGGAGCCCTGCCTCGACGCGGTCGGTGCGCTCGTGCGGCGCCACCGCGAAGAACACCACCCAGCCCTGCGCGTGCGCGGCCCGGCCGACGGCGGCGCCGACGATCTCGTCGTCGCGCACGGCGACGACCGCGTGGTCGGCCTGGCATGACGCGATGACCTCCGACAGTGCGTAGACGGGTGCGTCATCGTCGTGGGAGTCCTCCCACAGTCGGACGATCCCGTCGAGATCGTCGTCGTGGAAGTCGCGGATGCGGGTACGGCTCATGATGCCTCCTGGCGGCAGCGGTCGCTCTCGGGGGAGCGGCGGAGAGGTGCCGGCAGGGGTCGTGCCGCGTCATCGCGGTCCCGGGTGCGGGACGGTAACGGACAGCGTAGCGGATGGCGGTGGCGCGTCGATCACGCCGCCTGCGCGCCCGCGCGGTCGAGCTCAGCGACGATGGCGTTCACCGCCGCGCGGCCCGCGCGGTTCGCGCCGACCGTGGACGCGGACGGCCCGTACCCGATGAGGAAGAGCCGCGGCTCGTCGACGGCGCGCCCGTGCGAGGCGCGGATGCCGCCATCGGGTGTCCGCAGGCGCAGAGGCGCGAGGTGGCGCAGCGCGGGCCGGAACCCGGTGGCCCAGAGGATCGCGTCAGCCGCGACGAACGCGCCGTCGGCCATCCGCACCCCGTCCTCCTCGATCCGCGCGAACATCGGATGGCGCACGAGCACTCCGCGGTCGCGCGCGGCCCGCGCCCAGGGCGTCCAGTGCATGCCCGTCACCGAGATGACACTGCCGGGAGGGAGCCCGCGGCTCACGCGCTCCTCGACACCGGCGATCGCCGCAATGCGAGCCGCCTCGTCGAAGTCGTCGTCGATCCACTGCGGCTCGCGCCGGGTCATCCACACGGTGTCGGCAACGCGCGAGATCTCGTCGAGCAGCTGGACGGCCGAGATGCCCGCGCCGACCACGATCACGCGCTGCCCGACGAACTCGTCGGCGGAGACGTAGTCCGCGACATGGAGCTGGCGTCCGAGGAAGCGCTCCTGGCCCGGGTAGCGCGGGACGAACGGGCTCGTCCACGTTCCCGTGGCGTTGACGATGAAGCGCGCCGACCAGGCGCCGCGATCCGTCTCGACACGCAGGCGGCCATCGGGGTGGTCGTCCTCCCGCCGCACCGCGCGCACGGCGACCGGACGGTGCACGCGCAGGTCGAACATCCGCTCGTACTCCGCGAAGTACGCAGGGAGGACGTCGCGGCTCGCGCTCGCCGGATCCGCCTGAGGCACAGGATGGCCGGGGAGCTCGTGGATGCCGTTGACCGTGCCCATGCGCAGCGAGGCCCAGCGATGCTGCCACGCGCCACCCGGTGCGGCGTTCGCGTCGAGCACGACGAAGGTGCGCTCGCCGCCCTCGTCGACGGGCGCGAATCCGCGACGGCGGAGGTGGAAGGCCGCGGAGAGTCCGGCCTGCCCGGCGCCGATGACGACGACGTCGACGGGCTGCGGAGTCATATGCGGGGCAACGCGGGTGGCGCGCCGACTATTCCATGCGAGTGCATGGATGCACGCGGAGTCGATCCCTCCGCATACGGAGGAGGCCGCCCCGCGACGCACGTCGCGGGGCGGCCCCTGATCCGGTCGCGTCAGACGCGACGGCGTCGCACGACGAACAGCGCCGCACCGGCCGCGATGAGCACGACCGCGGCGATGCCGCCGAAGATGGCCATGTCGCCGCCTGTCGGCGCGAGCTCGCGCTCCGGCTTCTGCTCGCTCTGCGGCTCCTCCGGCGCGGGACTCTCTGGCGCGGGTGACTCCGGTGCCGGGGAGTCCGGCGCGGGCGACTCGGGAGCGGGCGACTCCTCCGGGACCTCCGGCGCCGGGGTCTCACCCGGGACGTGCTCCGCGGCGCGGCCGAGCGGCGCGGGGTCGACGACCTCGTGCGCGGCGAAGTAGTCCACCGTCGCCGACAGGTCGATGAGGCCCGTGTCCGCCGTTCCGACGCCCTCCGCGAAGGTCGTGAATCCGTCGCCGCCCGACGCGATGAACGAGTTCGTCGTCACGAGGAACTCGTCCTCGGGGGCGATCGGGTCTCCGTCGAACGTCATCTCGACGATGTGCTCTCCGGCCGCAGCGTCCTCGATGTACTCGTACGCGAAGCCCTCCGAGATGCCGAGGTGCAGCTTCGGGCGCTCGTTGCCGGGCTGCCACTGCTCCTCGAGGATCTGCTCGAGCTGCGCGCCGGTGAGCGTCGTGGTGACGAGCGTGTTGCCGAACGGCTGGACGGCCGCGGCCTCTTCGTACGTGACGGTGCCGTCCTCGCCGTAGAGCAGGTCGTCGCGCAGACCACCCGGGTTCATGATCGCGATGTCGGCGGGCCGGCCGCCGTAGTTCGCGTACTCCGCGGACGTCGCCCACCGGTAGATGTCCGCCACGAGGTTGCCCATCGTCGACTCGACGCCGCGGTCGTCGCCCGGCGGGGTGCCGCCGCGGAGGATGTCGGCGCTGATGCGCCCGACGACCTCCTGCCCGAGCACATCCGCCTCGGCCGCCGCGGCGTCGACGATCGCCTGCACCTCGGGGTCGGCCGGGAAGAGCGGGACGTCGATCTCCTCGCCCAGCTCGTCGGTCTCCTGGGCGACGAGGTCGACGGTGGAGCCGGCGATCGAGATGAGCTCGCCCGTCGCGTCGTCGACCTGGAAGTCGAGGGCGCCGAGCGTCGTGCCGTACTGGTGCGCCGAGATCACGGGGCGGTCGGCGACGTCGCACGAGTACAGCTGGTGCGTGTGGCCCGACACGATCGCGTCGATCTCGGGAGACGCCTCGCGGATGAGCTCGCCGTACTCCGACTGCTCATCGGCGACCGAGGTGCAGTCCTCCGATGCCGCACCCGAGTGCGTGAGCAGCACGATGACGTCCGCGGCGCCATCCGCCGTGATCTCCGCGGCCACGCGGTTGGCGGCCTCGAGCTGGCTGCCGAACTCGATCTCGGAGATGCCGGCGGGGCTCACGAGCGTCGCGGTGTCGCTCGTGACCGTGCCGATGAAGGCGACGCGGACGCCGCCGACCTCCCGCACGGCGTACTCCTCGAGCGCGGGGGTGTCGGTGCCCTTGAGGTACACGTTCGCGCCGAGCGCGAGGTCGGCACTGCCGTAGCGCGGGATGACGCGGTCGCGCAGGTCGGCGAAGCCCTGGTCGAACTCGTGGTTGCCGACGGCGCTGACGTCCAGCCCGGCGGCGACGATCGCGTCGATCGTGGGGTTGTCGTCCTGGATGAACGAGGTGAACGTCGAGGCGCCGATGTTGTCGCCGGCCGACGCGAAGATCGTGTTCGGGTTCTCAGCCGTGAACTGCGCGACAGCGCCCGCCAGGACGGCGGCGCCCGCCTCGTCGCCGTTCGCCTCGATCCGACCGTGGAAGTCGTTGATCGTGAGGATCCGCCCCTCGGTCGTGCCGTCGTCGAGGGTGTAGAGGGTGGTCGACCCGGACACCTCGTTCCCGACGGCGAGCAGGGGCTTGCCGGTGGGCGACGCGCTCGCCGGGATGAAGTCGAGGCCCTCGGGCCCGAGGTCGCCGGCCTGCGAGAGGATCTCGGCCTGGCGCTCGGGAGCGGCCTCGATGTCGTCCGCGGCCGACACCGAGTAGTCGCGGTTGTTCACGTAGGTGACGTACGCGGGGGACGCGGGGTCGGAGATGTCGTACGCGATGACGCCGCCGAGGCGCTCGAAGCCGATGAACGCGTAGGTGCGGCCGTCCACCTCCCCGACGGCGAGATTCTCGGGCTCCACGCCCTTGGCGTCGCTGCGGCTCTCGAGCTCGCTGTCGTCGTGGCCCGCGTTGAAGTGCTCCGGCAGCAGCTCGGCCGTGATCTCCTCGAACTGCGCGCCCGAGTCGAAGACCTGCGTGCCGTCGGCGGTGTAGATCGAGAACGAGCGCGCCCCGTAGGCGTAGAGCTCGTCGTAGCAGCCCTGCTCCTCGTCGAAGCCGAGCTCGGTCGTGACCTCGAGGCGACCGAGCTGGTCGTCCTCGAGCAGAGCGGCGTCGAAGGCGGTCTCGCACACGGGCCCGTAGCCCGTCATGAGCCCGGTCTCGTCGTCGACCTCGCCGAGGTCCTTGACGCGGGCGGGCTCGACGTAGTCGCCCCACTCGCGCGCATCGCCCTCGTTGGCCGTCACGAGGTAGGTCTCGCCGTCCACCTCGTACGACGCGATGCCGTCGGGCATGTACATGCCGTGCAGACCCTCGAACGTGCGCAGGTCGATCGTGGGGGCGTCTTCGGGATCGCGATCCGACGGGTCGAGGGCGACCTGGCCCCAGTCCTTGAAGCCGAGCGACCAGATGTCGGTGACGGTCGCGGTCGGCACGTCGATCACCGCGACCGCGTTGGCCTCCTGGAGTGCCGCATAGGCGGTCGTCCCCGAGACGGTGATGTACTCCGGCTCGAGATTGCGCGACACGGGAAGGTCGTCGCCGTGGGGGCGCGGGCCGAACACGCTGACGTCGGCGGGGAGTGCGCCGCCCTCGAACGCGTGGAAGTCGGCGATCCGGACATCCGCCTGTGCGGGCGCGGCGAGCGTGCCGGCCTCCGGCAGCGTGACGATGCCGACCGAGCCCTCGGGATCGCTCGAGAAGTCGTCGGCGGGCTCGCCCTCGTTCGCCACGAGCGCGTATGCGCCGTCGGGTGAGACGGTCACCATGTCGGGCAGAGCGCCGACCGTCACGGTGCCGAGCACGGTCGCCGACTCGGCATCCGCGTCGAAGAAGAGCAGCGCGCCATCCGCGGTCTTGTCATCGGCGACCTCGAGCGCGACGACGCCGAGCCCGTCCTCGCGGATCGCGACGGAGTTGGCGACGAAGCCCTCGGCGCCGATCGTGTGGAGCAGGGTGGGAGCGGCCGGGTCGCTCATGTCGAGAACGCTCACCGACCCCTCGGCGGCGTTGATCGAGAAGAGGCGGTCGCCGTGGGCCTGCACGATCTCGGACGCGCCCTCGTCGAACACGCCGGTCTCGAACGTGCCCGTGGGCACGAGATCGAACGGCGCGTCCGCGGAGGCGTCGACGAGCGGATCGGGGACGAGAGCTGCGCTCGCCGCGGTGACGGGCGCGATCGCGAGCGCGCACGCGGTCGCCGCGACGGCGGCCGCGCCCACGGCGCGACGGAAGGGAGAAGAAGGCATCGCTGTCCTCGTGGTCGGAGAGAGCGCCGGGTCGGGATGCCCGGGCACCGCGCTCCACCCTGTCGTCGGCAGGTGTCGCCGACGTGAACGGATGGCGAACGCCTGTCGGCGACGTCGGCGCCCCTCCGCGGGGACAGCACGGCGCCCCGCGTCGACGGATCGTCGCGGGGCGCCGTGGGGGTGATCGCTACGCGCGTTCGCGGCGTCGACGGGCGACGAGGAGCGCGCCTGCCGCGACGAGACCGGCCGCGGCCGCGGCCAGGCCCCAGGTGACGTCCGTTCCCGTCGGCGCGAGGTGCTCGTCCTCGGGCTTCTGGGTGGGCGGCGTCGAGGGCTCGCTCGTCGGCTCGGGCGTGGCCGTCGCCGTCGGCTCCGGCGACGCCGTCGGCGTCTCGGTCGGCTCCGGCGTCGCGGTCGGCGAGGCGGTCGGGGTGGGCGTCGGCTCCGCGACGTACTCGGCGGCGCGGCCGAGCGGCGCGGGGTCGACGACCTCGTGCGCGGCGAAGTAGTCGACCGTCGCCGACAGGTCGATGAGACCCGTGTCCGACGTGCCCGTGCCCTCGAGGAAGGCGGTGAAGCCGTCGCCGCCCGCGGAGACGAACGAGTTCGTCGTCACGAGGAACTCATCCTCGGCGGCGATCGGCTCGCCCTGGAACGTCATCGACACGACGTGCTCGCCCGCGGGCGCGTCCTCGATGTACTCGTACGCGAAGCCCTCCGAGATGCCGAGGTGCAGCTTCGGGCGCTCGTTGCCGGGCTGCCACTGCTCCTCGAGGAGCTGCTCGAGCTGGGCGCCCGTGAGCGTCGTCGTGGTGAGGGTGTTGCCGAACGGCTGAACCGCCGCGACCTCCTCGTACGTCACGGTGCCGTCCTCGCCGTAGAGCAGGTCGTCGCGCAGGCCGCCGGGGTTCATGACGGCGATGTCGGCAGGCTCGCCGCCGTAGTTCGCGTACTCGGGCGACGTCGACCAGAGGTAGATGTCGGCGACGAGGTTGCCCATCGTCGACTCGACGCCGCGGTCGTCGCCCGGCGGGTTGCCGCCGCGCAGGATGTCGGCGCTGATCGTGCCGACCACCTCCTGACCGAGCACGTCCGCCTCCTCGGTCGCCGCGTCGACGATCGCCTGAACCTCGGGGTCGGCGGGGAACTGCGGGACGTCGATCTCCTCGCCGTTCTCGTCCAGCTCCTGCGTCGCGAGGTCGACCGTGGACCCCGCGATCGACACGAGCTCGTGCGTCGCGGCGTCGACGCTGATCTCGAGCGAGCCGAGCGTCGTGCCGTACTGGTGGGCGGAGATGACGGGGCGGTCGGCGATGTCGCACGAGTACAGCTGGTGCGTGTGGCCCGACACGATGGCGTCGATCTCGGGAGACGCCTCGCGGATGAGCTCGCCGTACTCCGACTGCTCGCCGGCGATCGCCGCGCAGTCCTCGGTCGCCGCGCCCGAGTGCGTGAGCAGCACGACGACGTCGGTCTCGTCGGCGATCTCGGCGGCCACGCGGTTGGCCGCCTCGAGCTGGCTGCCGAAGTCGAGCTCCGAGATGCCGGCGGGGCTCACGAGCGTCGCCGTGTCGCTCGTCACGGTGCCGATGAAGCCCACGCGCACGCCGTCGACCTCGCGGATGGCGTACTCCTTGAGCGCAGGCTCGGTCGTGCCCTTCGCGTAGACGTTCGCGCCGAGCGCGAAGTCCACACCCGCCGCCCACTCGCCGCTGCCGTAGCGCGGGATGACGCGGTCGCGCAGGTCGGCGAAGCCCTGGTCGAACTCGTGGTTGCCGACGGCGCTGACGTCCAGCCCGGCGGCGACGATCGCGTCGATCGTGGGGTTGTCGTCCTGGATGAACGAGGTGAACGTCGAGGCGCCGATGTTGTCGCCGGCCGACGCGAAGATCGTGTTCGGGTTCTCGGCCTTGAACTGCGCGACGGCGCCCGCCAGGACGGCCGCGCCGACCTCGTCGCCGTTCGCCTCGATCCGACCGTGGAAGTCGTTGATCGTGAGCACGCGGAGATCGGACGTCTCGGGCTCGACGGCGGCGTTCGCCGCCCCGGGGAGGAAGGCGAGAGCGCACGCGGCCGTCATGGCGGCCGCGCCGGTCACGCGTCTGAGGGAGGGAGAGGGCATCGTGATCCTCGTCGTGAGAGAGCGGATGGATGGCGCGGGTCGCGCACACTCCGCCATCCTGCCCCGGCAACGGGGCGAGGGGAAGAGCAGGCCGCGGAAGACGGATACGCTGACGAGCACCATGGGAACTCCGCGTGACCGCCGCATCGTCGTCCGCGTGCTCGGGGGAGCCGCGGCCGGGGGAGCGGCGGTCGGGGCCCTCGGTGTCGCGCTCGCCGCGGCGTTCGCGCGCCGGGTCGTCCGCTGGCGACCGCACGACGACGAGCGCGTGCTCGCGGCAGACGAGCGGATGGTCGTGCTCGCGGCATCGCTCAAGACGCGTCATCCCGGGGTGTTCGGCATGCGGTACGCGGACGGGTACGCCCTTGTCGGCCCGGTCGTCGCCGAGGGCGCTCGGACGGTGACCCGCGAGCTGCGCGAGGTCTCCGGACGCCCTCCCGGCCGAGGCGGCGTCAGCTGGGAGGGGGACGTGCATGCCCTCCCCTCGGACGTCGGACCGCACGTCGACGTGCTGATCGACGCGCCGAGCGGGCCCGCGCCCGCGTGGCGCTTCGGTCCGGCCGAGAACACGACCTGGGCCATCCACATCCACGGCATCCGCTCGACGCGCGACGGCGCGCTGCGGACTGTGCCCGCGGCCGACGCCGAGGGCCTGTCGAGCCTCGTCGTCTCGTACCGCGGCGACGGCGACGCGGCCCCTGCTCCGGGAGGCGCGAGCCGTCTCGGGCTCGACGAGGCGGACGACGTCGATGCCGCGATCGGCTTCGCGGTCGAGCGGGGCGCCGAGCGGATCGTGCTCGTGGGCTGGTCGATGGGCGGCGGGATCGCGCTGCGGCTCACGGAGCGCAGCGCGCATCGCGAGCGGATCGCCGGCCTCGTGCTCGTCGGCCCCGCGACCGACTGGCGCGCGGCCATCCGATCGGGTGCGGCGGCCGGGCGCGTCCCGCTGCCCGGGGCGGCCGCGTGGATCGCGTGCGCCGCGCTCGGCCATCCGCTCCTGTCGCGGCTCGCGGGCATGAGCGCACCGGTCGACCTGGACGAGCTGGACTGGACGCGACCCGGACGCCTCGCCGTGCCGACGCTGGTCGTGCATTCGCGGGCCGACCGCACGGTGCCGTTCGACTCGACCGAGCGGTTCGCGGCGGCGAACCCCGGGCTCGTCGAGGTGCAGGAGGCGCCGGCGGCCGATCACTCCTGGGAGTACAACGTCGCGCCCGAGTGGTTCACCGAGACGGTGCGCGCGTGGCTGCGCGCGCACGTCGCCTGATCACTGCTGGCCCGTGTAGAAGCCGTAGGTCGCATCGGCTGCCGCCTGAGCGGCCTGCGGGTCGGCCCCTGACGCGACCTGGGCGGCCGCCCAGCCGTCCGCGGCGGCGCGCGTGAACGCCCGCCCCTCGTCCGACAGCTGCCACGCCTCGGCCTCGGCGGGCGAGACCGCGCCCTCGACCGCGCCGAGGTGCAGCGCGAGGCCGAGGAGGCCCTGGTCCCATCCGACGCCGGTCGCCCCGGGGCCGAACGTCTCCCACATGCCCGGCGGCACATCCGCCGTGCGCGCCGTGTGCTCGAGCTCGAGCCGGGTGCGGCCGTCGGCGACGGACGTGAGGCGGACGGCGAGCCACGTCACGCCTCCGCCGTACTCCCAGGTGACGCGGTAGCCCGCCGAGCCGCCGTCCGGTGCGGTGCACGCGAGGACCTCGCCGCCCGCGTTGCCCTCGAGCTGGTACCGGCCGCCGAGCCGCAGGTCTCCCGACACAGGGAGGAACCAGCGGGCGATGCGCTCGGGCGCGGTCACGGCCTCCCACACGTCGTCGATGCCCGACGGGTACTCCTGCGCGATGGTCTGCACGTGCGCAGCGTGCCCGTCGACCTCGTCCTCCCGCAGCTCGCGCGAGACCGCATCGAGCTGCGCCTGGATGTCCACCATGATCATTCCTCTCTGTCGCCGGGAGGCTCCCGGTCATCGGCTTCGCGCTCGGATGGCTCCTCCGCACGGCGCGCGCGCCGACCGCGCGCGAGCTCGGTGTCGAGTGCCGCGAGGGGCCCACGCCAGAAGCGCTCGAACGGGGTGAGCCATGCGCTCGCGGCCTGCATCCCGCGCGGGTCGACCGCGTAGATCCTCCGGACGCCCTCGGCGCGCACGGTCGCGAACCCCTGCTCGCGGAGCACGCGCAGGTGCTGGGAGACGGCCGGCTGGCTGATTCCGAATTCGGCCTGGATCACCGAGCCGAGGTCTCCCGCGGCGGTCTCGCCGTCGGTCAGGAGCTCGAGGATGCGCCGGCGGACCGGATCCCCGAGGACATCGAGCGCGTGCATGCGCCCATTCTTCACCTGGCGCTTATATAAGTCAATGCTTAACTCGACGGTCAGCGCGCGGCGCGGCCGGCGGCGTAGCCCTCGGCGTACGCCTCGTCGGCGCCGAGTCGGAACATGTCGCGCTCCCCGGTGCGCACGATCGACCGGGCGCCCGGCAGGTCGAGGTCGCCGACGAGGTCGCCGCGCCCGCGCACGACCGCGACGGGCATCCCCGTCGCCTTCCGCTTGACGAGGTCGGCTGCGGCGCACAGCTCGTCCGCGACGCACGGGAGGGTCACGACGAGCGGACGGCCCTGCGCGTCGACCTCGCCGCGCAGATCCTCGAAGACGTGCACGCCGCCCGCGCCGATCGCGTGGTCGGTCTGCCCGTCGCGCCAGGCTCGGCCGAGGGTGTCCGAGACGAGCACCCCGAGGCGCACGCCGAACCGGTCCCGGAGCGCCGCCGCGAGCGCGCGAGCCGACGTATCCGGATCCTCGGGCAGCAGCAGGACCGTGCCCTCGGGCGTGTTCGAGGCGTCGACGCCGGCCGCCGCCGACACGATCCCGAGCCGGTTCTCGACGATGCGCGTCGTGTGGCCGGACGGAGCGGTGCGCGTCGCGACGACGCGAACGGTCTCGCGCGTGATGGCGTCCTCGCGGTCGTCGGCGACCACGAACCGCCCCTCGGCCTTCGAGACGATCTTGCTCGTGACGACGAGGATGTCGCCGTCCGCCACCGGGACATCCGCCGCCGCGAGCGCGTCGCCGATGAGCTGGGCGAGGTCGTCGTCCGCCGTCACCTCGCCGATGCCGGCGAGCGCCCAGATCTGCAGCACGCGCTTCAGCTGCGCGAGTAGCGCACCTCGGTGATCGTCTCACCGAGGAACGCCTCTTCGCGCCGGCCGCCGTCGAGGCGCAGGTTGCGCTTCTCGTAGAAGTCGCGGGCGCCGGGGTACTGCTCGGCCAGCCACAGGTACAGCGGCTCGTCCTTCTCGACGACCGCGTCGAAGAGCGCGCGGCCGATGCCCTTGCGGTGCCACGAGTCGAGCAGGTACACGAAGTACAGCTCCCGGGCGGCCGGGGCGTCCGTGTCGCGCGCCGGACCGGAGCCCGCGAAGCCGATGATCTCGCCGTCGACGAGAGCGGCGGCCATCCGGTACTCGGGGCCGAGAGCCGTGTAGTGGGTCCAGAGCTCGGCCAGGCGCTTGGGCGAGACGTTCTCGAGCGTGGCCTTGCTGATCAGCTGGTCGTAGGTCTCGTGCCAGACCTTCGCGTGCACGCGTCCGAGTGCCTCGACGTCGACATCGCGGACAGGTCGGACGAGCACGTCGGCGTGCGTTTCGGTGGCCATGCCGTCAGATTACGCGCGCCCCGAGGAGGGGCGAAATCGGAGGGGGATGGCCGGCCGCGGGGTTGTGGGACGAGCACAAGGAAAGCGGCCCGGGCGCGCGCCGCCGATAGCGTCCGGATCGTGAACGTGCTCTGGCGAACCCTCTTCGTGATGCTCCGAGCGAAGCTGCGCAGGCGCCGTCGCGGGACGCGGCCCCTCACCGACGTCTACCGCATCCGTCTCCGCGTGCTGCCGACCGACATCGACCTCCTGCGGCATCTCAACAACGGGCGCTACCTGTCGCTGTTCGACCTGGGGCGCTGGGACATGCTCGAGCAGGCCGGACTCACCGATGTCTTCCGCGCCCGCGGCTGGTACCCGGTCGTCTCGAGCGAGACGATCACCTTCCGCCGCTCGCTCGACCTGTGGCAGAGGTTCGACCTCGAGACGCGCTGGATCGGCCGCGACGACCGCGCGCTCTACATGGAGCACCGCGCCGTGGTCGACGGCGAGGTCTTCGCGCGCGCCATCGTGCGGGCGCGCCTCCTCGGCCCCGGCGGGCCGGTTCCGCACGACGACCTGTTCGCCGCGGTGCACGTGCCCGAGGGCCTTCCCGAGGTCGACGAGTGGATCCACACGTGGGCCGACGCGGCGGCGCTGCCGTCGACGCGGCGCCCCGCCCCCAGCATCTGGGACTGATGTCGCCCGGTCCCGGGGCAGTACCGTGAACGCATGCTCCGGATGCTCGGGACCATGGGGAGGCTGCTGCTCGCGCACTGGCCTGCGCTGCTGGCGTGGTTCCTCTTCGGGCAGCTCGGGCGCCACCTCGCGGTCGAGGCCGCCGCCTACGTGGGGCTCTACTCGGGCATCGGCGGGCTCATGCTCCTCGCGCTCGGCGTGCTGTTCCGGCTCGTCGCGCTCGTCGCGATGCTCCTCGTGATGCGGGACGGGATGGCCGCGCTGCAGCAGGTCGCGCCGACTCCCGTCGATCGCCGAGAGCGGCGCGACTTCTTCATCGACGCCCTGATCGCGGCGATGATCCCGTTCATCGCGTTCTACGTGGCGGCCGGCTATCTCGAGGAGGACCGGCTGGACTGGGCTCGGCGCGCGGGCGAGCTCTACGCGACGGACCTCGGCTGGGGAGACAGCGGCGCCGACCTCTCGCGGATCGTCGAGGTCGAGGTGAGCGCGCTGACGATCGTGCTCATCGTGGCCGCGTTCACGGGACGCGCTCTCTGGACGAGGTTCCGCGACCGGCTGCCCGAGTGGACGGCGGCCGTCGCCGTGGTCTTCGAGCTCGTGTGGACCTTCTGCGTCGGCTTCATCATCCAGTCCTTCTCCGCGCCCGTCCGCGACTGGGTCGAGAGCCGTGCCGCGACGGCCTGGGCCGAGGGCGTCGGCGACGCCATCGCCCGCGCGGCGGCTCCCGTCGCGTGGGCGTGGGAAGCACTCTGGTGGCTGGTCACGCAGCTCGTCGAGGTCGTCTCCCTGCCGCTGGCGTGGCTCGCGATCGCGGGCGTCGTCTACGGCGTCGCGATCAGCGCGCGCGGGCTCGAGCTCGATCACCGCGTCATCCGGGCGGCGCGCACGCGCCTGTCGCGCCTGCCCGCGTCCGCGCAGCGACGGCTGAACGACCTCGGCGGGATGGCCGCGTCGCGCGTCGCGCCCATCTACGGCGCGATCCGGCTGATGCTCCGAGGCGGGCCCGTTCTCATCGGCGGGTTCATCCTGCTGTACAGCGTGACGCTCCTGCTCGAGCCCGTCCTCCTCTACGCGATCACGCGCCTCGTCGGCCCGCACGATCTCGCGACGTTTTGGGGCGTCTTCGATCGGCTGATCCTCCTGGTCATGCCGCTGATCGTCGAGCCGCTGCGGCTCGCGCTCGTCGCGTCCGCCTATGACGCGACCCTCGATCGCGTCGTGCTGTCAGCGGGGCAGCTCGAGACGGACGAACGCCGGGGTCTCGCCCTGGACCGGGATGTCGAGAGCAAGGGCGCCGTCGACCTGGCGAGGGACGAGGAAGCTCAAGCCGAGTAGGAAATCCCCGTCGGACGCGTCGCAGAACGCGTCGACCTCCGGGTCGTAGGGCACGTCGAGGTCGGGCGGGTTCGCATTCCACTGCCGGTGCGAGCCGCCGATCTCGCTGAGGCGGATGATGCTGCAGGCGAGTTCGTCGTCCGAGGGCGACACCTCGACGGTGACCGTGATCGCCCGCCCGCCGGGAGGCAGCGGCGACGTGACCTCCGTCGAGACGTCCTCCACGCTGCGCACGCGCCAGGTGGCGCCGCCGAACGCGCCGGTCTCGCCGGCGGCGACCGTGTGCGGGAAGACCGGCATCGTCTCGTGTCGCGACCACCACGCGGGGCCGCCGATGCCGGCGATCGCGCCGACGAGGAGCACGCCGAGCGCCGTCAGGGCGAGGGCGTTGCGTCGCAGCCAGGACCTCTGCATCTCAGCCGCTCCATCCGAGGGGCAGGAGCTCGACCGACGGCCGCACCTCGAGGGAGCCGAGGTCGAGGTCGAGGGAGATCAGTGCGTCGACCCACGGCTCGAGCTCGGTGCCGATGTCGATGCGGGCCCGCTCGTCGGCGGCTTCCAGCGGCAGCTCGAAGGCGACGCTGCCGGTGCGCGGAAGCCCGACGTGGGTGGGGGCGCGATAGAGGGAGTCCTCCGGGCGCTCGCTCGCCGTGTACACCGTGCCGTCGTCGAGGGTCAGCCGCACGTGCTCGAGGGAGCGGTCGGCGTCGGTCTCCATGGCGGCGATCTCCAGGTCGAGGACCAGCCACATCCCCGTGTCCCGCCATCCGCTCTCGTCCGAGATGCGCTCGCCGAGCCGTGCGTCCGTGACGGCGCCCGCGAGCGTGCGGGTCTCGACGTGCTCGCCGACCGATGCCCAGGTGCGGAACGGCTCGCGCATGACGTCGTCGTCGGGGGTGAGCTGCATGACGCCCCAGGCCGCGCCGACGAGGGCGAGGCCGGCGCCCCAGCGGAGGGCGGCTGCGCGCCGGATCACGATGCCCCGCTTCCGAGGTCCTCGACGGTGAGGGAGACGGTCGCGGCTTCGGCGAAGTCCGTCCACTCGTCCTCGTGCTCGAAGGTCGTGTAGACGAAGAGCTCGGGGTCGCGGAGGGCGATCTCCACGGGCTCGCCGTCGGCATAGCGATCACCCGGGACGACCCAGGACAGCACCAGGGTCTCGGGCACATGCGGCTGCAGCACGACGCCCGACGTCTCGTCCTCCAGGCGCACGACGCTCATCTCGGCGTCCCGGTCGAACTCGTCGAGCTCCGTGTGCGGCGCGAGCACGCTCGACTGCAGGGTCGTCGTCGCGTAGAGGGGCCGGTCCCACCGGCTCTCGACGTCGACGACCAGGGCGAACACGCGGTCGTCGGAGTCGTCGTCGGGGTTGCTCCCCGACCCGGACAGCTCGTCGATGACGATCGCGCGCTGCACCGTGATCCGCAGGGCGTCGTTCACGTGGTCCTCGCCCGCGGCGACCGAGACGATCGTGGGCGGGGGCACGGGCGCGTCCTCGAGACCGCCGAACATGGCCGTGGCGCCGAGCGCGAGCCCGGTGAGGATGGTGGCGCTCCACCCTGTGGGGATCCGGTCGATGAGGTTCCGCGCCCACGCGCCGAGGGCGGGTGCTCCTCCGCCGCTGAGCGCGGCCGCGTTCACGGCGGTCGCCGCCGACTCCGACGCGGCGGCCTCCGTCGGCCGCGCGCCCTCCGCCTCCTCCATGACGCAGAGCATACGACTCAGCAGACCCACATCATCCATGCCCGCCGCCGCGGGGATCGCGCTCGTAGGCTGAGCGCATGGCCGAGCAGACACCATCCGAGGGCACGGACGAACTGGTCGAGCGCTCCGTCGCGCTCGCGCGGCGCTGGGTCCACGAGGCGGCTGAGGCGGAGGTCGATCCGGCCGCGAAGCGGCTCGCCGGCGTGCTGCAGGATCCGAACGGCCTGCCCTTCACGCTCGGCTTCGTCGACGGGGTCATGCGCCCCGAGAGCCTCTCGGCAGCGGCGTCGCAGCTCGCCCGCATCGCGCCGAAGGCCCCGCGGTTCCTGCCCTGGTACCTCCGCCGCGCCGTGCAGGCGGGCGGCGTCCTCGCTCCTGTCGCCCCGATCGCGGTCGTCCCGGCGGCCCGCGCCGCTCTGCGGCGGATGGTCGGGCACCTCATCGTCGACGCGCGGCCGGAGAAGCTCGGGCCGGCGATCGAGAAGCTCCGCGAGAAGGGTGCGCGGCTCAACCTCAATCTCCTCGGCGAGGCCGTGCTGGGCGAGAAGGAGGCGCGGCGTCGCCTCGAGGGCATCCACGATCTCGTCCGCCGCCCCGACGTGGACTACGTGTCGGTCAAGGTGTCCGCGATCGCGAGCCGCCTCTCGATGTGGGCGTTCGATGAGACCGTGGAGCTCGTCGCCGAGCGGCTCCTGCCCCTCTACCTCTCCGCGGCGAAGAACGGCACGTTCCTCAACCTCGATATGGAGGAGTACCGCGACCTCGATCTCACCATCGCGGTCTTCCAGCGCGTGCTCGACGACCCGAGACTGCACGGCTACCACGCCGGGATCGTGCTGCAGACGTACCTGCCCGACGCGCTGCCGGCGCTCGACCGCCTGACGGACTGGGCGACCGAGCGCGTCGAGGGCGACGGCGCGCCCATCAAGATCCGGCTCGTCAAGGGCGCGAACCTGGCGATGGAGCGGGTGGACGCGACTCTGCACGGGTGGGAGCAGGCGCCGTACGACACCAAGCTCGACACCGACGCCAACTACATCCGCTGCCTGCGGGCGGCCTTCTCGCTCGAGCGCACGCGGGCCGTCCGCATCGGGGTAGCCGGCCACAACCTCTTCGACATCGCCTACGCGTGGCTGCTCGCGGGGGAGCGCTCGGTGCGCGATGCGATCGAGTTCGAGATGCTCCTCGGGATGGCCGAGGGCCAGATGAAGGCGGTCTCGCGCGAGGTCGGGCGCGTGCTCCTCTACGTCCCCGTCGTGCACCCCGACGAGTTCGACGTCGCCGTGAGCTACCTCGTGCGGCGTCTCGAGGAGAACGCATCGAGCGAGAACTTCCTGTCGGCCGCCTTCTCGCTGCACGAGGACGAGACGCTCTTCGCGCGCGAGGAGAACCGCTTCGCGGGCGCCGTGCGCCGAGCCGACGACGCGTCTCTCGCGCGCGGGCCGCGCCGTGCGCAACGGCGGGCCGACGACGCGGACCTCGATGGCGGCTCGGGCGACGCGGCGTCGGATGGCGATGGCCAGCTCACGCAGGTCGTGCTCGACATCGCGGCCGGCGAATCCGCGTCGGCCGCAGGCTTCGAGGACGACTGGGTCGAGACCGCCGTCTTCGCGCGAAAGGAGAGCGCGGTGGCGGCAGGCGCGCCGGGGTTCCGGAACACCCCGGACACCGATCCCGCCCTGGTCGCGAACCGGGAATGGGCGCGGGAGATCCTCGCCCGCATTCCCGACTCGCGGGCAGGAGCCGACACCGTCGCGACGTCGCACGTCGCGAACGCCGCCGCGCTCGACGAGATCGTCGAGCGGGTGCGCACGGCGGGCAGGGAGTGGGGCGCGCGCCCCGCGGCCGAGCGCGCCGCCGTGCTGCGCCGTGCCGCCCGGGCGCTCGAGGCGCGGCGGGCCGAGCTCATCGAGGTCGCCGCGTCGGAGACCGGCAAGGTGCTCGCCGAGGCCGACACCGAGGTGAGCGAGGCCGTCGACTTCGCGAACTACTACGCCGCGAACGCAGGCGAGCTCGACCGCGTGGCCGGGGCCGTCTTCCAGCCGTCGGCGGTCACGGTCGTGGCACCGCCCTGGAACTTCCCCATCGCCATCCCGTCAGGCGGCGTGCTCGCCGCGCTCGCCGCGGGCTCGGGCGTCGTCTTCAAGCCCGCGCACCTGTCGCGGCGCTGCGCGGCGGTCGTCGCCGAGGCGCTCTGGGACGCGGGCGTGCCCCGAGACGCGCTCGCCCTCGTCGCGCTCGACGAGCCAGAGCTCGGGCAGCGCCTCGTCTCGCATCCCGCCGTCGAGCGCGTGATCCTCACGGGCTCGTGGGACACGGCGCGGCTCTTCCGGTCGTGGCGCCCCGATCTGCCGATCCTCGCCGAGACGAGCGGCAAGAACGCGATCGTCGTGGCGCCGTCGGCGGATCTCGACCTCGCTGCGGCCGATGTCGTGCGCAGCGCGTTCGGCCACGCCGGGCAGAAGTGCTCTGCCGCATCGCTCGCGATCCTCGTCGGGCCGGTCGGCCGCTCCCGGCGCTTCGCGCGGCAGCTCGTCGACGCCACCCGGTCGCTGCGCGTCGGACCGCCGCACGACCCGCTCTCCGAGATGGGGCCGGTGATCGAGGAGCCGCAGGGCAAGCTCGCGTGGGCGCTCACGGAGCTCGAGGAGGGAGAGTCGTGGCTCCTCAAGCCGCGCCGTCTCGAGGACGCTGATGCCCGCTACTGGACACCGGGCATCCGGATCGGCGTGCGGCCCGATTCGCGCTTCCACCGCGAGGAGTTCTTCGGGCCCGTGCTCGGGATCATGCACGCCGCAAGCCTCGAGCAGGCGATCGAGCTGCAGAACGCCGTCGACTACGGTCTCACCGCCGGTCTGCACACGCTCGACCCCGACGACCTCGAGCAGTGGCTCGAGACCGTGCAGGCCGGGAACCTCTACGTCAACCGCGGCATCACGGGCGCGATCGTGCAGCGGCAGCCGTTCGGCGGCTGGAAGCGCTCGTCGGTCGGAGCGGGCGCCAAGGCCGGCGGGCCGAACTACCTCGTCGGCCTCGGATCGTGGCGCGCGACGAGCGGAGGCCCGTCGTCGCAGTCGCTGCACCTGCGCGGGCTCGACACGCGCATCGCCGCGCTCATCGAGGCCGCGCAGCCCTCGCTGTCGTACGACGAGTTCGAGTGGCTGCGGCGCGGCGCGCTGTCCGACGCGATCGCGTGGGACCGCGAGTTCGGCCGCGTCAAGGACGTCTCGCGGCTCGGAATCGAGCGCAACCTCTTCCGCTACCGTGCGGCCTCTGTCGCGATCCGCGCGACCGCCGACGCTCCGTGGCAGGCCGTGCTGCGGGTCGTGATCGCGGGCGTCCGAGCCGCCGACTGGTTCTCCCTCAGCGTGCCGTCGGGGCTCCCGGCGGCCGTGCGCCGTGCGCTCGGCGAGCTCGACGTGCCGGTCTTCGTCGAGAGCGACGCGGAGTGGATCGAGCGGATGGCCGGAGCCGCGCCCGCCGACGAGGCCCTCGAGGGCGGTGAGGATCGAGACGTCTCCGACGAGGAGGCCGACGATGCGGCGGTGCCGACCTCGGAGGACATCCTCGGTATCCGACGCGAGCGGCCGTCCCGCGCGCGCCTCGTCGGATCGCGCGAGAGCGTCGAGCGTCTGCATCGAGCGCTCGCCGCACGCGTCGAGGGCGATCCCGATCTCGCGGTCTATGCGGGAGAGGTCACCACGGCCGGACGCCTCGAGCTGCTGCCGTTCCTGCGCGAGCAGTCGATCTCGATCACGGCGCACCGCTTCGGCAATCCCGACGACCGCTTCTCCGACGTGATCTGACGCTCAGCGCGGCGCGGGGGCTGATCGTCTCCGACGCGGGGCGCGGTCGCGTGTCCGGCGTCGCGCTGGCGTGTCCCGAGTCGCGCAGGCGTGCCGGGGGTCGCGCAGGCGTGTCCGCATTCGGATCGGTGGGGCGCGTGTGCGCGTGTCGGCCCCAGGAGCTCACACCAGCCCCACCGGTCCGAATCCGGGAGCGTTCACCGGCAGCGGGCGCTCACAGCAGGCACGCCTTCGGCAAGATCGTCGTGGTGCCCTGACGCCGCGTTCTCACCGACGACTCGGGATTGCCGTGGAAGAATGACCTCGGCGTGCCCGGATCGCGGCTTCCAGCTCCGCCGGGCCTCTGGACAGCGTCCGCCACCCGTTGCCACGACGAGGAGCGAAATATGTCCGTCGCGTCTCCCGCGCCCACCGAGGCGCCGACTCGCACTCAGCACAAGCGGCGCTATCTGATGTGCCGCCCCGAGCACTTCACCGTGTCGTACTCGATCAACCCGTGGATGGAGCCGACGCGGCCGACCGACACCGCGCGGGCGGTCGCCCAGTGGCAGGTGCTCTACGACACCTACCGCGAGCTGGGGCACGAGGTCGAGCTCATCGAGCCCCTCGCCGACTACCCCGACATGGTCTACACGGCGAACGGCGGCTTCGTCATCGACGGCATCGCGTACGGGCCGAGCTTCCGCTATGTCGAGCGCCAGGGCGAGGCGCCCGCGTTCATCGACTGGTTCCGCGCGAACGGCTTCGAGACGGTCGTGCCCGAGGAGGTCAACGAGGGCGAAGGCGACTTCCTCCTCGCGGGCGACGTCATCCTGGCGGGTACGGGCTTCCGGTCGACGGGCGACAGCCACGCCGAGGTGGCCCGCGTGTTCGGCCGAGAGGTGATCAGCCTCAACCTCGTCGACCCTCGGTTCTATCACCTCGACACGGCGCTCAGCGTGCTCGACCCGGTCGAGGACGAGACGACCGGGCCCGCGAACATCGCCTATCTCCCCGGCGCATTCGACGAGCGCAGCCGCGCGATCCTCGAGGAGCGGTTCCCCGACGCGATCCAGGTCTCGGATGAGGACGGCGCCGTCTTCGGCCTGAACTCCGCCAGCGACGGGTACAACGTCTTCATCTCGCCGCGCGCGAAGGGCTTCGAGGCACAGCTGCGCGAGCGCGGGTACAACCCGGTGCTCATCGACCTGTCCGAGCTCCTGCTCGGCGGCGGCGGCATCAAGTGCTGCACGCTCGAGCTGCGGGGCGCGAAGTGACCACGGCCGAGGCCGCGACGAGCCACGTCGCGCACAACTACCACCCCCTTCCCGTCGTCATCGCGGGCGGCGAGGGCGCGTGGGTGACGGATGTCGAGGGCAAGCGGTACCTCGACATGCTCGCGGGGTACTCGGCCCTCAACTTCGGCCACCGGCACCCCGACCTCGTCGCGGCCGCGACGGAGCAGCTGGGGCGGATCACGCTGACGAGCCGCGCGTTCGACAACGACCGCCTCGAGCCGTTCGCGACGGCACTCGCCGAGCTGTGCGGCAAGGACCTCGTCCTCCCCATGAACACCGGCGCCGAGGCCGTCGAGACCGGCATCAAGGTGGCGCGGGCGTGGGGCTACCGGGTGAAGGGCATCGCCGACGACCGCGCGAAGATCGTGGTCGCACACGGCAACTTCCACGGCCGCACGACGACGATCGTGGGCTTCAGCGACGACCCCGAGGCGCACGACGACTTCGGGCCGTTCCCGGCCGGATTCGTGGCCGTGCCCTACGGCGACGCCGACGCGCTCGCCGCGGCGATCGACGACGACACGGCAGCCGTGCTCATCGAGCCGATCCAGGGCGAGGCGGGCGTCGTGATCCCGCCGGATGGCTACCTCCGACGGGTGCGCGAGGTCACGCGCGAGCGCAACGTGCTCTTCATCGCGGACGAGATCCAGTCGGGGCTCGGCCGCGTGGGCGAGACGTTCGCGTGCGATCGCGAGGGCGTGGTCCCCGACGTCTACCTGCTCGGCAAGGCACTCGGCGGCGGCATCCTGCCCGTGTCGGCTGTCGTCGCGGATGCCGACGTGCTGGGCGTCATCCGCCCGGGTGAGCACGGGTCCACGTTCGGCGGCAATCCGCTGTCTGCGGCCGTGGCGCTTCGCGTCGTCGAGCTGCTCGCGACCGGCGAGTTCCAGAAGCGCGCGCAGCTGCTCGGTGCGCACCTGCGGGAGAAGCTCGAGGCGCTCGTGGGGCAGGGCGTCACCGAGATCCGCGTCGCCGGGCTCTGGGCCGGTGTCGACATCGACCCGTCCATCGGCACGGGGCGTCAGGTGTCGGAGGCGCTCATGGCGCGCGGCGTGCTCGTCAAGGACACCCACGGGCAGACCATCCGGATCGCCCCGCCGCTCGTCATCCGCGCGACCGAGATCGACTGGGCGCTCGAGCAGCTCCAGGTCGTGCTGGCGGATCTCGCCGGCTGACCCCCGTTCCTCCGGAAGCCCTCCGCCCCGACAGGGGTCGGAGGGCTTCTGTCGTCCGGCGGCTTGCGGATGGTCCGCGCGCCGCGTAAGGTACCGACTCGGCGTCGTTGAATCGTTTTATGAGAGCGGTCACATCGGAGCGCGAGGACGCGGACGACGTCGAACGGATTCAAGGAAGAGACGACTCACATGGCACGCATCGGAGCGAAATCGACCACGGGGTGGAAGGCCACCATCTCGGTCGCGATGTCCAACTACATCGAAGCGGGCTCGATCATCGCGATCGCGACGAGCCTCGGATTCTGGCAGGCGCAGTTCGGGTTCACCGACGGCTTCGCGGGCCTCCTCGCCGCGCTCAGCGCGAACGCGTTCGGCGCGGCGATCGGAGCGATCATCGGCGGGCCGCTGTGCGACCGGTTCGGGCGCAAGTTCATCTACACCTACGACCTCATGGTCTACATGGTCGGCGTGCTCATCGCGGCATTCGCCGTGAACGAGTGGATGCTGCTCGCGGCGTTCGTCATCACGGGCATCGCCGTCGGCGCGGGCGTGCCCGCCTCATGGACCTACATCGCCGAGGAGGCGCCCGCCGACAAGCGCGCGGCCCACGTCGGCACGGCGCAGCTCGCCTGGTCGGTGGGCCCGATGATCGGCTTCCTGCTCGCTGCTCTGCTGGAACCGCTCGGACTGCTCGGCTCGCGCATCATCTTCGTGCACCTCTTCGTCGTCGCCTTCGTCACGTGGTGGGTGCGACAGGGGCTCTCCGAGTCGAAGCGCTGGAAGGCCTCGCGCGACGACGCCTCCGCCAACGCGATCGGCGGCAAGGGGCTCAAGGCGCTCTTCGGGCGCAAGCAGAACCTCACGGCGCTGCTGTTCCTCATCGGCGTCTACGGTTTCTGGAACACCGTCGCGGGCCAGGCCGGCATCTTCATGCCGCGTGTCTACGACGCGGCGGGCCTCACCAACGCGCAGCAGCAGTTCTTCCTGCAGTCGCTGCTGTGGCTCTTCACCGTGCTCGGCACCTACTTCGGGTTCATGCGCTTCGCCGACCGCGTCTCCCGTCGCCTGCTCTATGTGATCGGCGCGGTCATGGGGATCGCCGGATGGGTGGTGCTCGTCTACCTGCCGGCCTCCGCCGTCACGATGCTCGCGTTCGCGGTGCTGTGGGGCTTCGCCTCGGGCATCGGCGCGCAAGCGTTCTACGGCCTCTGGACCGCCGAGCTGTTCTCGACCCGCTACCGCGCGTCGGCGCAGGGCGTGCTGTTCTTCGCCGCTCGCATCATGGTGGGCATCCTGAGCTACGGCTTCCCGGTCTGGCTGACCACGATGGGCCTGCACGGACTCGGCGCGCTGCTCATCGCCATCCTCGCGGTCGCCCTGCTCGTCGGCGCGATCTGGGCGCCCGAGACGCGCGGCAAGACGCTCGAGGAGATCGAGGAGGAGCGCTACGGCGCTCCCGCGAAGTCGCTCGTCTGAGCTCCCGCAACACGAAGCCCTCCTGCGCCGACCGGCGCAGGAGGGCTTCGTCGTCGCTGCTAGGCGCCGCGGGCGTCGGCGAGCTGCGACTCGAGGTGGAACACCTCGGGGAACGTCTCGGCCGCCTGGTCGGCGCGGCCGTCGAGCGACACGAAGAAGGGTGCCATCGACTCCTCCCAGCGCGCCGCGACCTCCGACTCCGCGAGGTAGGCCTGCGCGGCGGCGTCATCGTCGGTCTCGTAGAACCCGATGAGCTCCCCGCCGCCCAGGTGGAAGATCGAGTAGTTCCGCCGCCCGGCTGCGGCGATCTCCTCGAGCATCTCCGGCCACACCGGGCTGTGGCGCGCGATGTACTCGTCGAGCATCTCGGGCTTCACCCGGAGACGGAAGCAGACGCGGGTCGTGGAGCTCATGGGCGGGGCCTCTCTCGATGGCGGGCAAGCGCTTTCATGCTAGCCGTCGAGCCTCAGCGGCCGCGTCGCGCCATCCGCTCGTCCTCGTCCTCGTCCTCGTCGTCGATGCGGATGGCCGTGGTCTGGGCCACCTGGTCGCTGAACTCCTCCGGCGCGACGGTCGGATTGGCCTTCGTGATGATGTCGAGCGGCCGGGTCTCGTCGAGGGAGACGCCGAGGCGGCGGTCGGCATCGCGGTGCAGGCGCCCCGACCAGATGACCCACGTGAGCCCGATCAGGCTCGCGAGCACGCCGGCCGTGCCGCCGAGGATGATGGCGGCGCGAGGGCCGAACGCGTCGGCGACCCACCCCGCGATCGGCGCGCCGATCGGGGTCGATCCCATGATGACCGCCATGTAGAGGGCGAGCACGCGGCCGCGCAGGGCCGGGTCGGAGTTCGTCTGCACGTAGCCGTTCGCGGTGGTGAGCATCGTCACCGTGCCGAAGCCGACGAAGACGAGGGCGGCGGCATACGTCCAGTAGCTCGGCATCGCCGCCGACACGAGCGACGCGACGCCGAAGCCGCCCGCTGCGATCATGACGACGCGCAGCCGGGCGCGCTCGCGTCGGGCGGCGAGCAGTGCGCCCGTGAGCGAGCCGATCGCGAGCACCGAGCTCAGCAGCCCGTAGCCGTCCGCACCGTGCCCGAACTCGATCGCCATGGTCGACGCGAAGATCGGGAAGTTCATGCCGAACGCGCCCACGAGGAACACCATGACGAACGCGACGATGAGGTCGGGGCGACGGGAGACGTAGCGGAAGCCGTCGGCGACGCGCGCCGCGCCCTGGCTGCGCACGCGCGGCACGAGCTCGTCGCGGCGCATGAGCATGAGCGCCACGATCATGGCGAGGAAGGTGGCGGCGTTCACGAAGAACACCCATCCGCTCCCGACCGCGACGATGAGCAGACCGCCCACGGCCGGGCCGATGAGGCGCGCCATGTTGAATGACGCCGAGTTCAGCGCCACGGCGTTGGCCGCGTACCGGCGCTCGACGACGTCCGACACGAACGCCTGCCGCGCGGGGCTGTCGAAGGCGTTCGCGACGCCGAAGGCCAGCGCGAAGAGCAGCATGAGCGGCAGGGTCATCACGCCGGCGAGGAGGAGCGCGCCGACCCCGAGCGCGAGGAGCAGGAGCACGCCCTGCGTGACCATGAGAAGACGTCGCCGGTCGAAGCGATCGGCGACCCAGCCGGTCACGCTCACGAGCACGAGCGGCGGGCCGAATTGGAGCGCCATCGTGACGCCCATGGCCGTCGCGTCGTTGTCGGTGAGCTCGGTCAGGACGACCCAGTCCTGTGCCGTCGACTGCATCCATCCGCCGACGTTGGAGATGAGGGCCCCGAGGAACCAGATGCGGTAGTTGAATGAGGCGAACGAGCGGAACATCGCGTTCATCGCTCGACCTCCCGCATGATGATCGCCGCCGCGCTGCGGAGCGTCTGGCGGTCTTCGGGTGACAGGTCGGCGAGCACCTTCGAGAGCCACTCGTCGCGTCGCCGCGCGGTCTCCTCGACGACGCGACGCCCGCTCTCGGTGATCTGGATGTCGACCTTGCGCCGGTCATCGCCGTTCTCGGTGCGGCTGAGGTGGCCGAGCTCCTCGAGGCAGTTGACCGTCCGGTTCATGGATGGCGCGGTGATGCCCTCGCGCTCGGCGAGCGCGGACAGCGTGTGCGGCCCGTGCACCTTGAGAGCGACGAGCACGGCGAACTGCCCGTCGGTCATGTCCGAGACGGCGCGCTGCTGCTTGAGCCGCCGGGAGAGGCGGAAGACGGCGGCCCGGATCTCGGAGGCGTCGGAGGAGAGCTTCGTCGATGCGGATTGTTTAGCCATGTCAACCATTAGCATAGCTCATTAGCTTTGCTAAATAAAGGGGTGTGTACGATCGACGCATGCCCGAGTTCGTCGACGCGCACGGCGTCGCCATCGTGTACGACGTCTACGAGCCGGAGGGGCGGCCCCGCGGTGTCGTCCAGGTGCTCCACGGCGTCGGGGAGCACGCGGGGCGCTATGCCGCGCTCGCCGAGGCGCTGACCGGGGCCGGCTTCGCGGTCTACGCCGACGACCATCGCGGTCACGGCCGCACGGGCATGCGCCAGCACGGTGACGCGGCGAAGCTCGGTCGCCTCGGCATCGGCGGGCACCGCGCGGCGGTCGACGCCGTCTGGCAGCTGTCGCGGCGGATCCGCGACGAGCGCCCGGGCCTCCCGCTCGTGCTCCTCGGCCACTCGTGGGGATCCTTCCTCGCGCAGATCCTCTTCGACGCCCACCCCGAGGCGTACGACGCGGTCGTCCTCGTCGGCTCGTCGCTGCGGTGGCCGGGCGCCCTGAACCCGGGCGACCTCAACGCGCCGTGGAAGGCGCCGGGCGCGACCGGCGTCGAGTGGCTCTCGACCGACCCGGCCGTGCAGAAGGCGTTCCTCGACGATCCGCTCACGGTCAACGTGCCGCTCGTCAAGCTGTTCGGCGTGGTCGAGGCCGCCCGGATCTACGGGCGCCCCCGCCGCGACCTCCGCGAGCGGGCGGGGGCCGACGTCCCCGTGCTCCTCCTCGTCGGGCGCGACGACACGGTCGGCGGTCCGCGCGGCGTGCACAAGCTCGCGCAGGCGTATCGGGAGCGCGCCGGGCTGACGGATGTGACGACGCTCGTCTACGACGGGCGGCACGAGATCCTCAACGAGCCCGTGCAGGGGCGCGTGCGCGCCGACATCCTCGCCTGGCTCGACGCGCGCGTGCCGGCGCGGTCGTAGCGTGCGAGAGAGCGCTCGCTCTCTCGGCGTCGTCTCGACGCGACGACGTAGGCTGGACGCGTGCACGGCGAGTACAAGGTCCCCGGTGGAAAGCTCGTGGTCGTCGACCTCGAGGTCGAGGCCGGGAGGATCAGCTCCTTCCACCTGGCGGGCGACTTCTTCCTCGAGCCCGACACGGCGCTCGACGACATCAACCGCGCGCTGATCGGCATGCCCGACACTGCCGACGTCCCGGCGATCGCCGCGGCCATCCGCGCGCGCCTCCCCGAGGGCGTCCAGATGCTCGGGTTCACGCCGGAGGCCGTCGGCACGGCCGTGCGCCGCGCGCTCGTGACGGCGTCGACCTGGACCGACTTCGAGTGGGAGATCATCGACGACCCCGCCGTCTCGCCGCTCGTCAACCTCGCGCTCGACGAGGTGCTCACGGGGCGCGTGGGCGACGGTCGCCGCAAGCCGACGCTCCGCATCTGGGAGTGGGACGAGTCGGCGGTCGTGATCGGCTCGTTCCAGTCGTACCGCAACGAGGTCGACCCCGAGGGCGCCGCACGCCACGGCTTCCAGGTCGTCCGCCGCATCTCGGGCGGCGGCGCCATGCTCATGGGCGCCGGGCAGATCATCACCTACTCGCTCTACGTGCCGGCATCGCTCGTGGCGGGCCTCACGTTCGCCGACTCGTACGCCTTCCTCGACGACTGGGTGCTGCAGGCGCTGCGCGGGCTCGGCATCGAGGCGACCTACCAGCCGCTCAACGACATCGCGAGCCCCTCGGGCAAGATCGGCGGGGCGGCGCAGAAGCGGCTCGCGAACGGCGGGGTCCTCCACCACGCGACGCTCTCGTACGACATCGATGGCCAGGTCATGACCGAGGTCCTGCGGATCGGGCGCGAGAAGCTCAGCGACAAGGGCACGGCGTCGGCCGCGAAGCGCGTCGACCCGATCCGCAGTCAGACGGGCATGTCGCGCCGCGAGATCATCGACCGCTTCATGGCGTCGTTCCAGGCGTTCACCGGCGCCGAGCGCGGGCACGTGGCGCCTGACGAGCTCGCAGAGGCCGAGGAGCTCGTGCGCACCAAGTTCGCGACCGACGCGTGGCTCCACCGCGTCCCGTGAGCCAGGACATCCTCGACGACGCACCGCTCGCCGCCCTCACACCGGGCCGCGGCGCGGTCGCGATCCACTACGGCGACAACCTCGACGTCGCGGCACGGCTGCCCGACGGTGCCTTCACCATCGCGTACCTCGACCCGCCGTTCAACACGGGGCGCGGCCGCGAGACCGACGAGAGCCGCCGCGGCTTCTCGATCCACGTGCCCGACGAGCCCGAGGCGGCGGCGGATGCCCCCGAGCCCGTCCTCGAGGACGGCGCGCTCTTCGGGAGCCCGGACGGCGCCGACATCGCGGCGATCGACGCGCACGAGGCCGAGGTCCGCGCGGCGACGCACACGGGCTTCCACGGCCGCAGCTACGAGCGCGTGCGGGGTGCGCTGCGCACCTTCGACGACCGGTTCGACGACTACTGGGGCTTCCTCATGCCGCGGATCGAGGAGGCCTGGCGGCTCCTCGCCGACGACGGCACGCTCTACCTGCATCTCGACTACCGCGAGGCGCACTACGCCAAGGTGATGCTCGACGCGGTCTTCGGGCGCGACGCATTCCTCAACGAGCTCATCTGGGCATACGACTACGGGGCGAAGTCGCGCCGCCGATGGCCGACGAAGCACGACACGATCCTCGTCTACGTCAAGGACCCCGACCGCTACTGGTTCGATTCCGAGGCCGTCGACCGCGAGCCGTACATGGCCCCCGGACTCGTCACGCGCGAGAAGGCGCGTCGCGGCAAGCTGCCGACGGATGTCTGGTGGCACACGATCGTGCCGACGAGCGGGGCGGAGCGGACCGGATACGCGACGCAGAAGCCCGAGGGCATCCTGCGCCGCATCATCCAGGCCTCCTCGCGCCCGGGGGATCGCGTCCTCGACATGTTCGCGGGCAGCGGGACGACCGGAGCGGTCGCCGCAGCGCTCGGCCGTGACGCGGTGCTCATCGACGACAACCCCGACGCCATCCGGATCATGGGAGACCGCATCCCCGACGCGCGCGTCGTTCTCCGCAGGTAGCGCCTGCCCCCCTGTGCAGGGCGGCGGGGGACACATGCCGCCCCCGCCGCCCCTCCTCAGGCTCGGCGCCGGCGCGCCGCGAGGACCACGGCCCCCGCTGCGATCACGAGGACGCCGGCGACGACGGTGCCGATGACCGTCGAGCCGCCCGTCGGCGCAAGCGGAGCATCCTCGTCGGCCTCGGGCGAGGGCGCTGAGGTGGGCGCGGGCGAGGGCGCCGCGGTCGGCTCGGCAGTGGGCTCCGGCGAGGGAGCGGCAGTCGGCTCCGCAGTCGGCTCCGGGGTGGGCGCCGGCGATGGCGCCTCCTCGACGGGCGAGGTGGTCAGGGACCAGTTCTCGGTGAAGAAGTCGGCCGGGTCGATCACGCCGCGCGACTGCGCCCAGTCCACGAGCAGCTGCCGGATCTCGAGGCGCTCGTCGTAGACGACGGGCGCCTCCGCGACGTGCGGGTAGCCCGAGCCGCCGCTCTGCCGGTAGTTGTTGACGGCGAGCACGAACTGCTCGTCATCGGACACGGGGGTGCCGTCGGGGTGACGGAGCCCCGTGATGCGCTCGCCGACCGGCTGCGAGATGTCGATCGTGTAGTCGAGCCCGGTGAGCACGTCGTACGCGTAGTCGGGGATGCCCTCAGGGGCATCCTCGTAGCGGGCGTTCGTGCCGTTCTCGGGATCGAACTCGGCGCCCTCCTCCGTCTGGACGAAGTAGCGCGCGGAGTGCTCGAGGTAGTCCTGCACCTGCGCGCCCGTGAGCACGACGCCGAGAAGCGTGTTCTCGTAGATGTAGAGGCCTGCGAGATCGCGGATGGTGACCTCGCCCTGCGGGAAGCGCGCCGTCCGCGAGAACGGCGACGCCTGGGAGAGCACCGGCAGGTCGGCGTACTCCGTCGTGTCGAGCGCGTTCGCGACGGTCTCGGCCTGAACCTCGCTGATGAAGTCGATGATCGGGGTGTCCTCGTAGCGCGACGTCTCGGTGCGCAGCTCCTCGGTCGACGTCGCGACCGGGGTGTTGACGTACGACACCGTGGTGTCGTGCGCGCGCTGAACCGCCTCGGCGAGCCCGGCGCTCTCGCCGATCCCCTCTCGGCCGTAGTGCGGCACGACGACCGGGGCGTGGCCATCCGACCAGTCGACGCGGAAGCCGTCGCCGTCGGCGACGAGCGTCAGGTCGACCTGGCTCGCGCTGCGCGCCCAGTACTCCGGCTGGGTGATGAGCACCTTCTCGCCCGCGGCGTTCTCGACGACCTCCTCCGGCTCGTCCTGATGACTGTGGCCGGCCACGACGACGTCGATGCCCGGCACCTGGGTCGCGATGTTGCGGGCGGCGTCCTCCTCGAGCAGAGCCGGGTCGTAGTCCGCGTCGGCAGTAGTGCCCTTGCCCGTGTGCGCGAGCACGACGACCACATCGGCCTGCTCCTCGACCACGGGCACCCACTCCGCCGCGGTCTCGACGACGTCGCGGAACTCCAGCACGCCGTCGACGATCGCCTTGTCCCACACCCGAACGCCGGGGGTCACGACCCCCAGCACGCCGATCGTGACGGTCTCGCCGTCGATCTCGCGATCGATGAGCGTGTAGGGCTCGTGATAGGGCTCGCCGGTCGCGACGTCGATGACGTTCGCGCCGAGAAGCGGAGCGTCGAGGCCCTGCTCGTAGGCGGCGAGGAGGTCGAGACCGTAGTTGTACTCGTGGTTGCCGACGACCTGCGCGTCGTAGCCGATCGCGTCGAACGCCGTCGCCATGGGGTGCTCGAGCTCGCCCGACAGCACGGACGGCGCTCCGTCGCCCATCCCGTAGTAGTAGGTGAGGGGAGTGCCCTGGATCGCATCGCCGTTGTCGAGGACGACGACCGACTCGGCGCCCTTCTCCGCGCGCACCTGATCGACGGCGGTGGCGACCCGGGTGAGCCCGAGTGCGTCGTCGGCGGGGAACGGCGCGTTCTGGAAGTAGTCCCAGTCCACGACGTGTCCGTGCACGTCGGTCGTGGCCATGAGCGTGAGCGGGATGCGCCGCTCTGCGTCGTCCGGAGCGGCCGATGCGGCGGGTGCCGCCGGCAGCAGGACGAGCAGGGCGGCGGCGGGCGCGGCGATGATCCTGCGCATGAGTGCCTTCCTGGTTCGGGAGAGGGGAGAGGGCGTCGCGGTGGCGACGGGGGACACCTTACGGGGGCCCGATGACATGCGGATGTCGCGCGCGGGAAGGCGGGTACCCTGGCGGCATGCGCTTCGGAACCTTCATACCCCAGGGCTGGCGTCACGACCTCGTCGGCATCGATCCGGCTGAGCAGTGGAGCGCGATGCTGTCGCTCGCGCAGGCCGCGGACGCCGGTCCGTGGGAGTCGCTGTGGGTCTACGACCACTTCCACACGACGCCGGTGCCGTCGCGCGAGGCTACTCACGAGGCGTGGACCCTCATGTCGGCGTTCGCGGCGTCGACGAGCCGCGTCCGCCTCGGGCAGATGTGCACGTGCATGGGCTATCGCAACCCCGCATACCTCGCGAAGGTCGCCGCGACAGTCGACCATGTCTCGCGCGGGCGCGTCGAGATGGGCATCGGCGGCGGATGGTACGAGCACGAGTGGCGCGCGTACGGGTACGGATTCCCGAAGATCGGCGATCGACTCCGGATGCTCCGCGAGGGTGTCGAGATCATGAAGCAGGCGTGGGAGACGGGGGAGGCGACCCTCGACGGCCGCTTCTACCAGGTCGACGGCGCGATCGTCGAGCCCCGGCCCATCCAGCGCCCCGGCATCCCGTTCTGGATCTCGGGCGGCGGCGAGAAGGTCACCCTGAAGATCGCCGCGGAGTACGCGCAGTACACGAACTTCGCCGGCGCGCCCGACGCGTTCGCCCACAAGAGCGCCGTGCTTCGCGAGCACTGCGACGCCATCGGCCGCGACTTCGCCGAGATCGTCCGGTCGGCGAACTACAACACGGTCATCGGCGAGACCGAGTCCGAGGTCGAGGAGCGCCTCGCGGCGATCGAGGCGCGCGTCCGGCCGCATCTCGGCGACGCGACGGATGGCTTCATCGGCGAGTACCGGGGAGCGGTCGCGGTGGGCACGGTCGAGCAGGTGACCGAGCGCCTCGCCGCGCTCGGCGACCAGGGACTGGCCTACGCGATCCACTACTTCCCCGAGGCCGCCTACGACCGGTCGGGCGTCGAGCTGTTCGAGCAGAAGGTGATCCCGTCGCTCAGCTGAGCGCGCGGCCTCACGCGAGCGGGATCGCCCCGTCGTACGCGTCCAGCGACTCGGTCTCCGCGGTCGCGGGGTGCGCGAACACGCGAGACGGCGTCGAGCCCGCTGACCAGGGGCTCCAATCGGCCGCGCGGGTCCGGAGGAAGCCGACCGCCGCGCCGTGGACGGCGTCGGCGAGCTCCTGCGGCGGGTCCTCGCCGGTCATGAGGTCGACGCCCTCGGCGTCGAGCACGTCGAAGAAGAACGGCACGTCGAGGCAGTGGAGCGACCACCCGCGCGCCGGCGACACCCACTCGAAGCGGTAGGCCCAGGTGCGGCCGCCCGAGGTCGCGGCCGATCGCGCGCGGGCGATGCGCACCACGTGGCGGCGGAAGAGCGCGTCGGTGACGAAGCGGCCGATCGCGGCGGGAACGCCGCGCTCGCGCCGCAGCTCCGCGTTCGCCCGGAGGTAGGCGCGGCGCCGCTTCCGAGGGAGCCCGAGCACGGTCAGGACGAGCCAGGCCGGAACCCAGCGGAGCCACCGGCTGTGGTCGTCGACGATCATCGAGAACTCGTCGTCCGTGGTGCCGATCACGAGGGGCTTGTCGGAGCCGACGCCCTTCGCGAGAGCACGCAGAGTCGGCTCGAGGATGAGCTCGCCGTCGATCGCAGGACCCAGCCGCAGGCCATCCGACAGCACGGCCTGGGCGCCGTGCAGATCGCGCATGGCGATGAGGTCCTTCGCGGCGTCGCGCACCTGCTTCTCGGTGAGCGCGCGCCATCCCGCCACGGTCGGCTCGACGCCTCCCTCCGCTGCGGCCCGGCGCCCGAAGCGCTCGGCCTCCTCGGGCGTGATCACGCCGATCGTGGCCGACATCGCCCAGACCGCCGAGAAGAGGTGCTGCGCCGCGGGCATCCCGAGAAGGGTGAGCACCGCTCCGCCGCCGGCCGACTGGCCCGCGATCGTCACGCGGGTGGGGTCGCCGCCGAAGGAGCGGATGTTGCGCTGCACCCACTCGAGGGCGGCGAGCCAGTCCCGCACCCCGCGGTTGCTCGGCGCGTCGGCGATCCAGCCGAACCCGTCGAAGCCGAGGCGGTACGACGCCGTTACGACGACGACGCCATCGCGGGCGAACGAGCGCCCGTCGTACCAGGGGCTCGCGATCGAGCCGGAGACGTAGGCGCCGCCGTGGAAGTACACGAGGACGGGAAGCTGCGCACCCGGATCGGTCGTCGGGGTGAACACGTTGACGTTGAGCGTCGAGCGACCGGGGACCGACGGCTCCGGGATGAGCGTGATGCCGGTCGCCCCGCGCTGCGGCGTCGCCCCCTGCCGGGTGGCGTCGAGCACGCCATCCCAGGGCTCGTGCGGCGCGGGCGCCTGGAAGCGGAGGCGCCCGATCGGCGGCTGCGCGAACGGGATGCCGAGGAACGTCGCGCAGTCCCGGCGCCAGAACCCGCGCACGCGGCCCGCCTCGGTGTCGACGACGGGCTGCTCGACGCGGTGCGGATCGGTCGGGATGCGCGCGGTCACGGTTCCAGTATCGCCGCCCCCGGGAGGCTCAGAACAGCTGGCGCCAGTTCGCCTTCGCGAGGTCGAGGAGCTCGTCGCCGCGGCCGGAGAGGACGGTGCGGATGGCGTAGAGCGCGAATCCGCCGACCTGGTCGGCCGTGATCGTCGGCGGCATCGACAGCTCCTGCCGCTCGGTCACGACGTCGAGGAGCGCTGGCCCGTCGTGGGCGAGGAGCTCCTCGATCGCGGCAGGGAGGGCATCCGACCGCTCCACCCGGATGCCCTTGATGCCGAGCGCGTTCGCGACCGCCGCGAAGTCGGGGTTCTCGAGACCCGTGCCGTAGGTCACGAAGCCGGCGGCCTTCATCTCGAGCTCGACGAAGTTCAGCGACGAGTTGTTGACCACGACGGTCTTCACGGGCAGATCGTTCTGCGTGAGGGTGATGAGCTCGCCGAGCATCATCGCGAGCCCGCCGTCGCCCGCGAGGGCGACGACCTGACGTCCGGGCTGCGCGGACTGCGCGCCGATGCCGTGCAGGAGCGCGTTCGCCATGGATCCGTGGCTGAACGAGCCGATGAGCCGCCGGCGCCCGTTCATCGTCAGGTACCGCGCGGCCCAGACGGTCGGCGAGCCGACGTCCGCGGTGAAGACGGCGTCGTCGGCAGCGGCCTCGTCGAGGAGCCGCGCGAGGTACTGCGGGTGGATGGGGTGCGCCCCGCGGCGCGGCACCGCGAGCTCGTCGAGCTTGCGCCGCGTCTTGACGTAGTGGTCGCGCGCGTCGTCGAGGTGCTGCCGGCTGCGCTTCTCGGAGAGACGGGGGAGCAGCGCCGCCGCGGTCGCCTTGACGTCTCCGACGAGCCCGAGGTCGAGCGGATGGCGGCGGCCGAGCTGGGAGCCGCGGATGTCGACCTGGATCGTCGTCGCGTGCTCGGGGTAGAACTGCGGGTACGGGAAGTCGGTGCCGAGCATCAGGAGCGCGTCGGCGCCCTCCATCGCGCGGTAGCCCGAGGCGAATCCGAGCAGTCCCGTCATCCCGACGTCGAACGGGTTGTCGTACTCGATGAACTCCTTGCCGCGCAGCGCGTGGACGACCGGAGCGGCGAGCCGGTCGGCGAGGGCGACAACCTCGTCGTGCGCGCCCTGGACGCCGGCGCCGGCGAGGATCGTGACCTTCTTCGCGCCGTCGAGCAGTTCGGCCGCGCGGTCGAGCTCGGCGTCGTTCGGCAGGACGACCGGGCGCGCCCGGTCGATGACGGTCACGCGGTCGGAGGCGGCCTCCGCGAGCGCCACGTCGCCGGGGATCACGACGACCGCGACGTCGCGCTCCTGGATGGCCGTGCGCATCGCGATCTCGAGGATGCGCGGCATCTGGCTCGCGTCCGCGACGTACTCGACGTAGGCGCTGCACTCGCGGAACAGCTCCTGCGGGTGCGTCTCCTGGAAGTAGTTCGTGCCGATCTCGGAGGTCGGGATGTGCGCGGCGATCGCGAGCACGGGAACCCGCGAGCGATGGGCGTCGTAGAGCCCGTTGATGAGGTGCAGATTGCCCGGACCGCACGAGCCCGCGACGACGGCGAGGTCGTCGGTCAGCGCCGCCTCGGCGGCCGCCGCGAACGCCGCCGACTCCTCGTGGCGCACGTGGACCCAGCGGATGGACCCGTCCTTGCGGAGCGCGTCGGTGAAGCCGTTGAGCGAGTCGCCGGGGATCCCGTACACGCGCTCGACGCCGTTCGCCCTGAGGGTCGCGACGATGTTCTGGGCGACGTCGGTCATGGGTCGTGCCTCCGTTCGAGCCTGCCTGCGGTACCTCCGACGTTACGCCCGATCCGGAGCCCGGAGGCGGTCCACGGAAATGTCCGAGGGGGCGCGTAGCTTCTCCTCGACAGATCCTCTTGACGACGTACTTGCCTTTTGCAAGTATCCGAACGACGGCGTGCGACGACGGAGAGAGACCATGGCGGACAACCAGACCCATCCCGGCGACGGCAACCCGGCGCCTCCCGAGAACGGCATGCGCAGCTTCCTGCACGTGCTCGTGAACACGGCATTCGCGAACATCACGACGAGCTACCTCTGGTGGGCCCTGACCTTCTGGATCTACCTCGAGACCCGCAACGTCATCGCGACGGGCGTCATCGGCGGCGCCTACATGCTGTTCATCGCGCTCTTCAGCATGTTCTTCGGGACCCTCGTCGACCGCTTCCGCAAGAAGGCGGTCATGGCCTGGGCGACGCTCATCGCGTTCAGCGTCTTCTGCCTCGACGCGATCTTCTTCTTCGTGCTGGGCGAGGAGCGCATCGTCGACCTCACGCAGCCGTGGTTCTGGATCTTCGCCGTCGTCATGCTCGCCGGTGCCGTGGTCGAGCAGCTGCGCAACATCGCCCTCTCGACGACCGTCACGCTGCTCGTGCCCGTCGACCGCCATGCGAACGCGAACGGCATGGTCGGCACCGTGCAGGGCCTCGCATTCCTCGTCACGAGCGTGTTCAGCGGGCTCTCCGTCGGGCTCCTCGGCATGGGCACGACGCTGCTCATCGCTCTCGTCTCGATGGCGCTGTCGCTTCTGCACCTCATGGCCATCCGCATCCCCGAGCGCGAGATCGTGCACGCCGAGGGGCAGACCCGGTGGGTGGATGTCGCCGGCGGGTTCCAGGCGGTGCGCGCGGTCCCGGGGCTGCTCACGCTCGTGCTCTTCACGACGCTGAACAACCTCGTGGGCGGCGTCTACATGGCGCTCATGGACCCGTACGGGCTCGAGATGTTCTCGGTCGAGATGTGGGGCATCTGGCTCGCGGTGGGCTCGACCGGCTTCATCGTCGGCGGCGCGGTGATCGCGAAGCTGGGGCTCGGCAGGAACCCGATCCGCACGATGCTGCTCATCGCCGCGCTCGTCGGCGTCGTCGGGGCGGTCTTCACCCTGAGGGACTGGGCGTGGCTCTACGTCGGCGGCATCTGGGTCTTCATGTGCCTCATGCCCGCCGTCGAGGCGGCCGAGCAGACGGTCATCCAGAAGGTGACGCCGTACGAGAAGCAGGGGCGCGTCTTCGGCTTCGCGATGACCTTCGAAGCGGCCTCGGCGCCCATCACCTCGTTCCTCATCGCGCCGATCGCCCAGCTCTGGGTCATCCCGTACATGCAGACGGACGCGGGTCAACGGCAGTGGGCCTGGCTGCTGGGGGAGGGCGAGGCGCGGGGCATCGCGCTCGTGTTCGTCGCGGCCGGCGTCGTCGCCATCCTGCTGGCGCTCGGCGCGTTCCTCCTGCCGGCCTACCGGATGCTGTCGGCCCAGTTCCTGAAGAGCGACGGCGAAGAGCCGAACGCGGCACCCGAGGCGCCGGCCGCTCCGACGCCAGGGACCGCGGGGCTCGTCGCGACTCCGCACGCGGAAGAGGAGCGGGCCGCGCCGGATCAGTCGACCGACCGCTAGCTTCCCGCGCGGAGCCTCTCGGTGATGTCGAGCAGCGTCCGCAGGTCGTCGTCGTCGAGGCACGACATGCGCTCGGCGATGCTCTTGCCGTGAGCCGCGGCGATCGATCGGAACGCGCGGGCGCCGTCCTCCGTCGCCGTCACGAGGGCGCCGCGCCCGTCGTCGGGGTCGCTGCACTTCGTGACGAGCCCGCGCCCGACCATGCGGTCGACGAGCCGGGAGACGCTCGGCTGGCTGATGAGCATGTTCGCCGTGACGTCGCGCAGCCGCGCCGTCATGTCCGGGGCGCGGGTGACCGTGAGCAGCACGTCGTACTCCGCCTGCGAGAGGTCGCCGCCCACGAAGTCGTTCGAGACGTCCTCGAACACCTCGTGCTGCGCACGGAAGAGGCTCTCCCACGCGGCGATAGCGAGTCTGCGGTCGGCCATGCCTCTCAGGCTAGCGTTCCATGCGCGCCTATAGGAGTTGATCGGGGCGCAGGGGCTCAGCCGGCACAAGTAAGGGCCGGGCGGAGAGGAAGCCGCCCGGCCCTTGTCCCTTGCACCAAGAGTGTCCTGCAATCACATGTCGGCAGCTGCCACAGCAAAACAGCTGCCGTGCGATGACTCTATAACGGGGAGGTAACGGGAGCAACCCTCGGCGTTATCTTCCTGTGATTTCTTCACCGACGCATAGCGATCAGTCAGGCAGCACCTCGACCTGGTGCGGGACCGGTCCTTCGGCGGAGGTCTGGGCTCAGGATGCGAGCGGAGTCGACGGCTGCTCCGCGCGTGCGGGAGCGCCGAGCCCGAGCAGCGCCTGCCCCCGCTCGTACTTCGCGAACAGCACCTCGCGCGTGGCCGCGTCGAGCGCCGCAAGCCGTTCCGGGCGCATGTTGTCGGCGAGGTCGTGCTCCTTCACGGCGCGCGCAAGCGGATTGGCGCGCACGCGGCCGTAGTAGGCCTCGACGGGCTCGTCGTCGCGTATCGAGAGGGCGTCGACAGCCTCGACGACGTGCGCCGGGAACTCCGCGCGCAGGTCCTCGATGGAGGTGTCGGTCTTCTCGAGCACGTCGTGCAGCCATCCGATCGCCGCGAGCACGTGGTCGCCCTCGGCTCGTGCGGCGACGCGTGCGGGATGGTCGACGTACGGGTTCCCGAGGAGGTCGACCTGGTCCGCGTGCGCCGCGCGCGCGAATCTCTCCGCGCGTCGAGCGATCCATCCACTCACGCGTCCATCTTCCATCGTTGACCGATGGACCGCATCCCAGCGTGGGCGAGGGCGGCACCATGGCGCCGTGCTCTTCTACCCCACGGGGGTCGGTCGCGATCCGATCTGCAGGACCGGGGCCGCGCAGCAGCTTCCTCCGCCTTCGTCGAACGCGGCCGCGCCTCCGCAGACACCCGTCTCGGGGAGGGCGAGTTCGTTCCGTGCGGCCGCGTCGTGATCGCCCGCGAGGTGGGCTGCGACGCTGCGCACCTGCTCGTAGCCGGTCAGTGCGAGGAACGTGGGCGCGCGGCCGTAGCTCTTCGCTCCGACGATGAAGAGACCGCGTTCGGGCTGAACGAGCTCGCGCGCCCCGGTCGCGGCGACCGTGCCGCACGAGTGGATGTTCGGGTCGATCTCCGAGGCGATCCCCGCGACGGCCTCGAGGGTCGGGTCGAGGGCGACGCGCAGCCCGGACAGCAGAGACGTGTCCGGCCGGAAGCCGGTGAGGGCGAACACGTGCCCGAGCCCCGCAAGCTGTCGTCCGTCCTCGGAGACGAGGTCGACGCCATCCGCGTGAGCCCGCACCTCCGCGACGCGGAACCCTGCGACGACCTCGACGAGGCCCTCTTCTATCGCGCGGCGCGCGCGGCCTCCGAGCGCGGCGCGCTCGGGCAGCCCGTCGGCGTCGCCGGATCCGAGGACCGCCGCGCCCCGACGCAGCGCCCAGGTGACGACCGTCCCGGGGGTCTTCCTGGCGAGCTCGGCCAGCCGGAGCACGGCGTGCGCTGCCGAGTGTCCCGCGCCGACGACCGCGACCCGGCGCCCCGCGAACGCGGAGACGTCGTCGGGGATGCGATAGGAGATCGCGCCTGCTGCCGAGGTCTCTCCGATGGCGGGAAGCCCGTCGGCACCGGCGGGATTGGGGTGGCTCCAGGTGCCGCTCGCGTCGATCACCGAGCCGGCGAGGATCCGCGCCTCACGACCATCCGCGTCCCTCGTGTGAACGGTGAATGCCTGCTCGTCGCGCCCGGCGTCGACAATGCGGTCGCGTCCGACGCGACTCACGCCGGTCGCCTCGACCTCCGTGCGCACGCGCTCGCCGAGGGCGGCGGCGAGGGGGAGGAGGTAGCGGTCGACCCATTCTGCGCCGGTGGGGTACCCGGTCGTCGGTGCGGTCCATCCGGTCGGAATCAGCAGGCGGCGGGCCGCGGCGTCGATGAGCTCGGGCCAGGCCGAGAACAACCGCACGTGGCCCCATTCCGACACGGCGGCGCCCGCGGCGCGGCCTCTCTCGAGCACGATGACGTCCCGTCCGCGCTCGGTGAGGTGCGCGGCAGCGGCCAGGCCCTGCGGCCCCGCTCCGATGATGACGACCGGAAGCTGCGACATCGGATCTCCTCAGATTGAAAGATGTCAATGTGTCGAGCGTGCCCCACCTATCGAAAGATGTCAATGCGTGCGACACTGGGGACATGAGTCTTCCTGCGGTGATCGACGGGACGGGCACGTGCTGCGTGCCGCCGATCACGTCGATCATGAGCATCGAGGACGCGGAGCGGGTCGCGCGCGTCTTCAAGGCGCTCGGCGACCCGACGCGTGTGAGGCTGCTGTCGCTGATCGCGTCGGCGGATGGCGCTGAGGCGTGCATCTGCGATCTCACGGAACCGGTCGGGCTCTCCCAGGGAACGGTGTCGCACCATATGAAGCTCCTTGCGGAAGCGGGCCTCGTGACGCGTGACCAGCGGGGGAAGTGGGCCTTCTACGCGATCGACAAGGGCGCCCTCGACCAGGCCGCCGCGGCCCTCCGCACCGCATGATCGGCGGAGTCGCACCTGTCCGCGAGCTCGACTGGGACGGCAGTGTGAACATCCGCGATCTCGGCGCCCGCTAGCGTGGGCGCCGTGGTGGACGTGCGAATCGGGGGCTGGGAGCACGAGTGCTGCGGCGAGGCCATCCGGCGCGGCGATCACGTGCGCTGGACATGCGTGCGCAACGGCGAGCGCCTTCACGAGGTTCGCCACGACCTAGACGGCATCGCCGTCGTCGAAGTGGTGGGCACGGTCGCGGACCTGCGCGTGCGTGCGGCGAGCGGCGAGCTCGTGCGGATCGATCGAGTGCCGGACGGCCGCGCGCTGCGGGGCGTCGACGAGGGTGACGAGAGCGTCTTGCGAGACGCCGACACGGGAACGCCCATCGAGGTGCGGGACACCGAGTTCATCGTGACCGTCCGGGAGCAGAATCCATGACGCCGCTGCCGGACTGGCTCGACATCCTCCTCGCGGTGCTCGGCGCGCTCCTCGTCCTGTGGCTCGGGCTCATCGCCATCCTGTGGGTCCAGGCGAAGCGGGCGGGGCGAGACGTGGACTGGCGGGAGGCGGCCCGACTCGTTCCCGACGTGATCCGGCTCATCCGGCGACTGGCGGCGGATCGCACGGTGCCTCGACCGACGCGATGGTGGCTCCTGGGCCTCCTCGGATACCTGCTCCTCCCGATCGATCTCGTGCCCGATGTGATCCCGGTTCTCGGCTACGCGGATGACGTGATCGTCGTCGTGCTCGTGCTGCGGCACGCCATCCGCACGGCGGGGCGAGAGCCGATCGAACGCCACTGGCCGGGCAGCGAGGATGGGCTCGGCAGTCTTCTCGCGCTCCTCGGGATGCGATCTCGCCGCTGAGCCCTGTCCGCCGAAGAGCCGACAGCGCTCGACCCGACGCTCGACGTAGCCTGCCGGGATGAGAACGCGCACGCTGGTCGTCGCCTCGGCTGCCCTGCTTATGCTGACGGGGTGCGCGACCCCGGCCGCCGGCCGCGCGCCATCCGCCTCGCCGACAGCGACCGCCGCGTGCCCCGAGCAGCCGGGTGTCGAGCTGCCTCCCGAGTGCGCCGGCTACGACCCCGAGCACTCGATGGCGCAGAACGACGCCTACCGCCAACGGGGCGAGCTCGACCCGGCGGTCGAGGAGGCGGCGCGCGACATCGCCGAGGCCGCCGCCGATGACCTCGAGGCCCTCCGCACGAGCGGCGAGCCGGTGACCGCGGACGCGGTCGTCGATCTGCTCGAGGCGGAGGGCCTGTCCAGTGTGCAGACCCGCGAGGGCGCCGGGCACGTGCTGTTCGGCGCTGTCGCCGCCACGGGCGGATGCGTGTTCGGCGCGGTCGCGCCGGAGGCCGTCACGATCGACGTCGGCGGGGGCATCGCCGACGGAGGATGCCTGCCGGCGCAGTGAGCGTGCGCGTCGGCTCCGCGGGGAGCAGACCCGGGCACCGTCGCGCCGTCTTCCGCCGTTCCGACGGCGACGCTAGCTTGTGCGCCATGAGCGCACCTCGAGCGGCGACGCACCCTCCTCGACCGACAGCCCTCCACATCGGAGTCGGGCTCATGGTCTTCACGTGCCTCCTGGGGCTCACCTTCGGCATCCTCGGCTTCGTCGATGCATCCGACCACGGCGATGAGGAGGGCGCCGCGCTCTTCCTCATCGCCGCAGCCGTCGTCGTCGTCGACCTCGTGCTGGCGATCCTCGTGTGGTTCGGGCGCATGTGGGCGCGCACCGTGCTGACGGTCATCGTGATCGGCAACATGCTGCTCGGGATCTTCACCGGCCAGGGGCCGACGGGTCTTCTCGGGGTGGCCGCGGTCGCCGTGCTCTACCTCAAGCCGTGCACCGAGTGGCTGCAGGAGGCGCGCCCGTCGGAGTGACGGGCGCGGTCGCTAGAGCCACCGCTTGCGCTTGAACACGCCCCAGAGTGCGAAGCCGAGTCCGACCATGAGGGCGAGTGACAGCGGGTAGCCGTAGGTCCAGTCCAGCTCCGGCATGTGCTCGAAGTTCATCCCGTACACGGTGCCGACGAGCGTCGGCGCGAACAGGATGGCCGCCCACGACGAGATCTTCTTGATCTCCTCGTTCTGCGCGAGATTGAACTCCGTCATCCGGCGCATCTCGTCGTTCTGACGCTGAGCGGCGAGCGTCGCGTCGACCGTCAGCGCGTTCTCGAGGATCGACCGGAAGGCACCCGTGCGATCGGCGATGCGCAGGGCGTGATCGAGCACATCGCGCAGGTACCGCTGCAGCTCGAGGTCGACACGGTACTTGTCGGAGCCGCGCAGGAGAGCTTCGAGCATGGCGACGAGCGGCTGCGTCGCCCGCTGGAAGCCGATGACCTCGCGGGCCAGCTCGTAGATGCGACGCGAAGCCGAGTCGGCGCCCGAGAAGAGCTCGTCCTCGATCTCGTCGATGTCGTTCTCCAGGCCGGCGACCACGGGCGCGTACTTGTCGACGACCTCGTCGAGCACGGCGTACAGCACCGCCTCGGGCCCCATCGCCAGCAGCTGCGGCGAGGCCTCGAGCCGGCGGCGGACGCTCGCGAGATCGGGCGCCTCCGCGTGGCGGATCGTGACGACGAAGTCGGGCCCGACGAACAGGTGGAGCTCGCCGAACTCGACCTGCTCTTCGTCATCGCGGTAGCGCGCCGGCCGGAGCACGACGAAGAGCGTGTCGCCGTAGCGCTCGAGCTTGGCACGCTGGTGCCCCTTGAGCGCATCCTCGACGGCGAGCGGGTGGAGCGAGAACTCGGCGGCGATGGCGCGGATCTCCTCCGCCGTCGGGCGATAGAGCCCGATCCACGCCATGCCGTCGCGATCGCGCATGGTCTCGCGGGTCGCGGTCAGGTCGGCCGGGTCGGCCGTGCGGTGTCCGTCCACGTACACCGCGTTGTCGATCAATGCCATCATCATTCACCTCTTTCTGCTCACTTCGAGGCACGCGCGAGCAGGGCTCCGCACGTGCAGAGAGGCCGCGCGCTCGAGCACGCGGCAGGCGCCGCCGATGGGCGAAGACGTCAGCGAGGAGTGACGCTGATCGACGAAGGCGAATCGGCGGCGCGGCGACTATCACTGGACATCGCGCATCACCTGCCTTCGGATCGGGGAACGGGCATCGAGAGCCGGGAGAATGATACGTCGCGGCTGCCGAGGCGTCAAATTCCGGCGCTCCGTCGGGGGAAGCCCCGACCTCTCAGTGCGCGACGTAGCGGAGGAGTGCGGCTCCGTGCGGTGCGAGGGAGAGGCGGATGGCCGTGCTGCCGTGAGCGACGCCGCGCACGGCAGCATGATCGGTCGCGATCTCGGCACCCGTCCACAGCTCGCGCAGCTCTCCGTCGAGCTGGGCGGGGAGACCGACGTTCTGCGCGTCGAGGGCGATGTCGCGCGCCTCGTCGTGGAGGTTGAACGCGGCGACGTAGCGCTCGCCGTCGGTGCCGTCGGCCGTCCACAGCACGAGGCCGTTCTCGCGGAACACCTCGCGACTCGCCTCGGCGCGCAGCAGCGCGAGCGCGTCGGCGTTCGTGAAGAGCGCGATCGTGGCGGGATCGCTCGTCGGAAGGTCTCCGCCGATCATGAGGGGCGACCGGGCCACGAGCCACAGCGTCATGAGCGAGACCCGCTCGGCGGGGGTCAGGCGGTCGTGACGCGGCTCGCCGCGCTCGGCCCGGATGTCGATCCGGCCGAGCGGCAGCATGTCGCCGTCCGGCCATCCGCTCGCCGACGCGTGCGGCGCCCAGCGCGCGAAACGGGCGAAGTTCGCCTCGACGTCGTGCCAGTCGTCCCACAGGTCGTCGCAGATCCGCCACATCGTCGCGTGCTCGCGGAGGTGATCGAGGCGCGTGAGGGAGAGGTCGCGGCCCGGCGAGAGGCTCAGCTCGATCGGGCGGCCGGTGCGGGCGATGGCGCGCGCGTATGCCTCGATGTCGGCCGCCTGATACGGCCACAGCATGTCGTCGGCCTTGATGAAGTCGACGCCCCACGACGCGTAGAGATCGAGCGTGGAGTCGTAGTACGCCTGCGCCGCGGGGTGGTCATGGTCGAGCCCGACCATGTCGGGGTTCCACTCGCAGGCGTTCGCGGGGTCGGCGACCTCCGACGCGCGCGCGTCGGTGCCCAGGATCGGCGCGTCGGCGGCGACCGCGCGCCGCGGGATGCCCCGCATCGTGTGGATGCCGAAGCGGAGGCCGAGCGCGTGGATGCGCTCGGCCAGCGGCCCGAAGCCCGCGCCGCCGGCCGAACTCGGGAAGCGCCCCGGATCGGGGATGAGCCTGCCGTGCTCGTCCATCGCGAGCGGCGCGTCATCGTTGTACCCGTGCGAGCGCGCGGTCGGATCGGACCAGTCGATGTCGACGACCACCGTGTCCCACCCGTAGGGGAGGAGGTGCTTCGCCATGAACTCGGCATTCGCGAGGACCTCCGCCTCGGTGACGGTGGTGCCGAAGCAGTCCCAGCTGTTCCAGCCCATGGGCGGGGTGGTGCGCGCGAGCGGCATGGTGTCCCTTCATCGGGTTCGCGGGAGGGCACGACGCGGTGCCGCGGACGACGCTACCGGAATTCTCACGTTGGAGGAGACCGGCGATCGGATGGCGCGAGCGCGCTCTACCCTGGACGGATGGCGGAGGTCGAACGCGATCCCGAGCAGCTGCTCACGGTCGGCGAGGTGAGCGCGCGAACCGGAGTCGCCGTGTCAGCGCTGCACTACTACGAGCAGCTCGGACTCATCGCGGCCTCGCGCACGTCGGGGAACCAGCGCCGGTTCCGCCGGCACATGATCCGCCGCATCACGCTGATCGCGGTGGCGAAGCGGCTCGGCATCCCGCTCGCCGACGTCCGCCGAGCGCTTGCCGACGTGCCGCTCGACCGGCGGCCCACGCAGGAGGACTGGCAGCGGGCCTCGCGCGAGTGGAAGCGGGTGCTCGAACGACGGCGGCAGGCGATCGAGCGTCTCGAGCATGAGCTGACCGGCTGCATCGGCTGCGGCTGCCTCTCGATGAACGCATGTCGCCTGCTCAACCCCGACGACGAGCTGGGCCAGGAGGGCGCGGGCGCGCGGCGGCTCGACGTCGACGACGCTTCCTGAGGGTCTGCCGCGATCGGTCGCCGATTTGACCTCAAGTGCACCTGAGGTTCTACCGTCGAAGCATGCACAGCCCATCCGTCGATGCCTTCAAGACCGCGTTCCGTCTGCATCCGGCGGGGATCGCGGTGGTGTCGGCTCGCACAGCGGAGGGGCCCGTGGGGCTCACGGCCTCGAGCGTCGCGTCGGTCGGACTGGACCCGCTCGCCCTCGCGTTCTCCGTGACCCGGTCGCGGGGGAGCGCCGGCGGCATCCTCCGCGCCGAGTCGTTCGTCGTGAACCTCGTCACCGCGCGCCACGTCGAGACCGCGCAGGCCTTCGCGGTCACGGGCGCCGACCGCTTCACTCCCGAGCAGGGGTGGTCGACGCTCGAGACGGGCGAGCCCTACCTCCCGTCGGCGCGCTTCGCGCTGCGCTGCCGGCCTCTGCAGGTGACCCCCGTGGGCGCGTCCTCCCTGGTCCTCGCTGAAGTCCTCGACGTGATCGAAGGGGAGGCCGGCGAGCCGGTCGTCTACTTCGATCGCGCCTTCCACGTCCTCAACCCCACCGCGGTCGGCTGACCGCATCCACCCAGAGAGAAGGAAACGATGCCCGTATACGCACTGCCCGATCTTCCCTACGACTACTCCGCGCTCGCGCCGCACATCTCGGCGCGCATCATGGAGCTGCACCACTCGAAGCACCACCAGGCCTACGTCACGGGCGCGAACACGGCGCTCGAGCAGCTCGCTGAGGCGCGCGAGACGAACAGCCTCGCCAACGTGAACAAGCTCGAGAAGGACCTCGCGTTCAACCTCGGCGGTCACATCAACCACAGCGTGTTCTGGCAGAACATGTCTCCGGATGGCGGCGGAGCGCCCGAGGGCGAGCTCGCGGCCGCGCTCGAGGACGCGTTCGGCTCGATCGACGGCTTCCGCGCGCACTTCACCGCGACGGCTCTCGGCGTGCAGGGCTCGGGATGGTCGGTGCTCGCGTGGGACTCGGTCGGCGCGCGTCCCGTGATCTTCCAGCTGTTCGACCAGCAGGGCAACGCGCCCCTCGGCGTCACGCCGCTTCTCCAGCTCGACGTGTGGGAGCACGCGTACTACCTCGACTACCAGAACGTGCGCGCGGACTACGTGAAGGCGTTCTGGGAGGTCGTCAACTGGGCCGACGTGCAGCGCCGCTTCGAGGCCGCGCGCACGGCGACGTCGGGCCTCATCGTCCCGGCGGCGAGCTGAGCCCTCGCGCAGACGGCGCGCGACTCGCGACACGGCTGCGGCGGGCAGCGCTTCTGGCGCTGCTCGCCGTGCCCGTCGCGGTCGGCGCCGTCGCGAGTGTCATCGGGCGCTGAGGCCGCCGAGCGCCTCCGCAGCCGCCGTGATGCGCTCGGCCATCCCCGCGAAGATGAATCCGTGGAAGGGCAGGACGGCAAGCCAGTAGAGGCGTCCGGCGAGACCGCGCGGGAAGAACACCGCTCGCTGCCGGTACCGGGCGCCGGCGCCGTCCGGCTCGACCCCCAGCTCGAGCCACGCGGCACCCGGGACCTTCATCTCCGCCCGCAGCCGCAGGAGACGGCCGTCCTCGATCGCTTCGACACGCCAGAAGTCGATCGCGTCGCCGACGCGAGCCGCGCTGCGGGAGCGCCGCCCGCGCCGCAGTCCGACCCCGCCCGCAACCCGGTCCATCCAGCCCCGCGCCGCCCAGAGGACGGGTGAGGAGTACCAGCCGTTCTCGCCCCCGATGCCGAGCACGATCTCCCAGACGTCCTCGGCCGAGGCGCGCGTGCAGCGTTCGCGCTCATCGGTGAAGACGGTGCGGCCGGCCCATTCGGGGTCGCTCGGCAGCGGGTCGCTCGGTGCGCCGGAGACCTCGGCGTCCTGCCAGCTCGTCTCGACACGGTCCGCGTCGAGTCGGCCGAGCGCGAGGCGCACCGCCTCGCGATACGGCGTCAGCCCGCCTGCGGGAGGCGGGATGAGGTCGTCGGGCACGCCGTCCTTCACGATGCACTCGTTCTGAAGCGACGCGATCAGCGGGCGCGCGATCGCACGCGGCACCGGAGTGACCAGGTTCACCCAGTGAGATGCGAGGGTCGGCGTGAGCACGGGCAGCGCGGCGATGGCGCGCTGGCGCAGCCCCGCCTCGATCGCGTAGCCGTTCATCATCTGCCCGTATCGGAGCACGTCAGGACCGCCGATGTCGATCGCACGGCTGATCCCGCTGGGCGCCCGTGCGGCTCCGAGCAGATAGTGGAGCACATCGCGGATCGCGATCGGCTGGATGCGGTTCCGCACCCAGCGCGGCGCGGGCATGTACGGGAGGACCTCGGTGAGATGGCGGATCATCTCGAATGATGCCGAGCCGGAGCCGATAACGACGCCCGCCTGCAGCACCAGAGTCGGCACCCCCGAGTTGAGGAGGATCTCGCCGACGGCGACGCGCGAGCGGAGGTGCGGTGAGAGCTCGGCATCGGCGGGATGCAGCCCGCCGAGATAGACGAGGCGGCGGACACCGGCCGTGGCCGCCGCCTTCCCGACGGTCTGCGCCGCGAGCTCGTCTGCGCGCTCGAATCCCCGGCCGGCTCCCATGGAGTGGACGAGGTAGAACAGCACATCGACGTCGTCGCATGCACGCGCGACCGCGCTCGCCTCGGCAGCGGAGCCCTCGACGATCTCCACCTCGTCGCCCCACGGCAGCGATCGTGCACGAGCGGCGTCTCTCACGAGCACGCGCACGCGGTATCCGGCTGCGACGAGCCGCGGCGTCAGCCTGCCGCCGACATAGCCCGTCGCCCCGAGCACGAGCGCGCGAGGTGGTGTGCCGTCCGCTCGCGGAAGCGCGCGCAATGCCGGTTCGTGTCCCGTGGGCGCCGTCAGGTCGATCATCCGCTCAGGCTAGGAGGCCCCGTTCGCCGCCGCCCAGCGCTTGACAGCCGGCGCGACGACGCGATTCCTTGCGCCGAGATGACGGCTGGTTAGAATACCGGTGTTCTGTGCCGGCTGGCACGGGGGAAGACGTGGCCCTGACTGCGGGTCCGCGACCGGATGGCACGGAGAGCAGCTATGACCGCTGGCGAAGACGACGCCGTGGCCGCGTCTTCGCATGGCGGCGCGCGTCGGAGTCGTCGGGAGGGCCTCCCGGAGGCGGTGCCCGTGCGCCGTCTCGACACGGCGCCCGTCGCGCCGCTCATCCTGCCGTCGTACGGGTCCGCCCCGCGTCGCGGCGGTGCCTCGGGCATCGCGGCTCTGCCGTTCGCGGCGCCGGTCACGCCCGTGCGCACCGAGGACGCCGCGAACGGATCGTCGTTCCGCGCGGGTCAGCTCGTCGCCGCAGGCACGGCGGCTGCGGTGATCGCCGCCGTGGCGACCGCGTTCACTCCGGGAGGCGGCGGCGGGACGCTCCTCGGGTCGGGCTTCACCTTCGCTGAGGCACAGCAGGGGACCTACGCGGGCACCCCCGAGGCGGACGGCGAGGGCGGACTCGCCGTCGAGGTGGTCGAGCCGCCCGCCGATGACCTCGAGCCGCTCGGGATCCTGCCGTCGACGCTTCCTGACGACCTGCGCTCGGATGAGCCCGACGATCGCTCCGGCGGCGGAGGCGACGACAACGGCGGCGGCGATGACCCCCAGGACGAGCGCGACGGCGACGACCGAGAGGGGCACGACGACCGGGGCGGCCGAGACGACCATGGGGACGAGGACCAGGACTCGAGCCCGAGCCCCTTCCCGTGGTGGCCCGACTTCGATTTCGATCTCGACGACCCGTCTCCGACGACGAAGCCGCAGCCGTCGCGCGAGCCGAGCGAGCCATCCGACCCCTCGCCGACGCGGGAGCCGTCCGAGCCATCCGAGCCGTCTCCGACCCGGGAGCCGTCCGAGCCGTCTCCGACGAGGGAGCCCTCGGACCCGTCTCCGACACGCGAGCCCTCCGAGCCCTCGCCCACCCGGGAGCCCTCGGAGCCTGCGCCCACGCGCGAGCCGTCCGAGCCGTCCGAGCCGTCTGAGCCGTCGCCGACCCGCGAGCCGTCCGAGCCCGCTGAGCCGTCGCCATCCGAGCCGACAGAGCCGACGGAGCCGACCGAGGAGCCTTCGACGCCGCCCACGAGCGAGCCCTCACAGCCGCCGAGCCCGAGTCTTCCTCCCACGAGTGAGCCCTCTCCGCCGCCCACGAGCGAACCGCCGGCCCCGACGCCGGATGCGGTGGAAGCCGTGGCCATCGTTGGCCTTCGGGCCGAGTCGCTCATCGGCGTGCTGGGAGCAGAGATCGGCACGACGTTCACGGTGAAGGTCGCGGGGGAACCGGGCGAGACAGTCGTTGTCGCGTACGGCAGCACGAGTCACTCCGTGATCCTCGACAGGGGCGGCGAGGCCTGGGCTCCCGCCGGCACCTCGCTGCTAGGGATTTCGAATCCCACCATCAGCGTCTCGTATCCCGGCGGCACGCCCGTGACAGCCAAGCGCGACAGCATCCCTCGCATCTGACTCCCCGCTCGGTAGTCTGCTCGTCCGAGCATCCGAGAGGGGATGACATGGTCGCCGTGTACGTGGATCCTGTCGACGGCCGCACCTATGGTCTGGACACGCCGCGCTGGCGCTCCGACGCGGGGCGGCCCCTCATGGTGAGTGCGCAGCGCGGGATCGCCCGCGACGAGATCGAGACGCGCGAGCGCTCGCTCTGGCGGTATCACGCCGCGCTCCCCGTCGACATCGCGCATCCGATCACGCTCGGCGAGGGGTGCACGCCGCTCGTGGAGCGGGAGTGGGGGCGCCATCGTCCGCTCTTCAAGCTCGAGTGGTTCAGCCCGACGGGGAGCTTCAAGGACCGCGGATCGAGCGTCATGCTGTCGTACCTGCGCGAGCGCGGAGTCGAGGCCGTGCTCGAGGACAGCTCCGGGAACGGCGGATCGTCGATCGCCGGGTACGGCGCGGCCGGCGGGATGGGGGTGCGCATCTTCGCGCCGGCCTCGACGTCTCCCGCGAAGATCGCGCAGGTGCGCGCATACGGTGCCGAGGTCGAGCTCGTCGACGGGCCGCGGGAGGCCTCTCAGGAAGCGGCGATCCGCGCATCCGACGAGACGTTCTACGCGAGCCACAACTGGCAGGCCCTCTTCCTCGAGGGGACGAAGACGCTCGCCTACGAGCTCTGGGAGGACCTCGGGTTCCGCGCGCCCGACAACGTCATCGTGCCGGTCGGCGCCGGGAGCAGCCTGCTCGGGTGCTGGCTCGGCTTCCGCGAGCTGCATTCCGCCGGTCAGATCGAGCGGATGCCGCGGCTGTTCGCCGCGCAGCCCCGGGGATGCTCCCCGGTGGTCGCCGCGCTCTCGGGAGAGCGGCACGCGCATGCGCCGACGATCGCCGAGGGCACGGCCATCCGATCGCCTCTCCGCCTCGACCAGATGCTGCAGGCGCTCCGCGAGACGGATGGCGCGGCTCTCGCGATCTCGGAGGAGGGCATCGTCGCCGCCCTGCGCGCGCTGTGCGATCGCGGGCTGTTCGCCGAGCCGACCAGCGCGCTCGCCGCGGCCGCCTTCGACGAGCTCGTCGCGCGCGGGGCGATCCGTGACAGCGAGACGACGGTCGTCATGCTCAGCGGCTCGGGGCTCAAGGCGGCCGAGACGATCCGGTCGCTGCTGTCCTGAGGCGTCCGGTGGCGTCAGGCGGCGTCGGCCTGCTGGCGCGCCTCGAGCACGTCGGGCATGTGCGTCGTCGCCCAGGTCTCGAGCGCGCGCAGCGGCTCGCGCAGGCTGCGTCCGAGGTCGGACAGCTCGTAGACGACGCGCGGCGGCACCTCGGCGTACACGGTCCGCGTCACGAGTCCGTCGCGCTCCAGTGCACGGAGCGTCTGCGTGAGCATCTTCTGCGAGATGCCCTCGATGCGGCGGGCGACCTCAGAGAAGCGAAGCGGCCCGTCCTCGAGCGTGCCGAGGACGAGAGCGGTCCATCGGTCGCCGATGCGGTCGAGCAGCTGCCGGCTGGGGCAGTCCTTGGCGTAGGGGTTCCACGCGTCCATCACGCCTCACTTACGTCGCGGTGACCAGGGCACGGAAAAGTGCCTGCTTCCCCACAGTAACAGGCTCTCCTAGAGTGACTATTGCGCGGTGATCGCCGCGGACCGACTACAGGAGGACATCCAGATGACACGTATCGCCGTCTTCGGAGGAACCGGCTTCGCCGGAGGGCACATCGTCGAGAACGCCGTGGGGCGCGGACACGAGGTGATCTCGTACAGCCGGTCGGTTCCCGCGACGACGATCGAGGGCGTCGACTACCGGACGGGGTCGATCGCCGATGCCGACACGGTGAAGCAGGCCGTCGCGGATGCCGACGTGGTGATCAGCGCCGTCGCCCCGCGGGGCGACATGGAGGGCGCGGTCGCGCCTGCCATCGCCCAGCTGGCCGAGGCCGCGCGCGCGGCCGGCACGCGGATCGGCGTGATCGGCGGCGCAGGGTCGCTGCACGTGTCGGAGGGCGGGCCTCGCGTGCTCGACAGCGGATTCCCGGAGGCGTTCAAGGCAGAGGCCCTTGAGATGACGGATGTCCTGGAGGCGCTCAAGGCCTCGCCCGAGGACCTGGACTGGTTCTTCATCAGCCCCGCGGGCGGGTTCGGCGCATTCAACCCCGGCGAGGCGAAGGGCACGTACCGTCTCGGCGGCGATGTGCTTCTCGTGGACGAGGGCGGGGAGTCGTTCATCTCGGGTGCCGACCTCGCGCTCGCGATCGTGGATGAGATCGAGGCGCCGAAGCACCACCGCAAGCGCTTCACGGTCGCCTACTGACAGCTGGGGACGCTGGGGAGAGGCGGGGCGGTCGCGATGGCGGGCGCCCCGCCTCGGCGCAGGAGCGCGACACGCCCGACGCTGACCTCGGTTTGCCCGACCCCACCGATCCGCGTAATGTATTCCCTTGTCGCCGCCAAGCGGTGAGGTTGAGCCGGAAGGTTCCCCGCCCCAGGTCTGCGACAGAAGCTACCTCGAAGAAGAGACGCACTCGTGCGTCGACTCGAAGGGGTGGCGGTCGTTCTCTCGAGCGGCTGCGATCGACACGGCGTGTCGGATTCGCATCCTGGTGAGAGAGCGGCTAGGATAGAGAAGTTGCCCCGGAGGGCCGCGGCGGGAGTCGTGGGGCTGGGTGCGTCTGATCCTTGAGAACTCAACAGCGTGCACTTGT
>NZ_JBSQBP010000024.1:0-71661 GCF_053851835.1 Microbacterium sp. KNMS
GCCCGCGGCCCCAGCCGCAGGCCCCGCGGCCGGACCGCGCGAGGAACCGGCCGCGGGCGCGCCCCCGGCCGGAGCCGCGGCCGCACCGTGTGTGAGGACGCGCGCGATCATGAGCTCGAGCTGGAGGCGAGGCGACGTCGCGCCGGTCATGCCGTCGAGGGCGGCGCTCACGATGTCGGCGGTGCGCGAGAGGCGCTCCGCGCCGAAGCGCTCGGCCTGCTGCCCCATGCGCTCGAGCTCATCGGACGGGATGCCGCGCAGCACGGCGGACGCGCCGGCGCCCGTGGCCGCGATCACGATGAGGTCGCGAAGCCGCTCGAGCAGGTCGTCCACGAAGCGGCGGGGATCCTGCCCCGTCTGCACGACGCGATCGACCGCGCCGAACGCGGAGCCCGCGTCGGCCAGCGCGAACGCGTCGACGACCTCGTCGAGGAGCTCGGCATGCGTGTAGCCCAGCAGCGCGACCGCGCGCTCGTAGGTCACGCTGTCGTTCTCGGACCCCGCGATCAGCTGATCGAGGATCGACAGCGTGTCACGGGGAGAGCCTCCGCCCGCGCGCACGACGAGGGGCAGCACCCCCTGCGCCACGGCCACGCCCTCCTCGGCGCACAGCTTCTCGACATACGCGAGCATCGCGGCCGGCGGCACCAGCCGGAAGGGGTAGTGATGCGTGCGCGAGCGGATGGTGCCGATCACCTTGTCGGGCTCGGTGGTCGCGAAGATGAACTTCACGTGCGCGGGCGGCTCCTCGACGAGCTTGAGCAGCGCGTTGAAGCCCTGCGGCGTGACCATGTGGGCCTCGTCGAGGATGAAGATCTTGAACCGGTCGCGTGCGGGAGCGAAGATCGCGCGCTCGCGGAGGTCGCGCGCGTCGTCGACGCCGTTGTGGCTCGCGGCGTCGATCTCGACGACGTCGAGCGAGCCGCCGCCCGTCCGCGAGAGCTCGACGCAGCTGTCGCAGCGGCCGCACGGCGTGTCGGTCGGACCCTCTGCGCAGTTGAAGCAGCGCGCGAGGATGCGCGCCGAGGTCGTCTTGCCGCAGCCGCGGGGCCCCGAGAAGAGGTACGCGTGCCCGATGCGATCGCCGCGCAGCGCGGTCATGAGCGGATCCGTGACCTGCGCCTGGCCGATCATCTCCCCGAAGGTCTCCGGCCGGTAGCGGCGATACAAGGCGGTGGTCACGGATCCAGCCTACGGCTCCCCGCCGACATCGCGCTGTGACCCTCGATCGGCGCTCACGCCGCGAGGGCGGCCGCGATCGCGTCGTCGGCCATGCCGCGCGCGAGCAGCTCGGCGAGGAGGATGCGCGCCTGGCCCGCACGGAGCGTGCGCGCCATCGCGGCCCCCGCGACGACGAGGTCGTGACCGCCGCCTCCCCCGCCGTAGGTCGCGGCGAGCGCCCCCTCCGGCACACGGCTCGTGACCGCGACGCGCACGCCCTGATCGACGCAGCGGCGCACGCCCTCGACGATGGCCGGCGACGCGTTCCCCGAGCCGAGCGCCTCGAGCACCACGGCCCGTGCGCCGGCCGCCGCGCTCGCGCGCAGGTGCACGTCGTCTCCGCCGGGGACCACCGCGACGACATCGACGCGGACACGCGCGACGCCGTCGTGCGCGCGTCGCGCCGTCGCAAGAGCGGGCGTCGCGAGAGCGGGCGCGCCGGAGGCGTCGCCGCCCCGTCGGAAGGCATCGGCGTCGTCGGTGCGCGCCTTAGACGCGCCCCACGCGGGGAGGACGCGCCCGCCGAACACGATGACGGCGCCGCCCGTCGCAGGGTGGCGCGGCGCGGCCGCCTCGCCCGACGCGATCGCGAGGGCCGCCGCGACGTTCGCGGGGCCATCCGACCGCGGATCGTCGGGCAGGAACTGCGCGCCGGTCAGCACGATCGGGCGCGGGTCGGCTCCGCACTGCAGGCCGACGAGAAGCGCTGTCTCCTCGAGCGAGTCGGTGCCGTGGAGCACGACGACACCCGTCGTGTGCGGATCGGCGAGCGCGTCGGCCACGGCGTCGGCGATCTCCTGCATGCGCGCGAGGTCGAGCGCGGCCGAGTCCTCCGCCATCAGATCGACCACACGGACAGGCGCTGACGCCCCGGCCGACGCCGTGATGGCGTCGCCGCCGAGCGCGGGCGCCGTGCCGCCCTCGGCTGACGGGCGGCTCGCGATGGTGCCGCCCGTCGCGACAACGACGACGGCCGGGGCGGGCGTCATTCGGCCCGTCCCGAGCGGGTCGCGGCCGCGCGGTGCGCGAGCGCGGCGAGCGTGCCCGTCCGCTCGGCCGTGAGCGCGCGGATGCGGTCGCGCGAGAGGAACCAGCCCGCGATGAGCGCCGGCACGATGAGGACGAGCGACGCGACGGTGGCGCTGCCGATCGGGTAGTCGAGGGCCATGAGCACGACGACGGCGCCGAGGAAGACGAGCGTCGCGTGGCCCGTGTAGGGGGCGCCGGGCATCCGGAACGCGGGGCGCTCGAACGCGCCGTGCTCGGCGAGGCTGCGCAGCTTCAGCTGGCAGAGGACGATGACCGCCCACGCGCTGATGATTCCGAGCGCCGAGACGTTGAGCGCGATCTCGAACGCCTGCTCGGGCACGACCGCGTTGAGCGCCACCCCGATCGCGGTGACGACGGCCGTGACGGCGATCCCCATGTAGGGCACGCCCGCGCGGTTCATGCGGGCGAGCGCGGCGGGAGCGGAGCCCGAGACCGCCATCGAGTGGAGGATGCGCCCGGTCGAGTAGAGACCGGCGTTGAGCGACGAGAGCACCGCCGTGAGCACGACGAGGTTCATGATGATGTCCGCGCCCTCGACGCCGATCGCGCCGAAGAACGTCACGAACGGGCTCTCGCCCGCGGCGTACGACGTGGTCGGCATGAGCAGCGTGAACAGCAGCACCGAGCCCACGTAGAAGACGACGAGGCGGAACACGACCGTGCGGATGGCCTTCGGCATGACGGTGCGGGCGTCCTGGGTCTCCCCCGCGGCGGTGCCGACGAGCTCGATCGAGGCATACGCGAAGACGACGCCCTGGATGACGATGAACGCGGCGAGCACGCCGTTCGGGAAGACGCCGCCGTTGTCGGCGATGAGGTGGAAGCCCGGGGCGACGCCGTCGACCGGCGTGCCGGTCACGACGAAGAAGACGCCGACGACGAGGAACGCGACGAGCGCGAGCACCTTCACGAGCGCGAACCAGAACTCGAGCTCGCCGAACACCTTCACAGAGAGCAGGTTCATGCCGAGCACGAGCACAAGCGCCACGAGCGCGAACACCCACTGGTCGATCGCCGCGAGCCACGCGACGTACTGCTTGAAGAAGTTCATGTAGAGGGCGACGGCCGTGACGTCGGCGACCGAGGTCATCGCCCAGTTCAGCCAGTACATCCAGCCGGCGAAGAACGCCATCTTCTCGCCGTAGAACTCGCGCGCGTACGACACGAAGGAGCCGCTCGACGGACGGTGCACGATGAGCTCGCCGAGGGCACGCAGCACGAGGAACGCGAAGAACGCGCAGACGGCGTACACGACGACGAGGGCCGGACCGGCGCTCTCGAGCCGGCCGCCGGCTCCCATGAACAGTCCGGTGCCGATCGCGCCGCCGATGGCGATCATCTGGATCTGGCGGGGACGGAGCGCCTTGCGGAATCCGGACTGCTCGTCGGGGAGCGACGAGGGGGCGGAATCGGGGGTCTGGGTCGACACGGTGTCTGCCTTCGGTCGGGCGGCGACGTTGCCGCGGAATCTGGCTAGCTGCCAAACAGCTTGCGACATCCGACCACGCGAGCCGTGAGATGTCAAGTCGGAAGTCCGAAAATCTGTCTGGTAGCTTTACAGGCACGTTCCGCCTCAAGGAAGAGAGCAGTGATGACGAAGACGCGCAGCGAGCACGACCTCCTCGGCGACCTCGAGGTCCCGGCAGACGCCTACTGGGGCGTCCACACGGCCCGGGCGGTCGCCAACTTCCCCGTCACGGGCACGCCGATCGGACGATTCCCGTTCCTCGTGCGCGGGCTCGCGGCCGTCAAGCAGGCCGCGGCGCTCGCCAACCGCGATCTCGGCCTGCTCGACGCCGCCCGGTGCGACGCGATCACGGCCGCGTGCGCGGAGATCCGCGCGGGCGCTCTCCACGACCAGTTCGTCGTCGACCTCATCCAGGGCGGCGCCGGCACGTCGACGAACATGAATGCGAACGAGGTCATCGCCAACCGCGCGCTCGAGCTGCTCGGGCACGAGAAGGGCGACTACGCGCGCCTGCACCCCAACGACCACGTCAACATGAGCCAGTCGACAAACGACGTCTACCCCACCGCGATCAACGCGGCGCTCACGGAGGCGGTCGAGGAGCTCGAGGCGGCGATGGCGCACCTCGAAGCGGCGTTCGCGCGGAAGGCCGCGCAGTTCGCCGCGCATCTCAAGGTCGGCCGCACGCAGCTGCAGGACGCGGTGCCCATGACCCTCGGGCAGGAGTTCGGGGCGTTCGCCATCATGCTCGGCGAGGACAGGGCGCGGCTGCGGGAGTCGGCCGCGCTCCTGCTCGAGGTGAACCTCGGCGCCACCGCGATCGGCACGGGCCTCAACGCCCCCGCAGGCTACGCCGCCCGCGCCTGCGCGCACCTCGCCGAGCTCACGGGGCGCCCGTTCGTCACCGCCGCCGACCTCGTCGAGGCCACGCAGGATCCCGGCGCGTTCGTGCACGTCTCCGGGGTGCTCAAGCGCATCGCGATCAAGCTCTCCAAGACCTGCAACGACCTGCGCCTGCTGTCGTCCGGTCCGCGCGCGGGGCTCGGCGAGATCTCGCTGCCTGCCGTGCAGGCCGGCTCGAGCATCATGCCCGGCAAGGTGAATCCGGTCATCCCCGAGATGGTCACGCAGGTGGCGTACACCGTGATCGCCGACGACCTCGCCGTCACGCTCGCCGCGGAGGCGGGCCAGCTGCAGCTCAACGCCTTCGAGCCGGTGATCGCGCGCGCCCTCTCGCAGAGCTTCGCGCATCTCACGGCGGCGTGTCGGCTCCTCGCCGACCGCTGCGTCGACGGCATCGAGGCGCACCCCGAGATCATGGCGGAGCGTGTCGCGTCGTCGATCGGCCTCGCGACCGCGCTCAACCCACTGATCGGCTACCGGATGGCCACGGAGATCGCGCAGGAGGCGCTGCGGACGGGCCGATCGGTTCCGGATGTCGCGCTCGAGCGCGGGCTGCTCACGCCTGACGAGGTGCGCGCGGCGCTCAGCCCCGAGCGGCTGGTCGTGTCAGGGGGATGACGACGCGCTCGACCTCGCCGAGGTGCGCGCGCATGGCCTCGCGGGCCTCGATCGGCGAGCCGACCGCGATCGCCTCGGCGATCCGCCGGTGCTCGCGACCGGAGGGCTCCTGGCGCGACGCGACGAGGTTCACGACCTGCGACTGACGCGAGAGGGCGTCGCGGATGTCGGAGACGGCCTTCGCGAAGACCGCGTTCCCCGACGCCTGCGCGACGAGGGAGTGGAAGCGGGTGTCCAGCGCGACCCATTCCTGCGGGTCGTCGCATGCGTCCATCGCGTCGCACAGGGCGGTGAGCTCGTCGCGCTGCTCGTCCGTCCGGCGCTCGGCGGCGAGCCCCGCCGCGGGGACCTCGATGTGCGGGCGCGCCTCCATGAGGTCGCGCGCGGAGAACTCGCCGTACACGGTGGCCGGATCGATCCGGTCCGCCGTCACGTACGTGCCGCTGCCGGTGCGCGTCTGGGTGAGCCCGAGGGTCTGCAGCGAGCGCAGCGCCTCGCGGATGACCGGCCGGCTCACGGCGTACCGCTCCGCGAGCAGCGCCTCCGACGGCAGTCGCGTGCCGACAGCGAGCGCCCCCGAGGTGATCGCGCCGCGCAGGTCCTCGATCACGGACTCCGCGACGCTGCGGCGCACGACGGGCGCGGGGCGCGAGGTCCATTCGTCGGGCATGCCCTCCACTGTCTGCGCCCGGCCGCGCAAAGTCAAACCGTGCGCGGCCGGGCGCGGACGACGCTCAATCGAGCGTGCGCGGGTCGGTCGACCGCTCCACGAGGTCGTCGGCCACGATCGGGATGGCCGTGGTGACCGGCGGCAGGGTCGGCTCGAGCTGCGAGCCGTCCTCGCGGTGCATCGACGAGTACTTGCGCATGGTCGGGCGCCCGGGGCGCACGGGCCCCTGATCGGCGAGCGCCACGATGGCCGGCGCGGACGCGCTCGCGGTGTGGGACACGCCGCGCACCGTGAACGTCACGGGGTCGCCCGAGCGGACCGACACCCGCATCTCGTCGCGCCGGATCGAGACGTCCAGCTGCGAGCCCTGCCACGCGAGGGCGTACTGCAGCTCGGGCCAGTCGCGCGGGAGGCGCGGGTCGAAGCTGAGCTCGCCGTCGTGGTCGCGCATGCCGCCGAAGCCCGCCACGAGCGCCGTCCACACGCCGCCCGCCGACGCCACATGCACGCCGTCGGACGTGTTGCCGTGCATGTTGGCGAGGTCGACGAACAGCGCGTGCTCGAAGTACTCGAGCGCGAGGTCCTGGTACCCGACCTCGGCCGCGAGGATCGACTGCACGACGGCCGACAGCGTCGAATCGCCCGTCGTGAGCGGGTCGTAGTACTCGAAGTCGGCGAGCTTCTCCTCGTCGGTGAAGTGGTTGCCCTGCAGGTAGAGGGCGAGCACGACGTCCGCCTGCTTGAGCACCTGGAACCGGTAGATGACGAGCGGATGGAAGTGCAGCAGCAGCGGGCGCTGCTCGCGCGGGGTGTGCTCGAGGTCCCACACCTCGCGCTCGAGGAACAGGGAGTCCTGCGGGTTGATGCCGAGCTTCTCGTTGTACGGGATGTACATCGCGTCGGCCGCGCGCTCCCAGGCCTCCGGCTCGCCCGGATCGAGCTGCACGCGGTCGACGAGGTCGCGGTACGCGCGCCCGGACTTCTCGGCCATCGTGCGGACGACCCTCGCCGCGGCACGGAGGTTGAAGCGGGCCATGACGTTCGTGAAGAGGTTGTCGTTCACGACGGTCGTGTACTCGTCGGGCCCGGTCACGCCGTGGATGTGGAAGCTCTCCTCGCCCTCGTTCTGCCGCCAGAACCCGAGCGTCGTCCACATCCGCGCGGTCTCGACGAGGACATCCGCGCCCTCGCGCGCCATGAAGTCGACGTCGCCCGTCGCGCGGACGTAGCGCACGAGCGCGAAGGCGATGTCGGCGTTGATGTGGTACTGCGCGGTGCCGGCCGCGTAGTAGGCCGACGCCTCCTCGCCGTTGATCGTGCGCCACGGGTAGAGGGCGCCCGCCTCGCTCATCTTCGCGGCGCGTCGACGCGCCGCGGGGAGCATCTTCGTGCGCATGCGCATGGCGTTGCGCGCCCAGAGCGGCGTCGTGTAGGCGAGGAACGGGAGGATGTAGATCTCCGTGTCCCAGAAGTAGTGGCCGCTGTAGCCCGAGCCGGTCACGCCCTTGGCCGGCACGCCCCATCCGTCCGCGCGCGCCGCCGCCATGGCGAGCTGGATGAGGCACCAGCGGGTCGCCTGCTGCAGGTCGTCGTGGCCGACGATGCGGACATCCGACCGCTCCCAGAACCCCGTCATCCAGCGACGCTGCGCCTCGAAGACCGAGGCTGTGCCCGCCGCGAGCACGCGGTCGAGCGTGCGCCGGCAGCGGTCGATGAGCTCGCCCGTCGGCACGCTGCGCGACGTGTGGTAGCTGATCGTCTTGGTGACGGTCACGGGCACGCCGGCCTTCGCCTCGACGCGGAAGACGTTCTTCGCGATGTCGGGCTCGATGAGCGCGCGGTGCACGTGCGGGTTCTCGGTCTCGATGACGTGGTCGGCGACGACCGCGAGCGACATGCCGGAAGACGCCGTGCGATACGACAGCGCGGTGCGCGTGCCGTCCTGCCAGTGCTCCTGCGGCATGAGCACGCGCTCCGCTTCGATGCGCTCGGCGCGGCGCGGGTCGACGGTCGCGCCCGGCGCGTGCGGGTGGCCCCCGTACACGTCCTGCCCGTCCTGCCGGTTGATGAGCTGGCAGTTGATGACGACCGGGGCGTCCGCGTTGCGGACCGTGACGGTCATCCGCTCGATCGCGAGGTGCCGGTCCTCGAACGGCACGAGGCGCTCCGACTCGAGGAGCACCTCCTTGCCCGACGGCGTGACCCACAGCAGACGGCGCCGCAGGACCCCGTCGCGGAAGTCGAGCGAGCGCTCGTACTCGCGCACGTCCGCGAGGTCGAGCGAGAGGGGCTCGTCGTCGACGTAGACGCGCATGACCTTCGGGTCGGGCACGTTGACGATCGTCTGCCCGACCTCGGCGAAGCCGTAGGCGCTCTCGGCGTGACGGATCGGCCACGTCTCGTGGAAGCCGTTGATGAACGTGCCGTGCTCGTGCGCGTGGCGGCCCTCGGGGTAGTTCCCGCGCAGTCCGAGGAAGCCGTTCCCGACGGCGAACAGGGTCTCGGTGACACCCGCGTCCTCCTCGGAGTAGCGGGTCTCGACGAGGCGCCAGGGGTCGACGGGAAAGCGGTCGCGATCGATCATGCGTGTGCTCCGGATGGTCGGGTGCCGGATGGACGGAGGGCGGAGGTCAGCGGGTGGCCGGGCCGACGAGCTCGGCGAGGTCGGACACGACGACGTGCGCGCCCGCGGCCGAGAGCGTGGCCGCCCCGGCGCCGCGGTCGACGCCGACGATGAGGGCGAACCCGCCGGCGGCCGCCGATGCGACTCCGCTGAGGGCGTCCTCGACGGCCGCGCAGCGGGCGGGGGCGGCGCCGAGCTGGCGGGCGCCCGCGAGGAACATGTCGGGCGCGGGCTTCGACGGCAGCCCGTCGCGCTCGGCCACCGCACCGTCGACGATCACGGGGAACCGGTCGAGGATGCCGGCGGCGGTCAGCACGTCCTTCGCGTTCTTCGAGCTCGAGACCACGCCCACGCGCGCTCCCACCGCCGCGAGCGCGTCGAGGAGGGCCAGCGAGCCCGGGTACGGCGCGATCCCCTCGTCCGCGAGCACGCGCGAGAACACGGCGTTCTTGCGGTTGCCGATGCCGCACACGGTGTCGAGCGAGGGATCGTCGGACGGGTCGCCCCACGGGATCTCGACGTCGCGGCTGCGCAGCAGGGCGGCGACGCCGTCGTAGCGCTTCTTGCCGTCGAGGTGCGCGAAGTAGTCGTCGTCGGTGTAGGCGGGCTCGATGCCCCACTGGGCGAAGAGCTCCTCGAACATCGCCCGCCACGCGTGCATGTGCACCTCGGCCGTCGGCGTGAGCACGCCGTCGAGGTCGAACAGCACGGCGTCGTAGCGTCTCAGGTCGGGAAGGGGCGAGTCGGGCAGAGAGGTCACAGATCCTCCGTCGCGCGGGATGGCCGGTTCACCCCAGCGTAGTGGCGGTCAGCTCGCCGCGGCGAGGGACTGGCGGGCGATCTCGAGCTCCTCGTCAGTCGGCACGACGAGCACGGTGACGCGCGACGCGTCGGTCGAGATGACCGCGATCTCGCCGCGCGGAGCCGCGGCGTTCCGCGCCGCGTCGATCTCCACCCCCGCGAACCCGAGCGTGGCGAGCGCCGCAGCGCGGACATCCGGGGAGTTCTCCCCCACTCCGGCCGTGAACGAGATGACGTCGACCCCGCCGAGCTGCGCGAGATACGCGCCCGCGTACGCGCGGAGCCGGTGGACGTACACGTCGAACGCGAGCTGGGCTGCCTCGTCTCCCGCCGCCCTGCGCTCCTGCACGTCGCGCATGTCCGAGACCCCGGCGAGGCCCTTGAGACCGCTTCGCGTGTTGAGGAGCCGGTCGAGGTCGGCGATCGTCAGGTCGGCCCTGCGCGCGAGCTGGAAGAGCACCGCCGGGTCGATGTCGCCCGACCGGGTGCCCATCACGAGGCCCTCGAGCGGCGTCATGCCCATCGAGGTCTCGACCGACCGGCCGCCGTCGACGGCGGTGACGGACGCGCCGTTGCCGAGGTGGAACACGATCTGGCGCAGCTCCGCGAGCGGTCGTCCGACATGGCGCGCCGCCGCCTCCGAGACGTACTTGTGGCTCGTGCCGTGGAACCCGTAGCGGCGGACGCGATGCGCCTGCGCGATCTCGCGGTCGATCGCGTAGGTGTACGCGGCGGGCGGAAGGGTCTGGTGGAACGCCGTGTCGAACACCGCGACGTGCGGCACGTGCGGGAACGCCGCGCGCGCGGCGCGGATGCCCTGCAGCGCGCCGGGGTTGTGCAGCGGGGCGAGCACCGAGAGCTCGTCGATGTTGATCTCGACGAGGTCGTTCACGACGGTCGGCTCGAAGAACCGCGCGCCGCCGTGCACGACGCGGTGCCCGACGGCGGCGAGCGCGTCGGCGTCGAGCGCGGGGCCGTGCGCGGCGAACGCGTCGAGCATCACGCGGAACCCGGCGGTGTGGTCGGGGATCTCCGTCTCACGGCGGTGCGTCTCGTCGGCGATCGCCGGCGCGGGCTCTCCGGGACCGGCCGCGAAGCGGACCGTGTGGGCTGCGGCGCCCTGCGTCTGCCCGATCCGCTCGACGAGCCCCGAGGCGAGCACCCGCTCGGCGGCCATGTCGATGAGCTGGTACTTGAACGACGACGACCCGCTGTTGACGACGAGGACGCTCCGCGCGGTCATCGCTGCTCCCCCTGCGCCTGGATGGCCGTGATCGCGACGGTGTTGACGATGTCCTCGACGAGCGCGCCGCGCGACAGGTCGTTGATCGGCTTGTTCAGGCCCTGCAGGACCGGCCCGATCGCGACGGCGCCCGCCGACCGCTGCACGGCCTTGTAGGTGTTGTTGCCCGTGTTGAGGTCGGGGAAGACGAAGACCGTCGCGCGCCCGGCGACCTCCGAGCCCGGGAGCTTCGCCTTCGCGACCGCGGCGTCGGCCGCCGCGTCGTACTGGATCGGGCCCTCGATCGGCAGCTCGGGCGCGCGCTCGCGCGCGAGCCGCGTCGCCTCGCGCACCTTGTCGACATCCGCGCCCGTGCCCGACTCCCCCGTCGAGTACGACAGCATCGCGACGCGCGGCTCGACGCCGAACTGGCGCGCGGTCTGCGCCGAGGTGATCGCGATGTCGGCGAGCTGCTCGCTCGTCGGATCGGGGATCACCGCGCAGTCGCCGTAGACGAGCACCCGGTCGGCGAGCGCCATGAGGAAGACGCTCGAGACCACCGAGACGCCGGGCTCGGTCTTGATGACCTCGAATGCCGGGCGGATGGTGTGGGCCGTCGTGTGCGCGGCGCCCGAGACCATGCCGTCGGCGAGCCCCATGTGCACCATCATCGTGCCGAAGTAGCTGACGTCGGTGACGGTGTCGGCCGCGCGCTCGTAGGTCACGCCCTTGTGCGCCCGCAGCCGCGCGTACTCGGTCGCGAATTTGTGCACGTGCACGGGATCGAACGGGCTCAGGACGTGCGCCTCGCGGATGTCCACGCCGAGCTCGATCGCGCGGGCGCGGACCTCGAACGGCTCGCCGAGGATGGTGAGCTCGGCCACGCCGCGCTGGAGCAGGATGCCCGCCGCGCGCAGCACGCGGTCGTCGTCGCCCTCGGGCAGGACGATGTGTCGGCGGTCGGCGCGGGCCCGCTCGAGCAGGGTGTACTCGAACATGAGCGGCGTGACGACGGTCGCCCGCGCGACCCCGAGCACGCGGGTGAGCTCCTCGACGTCGACGCTGCTCTCGAACAGCGACAGCGCGAGGTTGTAGCGCTGGGGCGAGCCTGCGGCGAGGCGCCCGCGGGCGCTCATGACCCGCACGGCGGTGGTGTAGGTGTCGCCGTCCGCGCGGATGACGGGAAGGCGCGAGCCGAGGCCCTCGAGCAGGCGCGACACGGCCTCCGGCACCTCGAAGGGCCCGTTGAGGATGATCCCCGCGATCGACGGGAACGTGCCCGAGGCGTTCGCGAGGAGCGCCGCGAGGAGGACCTCGCTCCGGTCTCCGGGCACGATGAGGCAGGCGCCCTCGGTGAGCCGCGGGAGCACGTTCTCCATCGACATCGCGGCGATGACCACGCCGAGCGCCTCGCGCGTGAGCAGCGCCTCGTCGCCGTTCACGAGCCGGCCGTCGACCGCGCGCAGCACATCGCCCATCGACGGGGCCACGAGCATCCGGTCCTCGGGGATCGCCCAGACCGGAGCCGACGGGGTGACCGCGCCGACCGCTGCGAGGATCTCGTCCCGGCGGGCGCCGTCGGCCCTGTTCACGATCGTCGCGAGCAGCTCGGCGCGCTCGCGCACGAGCTCCGACACCGCGAGCGCGGCGATCTGCGCGACCTCCTCTGGCGTGCGCGGCGACGTCGTGCCGAGCTGCTCGGTGTGGCCCTGCTGCGCGCGTCCGCCGAGGACGAGCAGAACGGGCGTGCCGAGGTTCACCGCGACGCGCGCGTTGTAGGCGAGCTCCGCGGGGCTGCCGACGTCGGTGTAGTCACTCCCGAGGACGACGACCGCGTCGCACTTCGCCTCGACGGCCTTGAAGCGCTCGACGATCCGCGCGAGCGCGGCGTCGGGGTCGGCGCGGACGTCGTCGTAGGTGACCGCGACGCACTCCTCGTACGCGAGGTCGACGCCGTCGTGGTCGAGCAGCATCTCGAGGACGTAGTCGCGCTCGGCGGACGACCGGGCGATCGGACGGAAGACCCCCACGCGCGGGGTCGCCCTGCTCAGCGCATCCAGGACGCCGAGCGCCACCGTGGACTTGCCGGAATGCCCCTCGGCCGACGTGATGTAGATGCTTCTCGCCACGTCATCCACCCTAGGTCGAACACCTTCGACGCGGCAGGACGACGGGCGGATTCCCGCCTGGGCATGAAAAGGCTCTCCGCGCACCCGACAGAGCCCGGTTACCCTTGCTACGTTTCCGTCCTGGGGGAGTTGGCCTGGATGCCGCCACGCGGAGAGCTGCAGATAGTCTAACCCCGAATGCGAGGTGGCCTGTGCCAGAGACCATGACGGCCGAGAGATTCCTCGAGGCGGCGAACGGGATCGCGCGCGCGATCTCGAGCGTGATCGACGGCAAGCCCGAGGCCGTGGACAGCGCCCTCATCTCGCTCCTGGCCGAGGGTCACCTGCTCATCGAGGATGTGCCGGGCGTCGGCAAGACGCAGCTCGCGCGCGCCCTCGCCGCCTCGATCGCGGCGAGCGTGCGACGGATCCAGTTCACGCCGGATCTCCTGCCCAGCGACGTCACGGGCGTGTCGGTCTTCGACCCGGTGAGCCGCGAGTTCGAGTTCAAATCGGGCGCCGTGTTCGCCAACGTCGTCATCGCCGATGAGATCAACCGCTCCTCCCCCAAGACGCAGTCGGCCCTGCTCGAGGCGATGGAGGAGGCGCAGGTCACGGTCGATGGGCGGACCCATCGGCTGCCGCGCCCGTTCCTCGTGGTCGCGACCCAGAACCCGCTCGAGATGGAGGGCACGTACGCGCTCCCCGAGGCCCAGCGCGACCGCTTCATGATGCGCATCTCGATGGGCTACCCGGATGCCGAGGCCGAGGCGCTCATGCTGCGCCAGCGCGACACCGCGAATCCGCTCGACGCGCTCACGGCGGTCGTCGACGTCGAGACGGTCGCGGCGCTCATCGCGTGGGCGCGCGCCGTGCACGTCGCGCCCGTCGTCGAGCAGTACGCGGTCGCGCTCGCGCAGGCCACGCGCCGCCATCCCGACCTCCGTCTGGGCGCGAGCCCGCGGGCGACCATCCAGCTGGTCCGCGCGGCCAAGGTGCGCGCCGCGCTCGACGGGCGCGACTACGTCATCCCGGACGATCTCATGGCCCTGCTCACGCCCGTGTTCGCGCACCGTCTCATCCCGACGCGCGCGGCCGCCGCGCACCGCGGCGAGGCGGACGCGATCCCCGCGATCCTCGAGCGCATCGTGCACGCCGTCCGGGTCCCGCTCGCGACGGCGCGCTGAGCGCGATGCGCCGCCACCCGCTCACCGTGCGCGGCGCCGGGGCGCTCGCTCTCGGCGCCGCGCTCTTCGTCGCGGCGCACGCGGTGGGGTCGACGGAGGCCCTCGCGTACGCGATGCTCCTCTTCGCGCTCGTGGCGGCGTGCGCGCTCTCGCTGTACCTGCGCCGGAGCCCCGAGCGCGTGATCCGGACGCTCCGCCCCGAGACCGTCGCGGTCGGCGAGGAGAGCACGGTCGCGCTGCGGATCTCGGGGCGGTCCCCGCTGCCCACGCCGGGCGGGACGTGGGCCGACGAGCTGCCGGGCGGCTTCGCGGGCGATGCGACCGGCGCGCTGCCCGCGTCGCTCCTGCCGAGCCGCGGCGCGTCCGGAGCGCTCGAGCTGACGTACGCGGTCACGGGAGTCCGCCGGGGCGCGTGGACCCTCGGGCCGCTCACGGTCGTCGAGCACGACCCGTTCGGCATCGCGCGCCGCACGCGACGTCTGGGCGGGATGACGCCCGTCACCGTGACGCCGCGCATCGTCCCGCTCTCGCCTCTGCCCCGCCTCGCGGGCGACTCGGGCGTCGCCCTCGCGAGCGCAGAGCGGCGCGGCCAGGGCAGCGACAACCTCATTCCCCGCCCGTATGCGCCAGGGGACTCGATGCGCCGCATCCACTGGCGCGCCTCCGCGCGGCTCGGGGAGTTCATGGTGCGGGAGGAGGAGCAGGAGGCGTCGCCGCAGGCAGTCGTCGTGCTCGACCGGGGCACGTCGCGCTGGTCGCCCTCCGCCGCGTCGCCCGGCGGCGACAGCGCGTTCGAGGCCGCGGTCTCGCTGTGCGTCTCGGCCGCGTGGCGCCTCGCGGCCGACGGCTACATCGTCCGGGTCATCGACGGCGACGGCGCGCCGCTCGCGTCGCTCGGCCAGCGCGGCGCGGCCCAGGGCGACGAGCGCGCCGAGCTCCTGCGCGCCTTCACGACGGTCGGGACGCGCTCCGCCGACACCCTGCCGCGCCTCGACGAGGTGCTCGCGGGCGTGACCACGGGGCCGCTCGTGCTCATCGCGGGGCGCCTCGAGCCATCCGACGCCGCGGTGCTCGCCCGCACGGCGCATCGCGGCGCGCTCCCCCTCCTGTTCGCATCCGCCCCGCAGCGCGACGCGCTCGACGAGGCCCGTCGCGCCGGATGGCGCTCTGTCGCGCTCGAGGCAGACGTCGAGGACGCATGGCAGCGCGCCGTGAACCCGGGAGCGCGATATGGACGCCGCTGAGCTGCGGGCGCGTGGGGCCGAGCGCCGCCGTCGCCCCGCCGACCCCGTGCTCGCCCTGTGGACGGCGATCGCCGTCCTCGCGTCCGCCCTCCCGCTGACGAGGGTCGTCGTCCCGATCTGGCTCCCCCAGACGGTGTTCACGGTCGCGGTCGTGTGCGCCGCCGGCTACGCGGTCCGCCGCACGCGGCACCGCGCCTGGGCGTTCCTCGCCGAGGCGGCCGTGTGGATCGCGTGCGCGATGATCCTCCTGCCCGCCTCGGTGCCGCGCTACCTCGTCGTCCCCTCGCCGCAGACGCCGCGCGCGGTCGAGGCGCTCCTCGGCGCCGTGTGGGATGAGGTGCTCCACGGCGTCGCGCCGCTGCGGCCGTCGAGCGGACTCGCGTGGGTGATCACCGTCGCGGTCGGCCTCCTCGCGATCGCCATGTCGCACGTCGCCCTCACCGCACGGCTTCCCCTCCTCGCGGCGGTGGGGTTCATCACGGTGTCGCTCATCCCGTCGCTCGTCGTGCCGCAGCGCGTGGAGGCGGTCTTCTTCGTCCCGCTCGCGTTGTCGATCCTCCTCATGCTGCGCGCCGACACCCGCGCGCGCGATCCGCGGACGGGCGCCGGGCACACGGCATCCGCGTCCGTCGTCGCCGCGATCGTCGGCGCTGTCGCGGTCGTCGCCGCCATGGCCATCCCGCCCCTGCTCCCGCAGCCGGTCGCGCGACCCGGATCCGGCTTCGGGCCCACGACGACGATCGACGCCGACCTCGATCTCGGCGCCAGCCTGCGCCAGCCCGCCCAGACCGAGGTACTGCAGGTCAGGACGGCGGCCGGCGCGGCTCCGTACCTGCGCGTTGCGACCCTGTCGTCCTTCGACGGGGAGGTGTGGACGCCCGACACCGGCGCGCTCTCCGCGGTCGGGGGCGGGCTGCCACCGGTCGAGGAGATCGCGGTCGAGCGCGAGCGCGGCACGGCGTCCGTCGATATCACGCGGCTCACCGGCGGCTACCTGCCGGTGCCCTACGCGGCCGTCGAGCTCGAGGGCGTCGACGACGCGTGGTCGATGCTCACCGCGAACCGCACGCTCGTGACGAACTCGGCGTCCTCCCTCGGTGCCGAGTACACGGTGACGTGGGAGCGGCCCGACCCGACGCGGGAGCAGGCGCAGGCCGCGGCGATCGGCGAGGCGCCGGAGCAGGCGCTCGCGCTGCCCGAGCTGCCCGCCGTGATCGGCGAGCTCGCTGCGGAGGTGACGGCCGACGCGCAGACCCCCTACGACGCCCTGCGCGCCCTGCAGGGCTGGTTCCGCGGCGGCGCGTTCCGGTACTCGCTCGAGGCACCCGTCGCGGAGGGCTTCGACGGCTCGGGGGTCGAAGCGATCGCCGACTTCCTCGAGGTGCGCGCGGGCTACTGCGTGCACTTCGCGTCGTCGTTCGCCGTCATGGCGCGCACCCTCGGCATCCCCACGCGCGTCGTGGTCGGCTACCTGCCGGGAACGGCGACGGGCCCGCCGGCGGACGACGGGTCGGTGACGTACTCGGTCACGAGCGCGCAGCTCCACGCGTGGCCCGAGGCGCATCTCGACGGCATCGGCTGGGTGCCGTTCGAGCCGACGGCCTCCCTGGGCGTGCCGACGAACTTCCTTCCGCAGACGAGCGACGGCGGTCAGACGCCGGTCGAGGAGGACGAGCGCCCGAGCGACGCGCCCACGCCGACCGCGAGCGCGCGCCCCTCGGCGGATCCGGGTGCGGGCGGCGCGGACGGCGCCGAGGTCGCCGCGTGGGATCCGCGCGGCGCCCTCGGCGCGATCGGCATCGCCATCCTCGCTCTGCTCGTCGTCGCGCTCCCCTTCGTCGTGCGGAGCGCGCGGCGGTCGCGGCGACTGAACGCCTCGGGAGCGGCCCGGTCGCGCGCCGTGTGGCTCGAGCTCGTCGACACCGCGATCGACGCGGGCGTCGACGTGCGCGCGAGCGAGTCGCCCCGGGCGCTCGGCCGGCGCCTCGTGACGCAGTGCGGAGCTCCCGAGGCGGATGTCGCGCTGCTCGTGGGCGCGGTCGAGCGTGCGTCGTATGCGCGGGTATCCGACGAGCTCCCCGCCGAGACCGCCGCGGGCGCTCTGCGCCGCATCCGCCGCGCGCTCCTGCCGGGCGCGGCTGAGCGTGCGCGCGCGAGCGCGCTGCCGCGATCGCTCGTCGTGCGCCCTCGTGTGGAGGACGCGCTCTGAGCGCTCGCGCCGTCAGGACGCGGTGACCGTCGCGCCCTTTCCGACGAGGGTGATGCCGCTCGGCGTGATCGCGAAGCCGCGCGCGGCATCCGCCTCGCGCGAGAGGCCGATCGACGCGCCCGCCTCGACGACGACGTTCTTGTCGAGGATCGCGCGGCGGACGGTCGCCCCCGGCTTGATCCGCGCGTTCTCGAACACGATCGAGTCGCTCACGTGCGCGCCCGACTCGACGATGCCGCCCGAGCCGAGCACGCTGCGCTCGATGTGCGCGCCCGAGATCACGGTGCCGCCCGCGACGATCGAGTCGATCACGGTGCTCAGCGTGCCCCGGGCGTCGCGCGTGAACTTCGCCGGCGGCAGGTTCACCTGCTGCGTGAAGATCGGCCACTCCTGGTTGTAGAGGTTGAACACCGGGAGCACCGAGATGAGGTCCTGGTGCGCCTCGAAGTACGAGTCGATCGTCCCCACGTCGCGCCAGTAGTAGCGGTCGCGCGCCGAGGCGCCCGGCACGGTGTTCTGCTTCATGTCGTACACGCCGGCCGTGCCGCGCTCGACGAAGGCGGGGATGATGTCGCCGCCCATGTCGTGCTTCGAGTCGGCACGCTCGCCGTCGCGCAGCACCTCCTCGATGAGCGCCTCGGCCGTGAAGACGTAGTTGCCCATCGAGGCGAGCACCTCGCGCGGCGAGTCGGGCAGGCCCTGCGGATTCGACGGCTTCTCGAGGAACTCGCGGATGCGGCTCGGGTTCTCGGGGTCGATGTCGATGACGCCGAACTGGTCGGCGAGCGAGATCGGCTGGCGGATGGCCGCGACGGTCGCCTCGGCGCCCGAGGCGATGTGCGCCTCGATCATCTGGTCGAAGTCCATCCGGTAGACGTGGTCGGCGCCGACCACGACGATGTAGTCCGGGCGCTCGTCGTACACGAGGTTGAGGCTCTGCAGGATCGCGTCGGCCGAGCCCTGGTACCAGCGCTTCCCGAGCCGCTGCTGCGCGGGCACGGACGCGATGTAGGAGCCGAGCAGGCCGTTCATGCGCCACAGCTGCGAGATGTGGCGGTCGAGGCTGTGCGACTTGTACTGCGTGAGCACGACGATCTGCCGCAGCCCCGAGTTGATGAGGTTCGACAGCGCGAAGTCGATGAGGCGGTACTGTCCGCCGAAGGGCACAGCCGGTTTCGCCCGGTCCTCCGTGAGCGGCATCAGCCGCTTGCCTTCTCCGCCTGCGAGCACGATGCCGAAGTACTTGGACATGGCCTCACCCTAGTGAGAACCGGAGGAGAAAGGCAGGCTCGAATCGCGGGGAGAAATGTGCAATTCTCGACCTGTTCCCCGCGCGGCCTCCAGCGGCGCTAGGTTGACTGCATGCGAGTCGATCTCCTCTCCCGCGAGTACCCGCCCGAGGTGTACGGCGGTGCCGGCGTGCACGTCGCCGAGCTCGTCAGAGCGCTCCGCCGAGATCTCGACGTCGTCGTGCGCGCGTTCGGCGCTCCGCGCGACGAGGAGGGCGTCTTCTCGTACGGGACGCCCGCCGAGCTCTCGGGCGCGAACGGAGCCCTGCAGACCATGGGCACCGACCTCCTCATCGCCCGCGATGTCGAGGGCGCCGACCTCGTCCACTCGCATACCTGGTACGCGAACTTCGCCGGCCACGTCGCGAAGATGCTCCACGGCATCCCGCACGTGGCCACCGCCCACAGCCTCGAGCCGCTGCGCCCGTGGAAGGCCGAGCAGCTCGGCGGCGGCTATCGCCTGTCGAGCTGGATCGAGCGCGAGGCCCTCACGTCGGCCGACGCCGTCGTCGCGGTCAGCGAGGGCATGCGCCGCGACCTGCTGCGGGTGTACCCCGAGCTCGAGCCCGAGCGCGTGAAGGTCGTCTACAACGGCATCGACCTCGACGGCTGGCAGCGCGTCGACGACCCCGACGCCGTGCGCGCGCTGGGCGTCGACCCCGACCGCCCCTCGATCGTGTTCGTCGGCCGCATCACGCGGCAGAAGGGGCTGCCGTACCTGCTCCGCGCGGCGCGCGCCCTGCCGCCCGAGGTGCAGCTCGTGCTGTGCGCGGGCGCTCCCGACACGGCCGAGATCATGGCCGAGGTCGAGGGCCTCGTCGCCGAGCTGCGCGCCGAGCGCGACGGCGTCGTCTGGATCGACCGCCACCTGCCCCGCCCCGAGCTGTGCGCCCTGCTGAGCGCGGCCACGACGTTCGTCTGCCCCTCGGTGTACGAGCCGCTCGGCATCGTGAACCTCGAGGCCATGGCCTGCGGTGCACCGGTCGTCGGCACGGGCACCGGCGGCATCCCCGAGGTCGTCGCGGACGGCGTGACGGGAGCGATCGTCCCGATCGAGCAGGTGGACGACGGAACGGGCACCCCGATCGACCCCGAGCGCTTCGTCGGCGACCTCGCGGCGGCGCTCACCGAGATGGTGTCCGACCCCGATCGCGCGCGTGCGCTGGGGGCCGCAGGGCGCGAGCGCGCCGAGCGCGAGTTCTCGTGGACCGCGATCGCCGACCGCACCCGCGCGCTGTACGCCGACGTCCGCGGCGTGTAGCTCCCGCTGGCATGTCAGAGGCCCCGTCCGGCGAACCGGACGGGGCCTCTTCTGCGGAAGCGACAGGATTTGAACCTGCGATGCGAGTTACCCCGCATACTTGGATTCCAGCCAAGCTCCTTAGGCCTCTCGGACACGCTTCCAGAGGAAGACCTTATCACGCGAGCCCGCGCCTCTCCTGCCGAGTCCCCCGGTAGGCCGCTCCCTCGCATGTCTCGGATTTGCAGGCAATCGCGGCCCGTAAGGCTGCGCAAGTGAGACATGCCGCGTGTCCGGAGCGCAGTGCGCGGGGCGCGGGGCGCAGGGCGCAGGGCGCGGGGCAGGCTAGGGTCGCCGTGTGGATGCGCCCCCTCTCTCCCGCCGGGCCCTCCCCGTGCGCAGAATCGAGGCGCACCCGCTCGCGCCCGCCGATCTGCGGCGCTGGCCCGCCACGCTCGGTCCCGTCCGGCAGGTGCTCGAGGAGGGACTGGACCTCGGCGCCGTGACGGTGCTCACGGGCGAGAACGGCGTCGGCAAGTCGACCCTGGTCGAGGCTCTCGCCACGGCATACGGCCTCAACGCAGAGGGAGGCTCGAGCGGCGCCCAGCACGCCACGCGCGCGTCGGAGTCCGACCTCGGCGACCACCTGCAGCTCGTGCGCGGGGCCGGTGCGCCGAGGAAGGGCTTCTTCCTGCGGGCGGAGACCATGCACGGGTTCTACACGTACCTCGAGGACATCGGGATGGGCGCCCCGCTTTACGAGCGCAGCCACGGCGAGTCGTTCCTCGACGTGGTCTCCGAGCGCCTGCGCATCCGCGGGCTGTGGGTGCTCGACGAGCCGGAATCCGCTCTCTCCGTCTCCGGCTGCCTCGCGCTTCTCGGGCTGCTGCGCGAACTCGTCGCGGACGGCTCGCAGATCGTCCTCTCGACGCACTCGCCGGTGCTCGCCGCATTCCCCGGAGCCGACCTGCTCGAGCTCGGCTCGTGGGGCATCCGTCGATGCGCGTACGACGACCTCGACCTCGTGCGGACGTGGCGATCGTTCCTCGACTCCCCCGGCCGGTTCCTGCGTCACCTGGAGTGAACGCGACGAACCCGTCGCGGGCGGCTGAGCCGGGCGCGGGGGGCGGTCAGCCCATCCGCTCGGCGACGATGCGCGCGGTCGCCGCGGGATCGGGGCGGTGCATGACGGACTCCGGCACCACGACGAGCTCGGCGTCGGGGCGCGCGGCCGCGAGGCGGTCGGCCGCCTCGACGAGCACGGGGAACGTCTGCTCCCCGCGCAGGATCACGATCGGCTGCCCGACCTCGAGCATCGCGGCGGTCGGCCCTCCCGCATCCCGGACGAGCCGCGCGTCGTAGACGGTCGACTGCGCGAGGGGCGCGAGGAGCGTGAGCGCGCCCCGCGCCCGCATCCCCTCGACCATCTCGCGCGGAAGCCCGACGCCCTCGACCTGGAATGTCGCGACCGCGTCCTCGAGGGCGCCGTCGTCGACGAGCGCCTGGAGACGATCGGGCAGGTCGTGCGGCGCCGGCTCTCCTGCGTGGAGCGGGGGCTCCGAGAGGAACAGCCGGCGGATGGGCACCCCCAGCGACGCAGCGAACAGCGCGAGCACGGCGCCCGACGAGTGCCCGAGCACCGCGGCGTCGCCGCCCGCGGCCTCGATCACGGCCGCGAGGTCCTCGCTCTCGCGCTCGGGGGCGGAGTCGCGTGCGTCGCCGCTGTCACCGCGCGCGCGTCGGTCCCAGGTGACGGCCCGCAGGCCGGAGGCCGCGAGCGCCTCGGCGAGGCCCGAGGCGTCCGCCGCGGTCGAGAGCGCGCCGTTGACGATGACGACCGTGGGCCCGTCGCCGAGGGTGCGGAACGCGATGGGGGTGCCGTCTGCGGAGGTGACCGTGTCCATGGCCCCAGCGAACCATGCACCGCCGACATCCGGAACCGGTCCTGGTCGCGAACGGCCGCCATCCGCCGCCGTCAAGCGGCCGGAAGCGGCAAGTGGTCCGCCTCAGCCGCAGTTCGGGCAGACGCCCGTGAGCGGCATCTCCATGAAGCAGGTCGGGCAGACGTCGGCCACGCGCTCGGGCACGACGGGCTTGCGGACCGTCTCGCGGCGCGGCGCGCTCGAGCGCGCCGGCGCGACGCGCACGGCGTGCGTCACAGGGTGCGTGACACCCCACGAACCGTGGAAGCGGCGGCTCGGCCAGCGCTCGAGGTCGCCCGCGAGGCGGGCGGCGTCGGACTCAGATCGGAAGCCGTTCGTGTAGCCCGCGTGCACCTCGAGTGCGGCGCTGCCGCGGCGCTCGATCTTGAAGTACGTGCGGTACCCGACGAAGCCCGTGACGTCGGAGCCGTCCACGATGCGGCGGATGACCGCCTGGTTCTCGGGCGGCGTCCCGTGCTTCTGGAAGGCCTCGTCGAGCGTCGCGTACCGTTTCGCGCGCCCCTCCCGGCCCTGGTCCACGCTGGTCTCCGGCGATTGGCTCACGATGCGCTCCTTCTCCCCACCCTCCGACGGTACCCGCGCCGGGCGCTCGACAGGAACGCGTGTCGCGTCACCGGGCCACGGGCAGCGGGAGCGCCGCCGCGGGCTCGCTCCCGACCGGCGACGGGATGGCGCGCCGCGCCCACTCGGGCGCGTCCGGGTTCGCGGACGGCGGGATCACCACGCCCTCCTCCTCGAGGCGACGCGCGGTCGCGGCCTGGTCGACGAAGCGCCCCACCGTCGCCGCGCCGGCGGCCGGCACCACCGTGTGCATCACCGTGCGCTCGTAGACGTGGACGAAGTTGACGCTCTGTGCCGCATCCCTTCCGCGCGTCCCGCGGCCGGGCGTGAAGAGGTCCTGCGTGTAGCAGGTCGACGAGGCGACCGACACGGGGATGCCCTCGAACCCCGCGGTCGTGCTGTAGTGCAGGTGGCCCGCGAGGATGGCCCGCACATCCGTGCCGCGCAGGACGTCGGCGAGGGCCGCCTGGTCGCGCAGCTCGACCGTGACGGCGAGGTCCTGCAGACACGGGACGGGCGGGTGGTGCATCGCGAGGATCGTCCCCTCGGGCGCGGGCGTCGCGAGCACGTCGGCGAGCCAGGCGAGCTGTCCCGGCTCGAGCTCGCCGTGCGCGTGCCCCGGCACGGTCGAGTCCAGGACGACGAGCCGCAGCCCGCCGAGCCACTCGACGCGGTCCAGCGGCTCGGTCGTCGGCGCGGCGTCGAGGAGCGTGCGCCGCAGCGTCGCGCGGTCGTCGTGATTGCCCATGACCCACACGATCCGCGCGTCCATCTCCGCGGCCGCGCGCTCCACGATGTCGCGCAGCTCGACGTACGCCTCGGGCTCGCCCTGGTCGGCCAGATCGCCCGTGAACACGAGCGCCTCGGGGCGGATGCCCGTCCCGGCCAGCGAGCCGAGCAGCTCGCGCAGGCGCTCGCTCGCCTCGGCGACGCCGCACAGGCGCTCCCCCGGCATGACGAGATGCGTGTCCGAGATGTGGACGAGGAAGTGATCGGGCAGCGGATGCTCGGACTGGCGGATGGGCACGGGGTTCCCTCTCGTCGGCGGCGGGCACCGGCAGGGCTCTCGGGGCCGGCTCCGCCTCGCCCGCAGGGTGCCTTCCTGGGATGACGCTCGGCTGGCGCGGCGGCGACGCGCCGGTGAACGGGGCGTCGCCGCCCGGCGAACGAGACGCTCAGCCGCGCGGAGGCCGGCCGAGCGTCTCGATCGCCGCGGCGACCCGCGCGTGCGTCTCCGCGTCGCGCGCGACGATGCGCACCTCCTCGACCCGCGTGCGCGCCGCCGCGACCGTCTCCACGGCAGCCGCGATCGCATCGTCCAGAGGCCATCCGTAGATGCCCGCGCTGATGAGCGGGAAGGCGACACTGCGCGCACCGAGCTCGTCCGCGACCGCGAGCGCTCGCCGATAGCAGGACTCCAGGAGCGTGCGGTCGCGCTCGCCCGCCGCATGGTTCGGGCCGACGGTGTGCACGACCCACCGCGCAGGCAGGCGACCGGCGGTCGTCCACCCCGCGTCGCCCGTCGCGAGCCCGTGCGGGAACCGCGCGATGCACGCGCGGAGGATCTCGGGGCCGCCCGCGCGGTGGATGGCGCCGTCGACACCGCCGCCTCCGCGCATCGCCCTGCTCGCCGCGTTGACGACGACGTCCACCTCCTGCTCCGTGATGTCGCCCAGCACAGCGGTGATGGTCGTCATGCGGCGGCCCCGCGTCTCTCGGCGGCCTCGCGCAGGGCCTGCGACAGCTGCGGGCTCAGCCGCGGCACGTCCTCGATCGGCACCGCGAGCGCCTGGAGCGTGCGGCTGAAGAGGTTGCGCGCCCCTGCGGCGAGCGCGATGTCGACGATCTGCCGGTCGGAGAAGCCGACGGCCCGCAGCCGCGCCGAGTCGTCGTCCGTCATCGAGGCCGCGTCCTGCGAGAGACGCGCCGCGGGGTTCACCGCCATCGCGCGGGTATGGCTGAACACGAGGCCGTCCGCCTCGAGGTCGTGCGCGTACATGGCCGCGACCTGCGGGTCGGGGTCGTCCTCATGGGGCGTCGAGATGATCATGCCCGCCTCCTGACTGCGTCGGATGCGACCAGGATGCTCCCGCATCGCCTCCGCGTCGAGGGGATCAGCTCTCGATGGCGCGACCGGGGTCAGGCGACGGGCTCGATGCCCGTGAGCCGCAGCTCCTCGAGGTCGAGCCGCGCCTGGATGCGGTTCACGACGCCGTCGTCGACCGAGCCGTCGGCCCGGAGACCGTAGAGCACCTCCCGCTTGCGCGCGAGCAGCGCGAGCCGGAGACGCGTGTGCTCCTCGTGCCGCGTGATCGGCGACATCGTGAGCACCTCGATCGCCGCAGCCTCGGCGGCGCGCTCGGCGTCGTCGGACGGGCCGAGCATCCCCTCGAGCACGGCCACCTCGCGGTCGACGCGCTCCTGCTCACGCGCCTGACGTTGCGCGTTCGCGAGCTCGAGCGTCTCCGAGACGTCGTCGCGGATGCGGTCGCGCACCTCGTCGCTCACCGCGTGCGCGGCCGCGAGCTCGTCGAGCGACGCGAGCGCCGCACCCGTGATGGCCCGCTGCGCGAGCTCGTACTCCTCGTCGCTCGCCCGGTCCTCCGGAAGGCGCGCCCAGCGCACGACGACGGGGAGGAGCGGCCCCTGCACGAGGAGGGTGAGCACGATGACGCCCGCCGTGACGAACACGATGTCCTCGCGCCCCGTGAGCGCGGAGCCGTCCGCGGTCGCGAGCGGAACGGACAGCGCGATCGCGAGCGAGACGGCGCCCCGGAAGCCCGCGACCGTGCTCACCACCCGCGCGCGATGGCTCATCCGCCGCTCGCGCTGCGACGGACGGCGATCGAGCAGGCGGATCATCGTGACCGTGGTCATCTGGAACGCGAACCGGACGACGAGCGTCACGAGCCACACGACGACCGTGACGCCCAGAAGCCGGCCGACCTCGCGCGCGTCGATCGTGTGCGCGACGTGCTGCACCTCGAGCCCGATGAGCACGAACAGCGCGCCGTTGAGGAGGAACGTCCCGAGCGGCCACGCGGCCTCGGTCTGGCGTCGTGAGGCGGCTGTCGTCGTGCGCGGCGCGACCCAGGCCGCGATGAGCCCCGCCACGACGACCGCGAGCACGCCCGACGCGTGGACGAGCTCGGCGACGAGGAAGGCCGCGAACGGCGTGAGGAGGAGCGCGATGTTGATCGTCAGCGCGTCGCGCAGGCGGCGCATGAGCAGATAGGCGACGCCCGCGACCGCGAGGCCCGCCACGACCCCGCCCGCGTACGACAGCACGACGAGGCCCGTGATGGTCCACGGCGTGTACTGGCCTCCGACCGCGACGCCGACGGCGACCGACGAGATGACGAGGGCGGTGCCGTCGTTCGTGAGGCTCTCGGCCTTCAGCACCATGAAGTTCCGGTGCGGCAGGGTCCGCCCGAGCGCGGCGACCGCCGTCGCGTCGGGAGGGGCGACCGCGGCGCCGAGGATGAGGGCGATCTCCCACGGCAGGCCCATCAGGTGCGCGGCGCCGGCGACCGCGAACGCGGTCGCGACGACGAGGAGCGTGCTCATCAGCACGATGCCGCGCAGGTCGCGCCGGATGGCCCTGAGCGAGGTCGTGAGGCTCTCCCAGAAGAGCATGACCGGCAGGAAGAGCAGGAGCACCGTCTCGGGCGGCAGCTGCACCTCGCGCAGCTCGGGCACGAACCCCAGCACGAGTCCGAACGCGAGCAGCAGCAGGGGAACCGCGACGCGCAGCCGCGGAGCGACCAGCGCTCCGACGGGCACGGCGGCGCCCAGGAGCACGGTGATCTCGAGTCCGTCCATCGGTGTCCTCTCTCCCTGGCGCGGCCCACGCCGAGGGGATGACGTGCGCAACGACGCGCGGCGCCCGCGCATTCCGGCGGACCGCCCCTGGGCATCTCCGGCGTACCCCCGCACCTCCCTCCGTATGCGCGATGCCGCATACGGCGAGGGCTAGCCTGAGACCAGCGATCGGCATCCGCCCTTGGCTCCAGGAGCCGAAGGGCTGCCGACACGACAGGAGAAGTCCATCTCCCTCACCCAGACCGCACCCGTGGCCTCCCGTCTCGGCGCTGTGCGCCAGACCTACTCCGGAACAGAGACGTTCCCTCCGATGGCCAAGGCGTACACGAAGGTGTCGCAGGTCGTGCGCGAGACGGGGCTGCTGCGCCGCGCCCGCGTCTTCTACGCCCTCGTCGGCGCCGGGATCCTCGTCGCCCTCGGCGGCGCGATCGCCGGTTTCCTGCTCCTCGGCGACAGCTGGTTCCAGCTGCTCATCGCGGGCGCGCTCGGCGTCATCTTCACGCAGGTGGCGTTCCTCGCGCACGAGGCCGCGCACCGCCAGATCCTCGCGAGCGGCCCCGCGAACGACCGCCTCGCCCGCATCCTCGCCGGCAGCATCGGCATGAGCTACGCGTGGTGGGACGCCAAGCACAGCCGTCACCACGCGAATCCGAACCGCGTCGGCAAGGACCCCGACATCGAGATCGACACGATCTCGTTCGTCGAGGAGGACGCCGCCGGGGCGAGGGGCCTGCGCCGCCTCATCACGCAGCGGCAGGGCTGGCTGTTCTTCCCGCTCCTCACGCTCGAGGGCCTCAATCTGCACTACCTGAGCCTGAAGCACCTGCTGTCGCGCGGCCCGGTCAAGGGCCGCTGGACGGAGCTCGGCATCATCGCGCTGCGCTTCGCGCTCCTCCTGACGCCGCTCTTCCTCCTGCTCCCGGTGGGGATGGCCTTCGCCTTCCTCGGCGTGCAGCTCGCGGTCTTCGGCGTGTACATGGGCGCGTCCTTCGCGCCGAACCACAAGGGCATGCCCGTCATCGCGCCCGATGCGAAGCTCGACTTCTTCTCGAAGCAGGTCCGCACCTCGCGCAACATCGCGGGCGGATGGTGGGCCACCTGGCTCATGGGCGGGCTCAACTACCAGGTCGAGCACCACCTCTTCCCGAGCATGCCGCGCCCCCACCTCGCCAAGGCGCGCGAGATCGTCCGCGACTTCTGCGCGACGAACGACGTGCCGTACACCGAGACGAGTCTGCTGCGCTCGTACGGCATCGTCATCGCCTACCTCAACCGCGTGGGCCTGGCCGCGCGCGACCCCTTCGACTGTCCCATGGCGTCGCAGTACCGGCGCGCCTGAGCCGTCTGGACAGCAGAGGGGCCCGTCACCGCGGTGACGGGCCGCTCTGCTGTCCGATGAGCGGGTCAGGCGGGAGCGTCGGATGGCGCGGGGGCGCCTCCCGCCTCCGGCGACGTCGCCGACGCGGCCGTGTGCTCCGCGGCGGGCGCCGCAGCGGGCTCAGTCGACGCGGCGTCGTCGGCGCGCTGGCCCGCGGCCATCCCGCGTCCGACCGCGTGTCCCTGGATGACGGCCGACAGGTCGACGCCGGTCGCCGCGCGGACGCTGTCGAACATCGACCGCATCCCGGCCGCGGTCTCCCCCGCGAGGTGCGCGCTCGCGCCATCCGCACCGCCGCCCGAGAGCACCGTGACGGAGCCGACGTTCGCGTAGCCCTTCGCGAACTCCGTCATCATCGGCACGAGCGCGTCGAGCGCGCGCTGGGCGAGGAACGCGTCCTGGTTCTTCGCGAGCGCCGCCGCCTCGGCCTCGATGGCCGCCGCCCGCGCGTCGCCTTCGAGGCGGACGGCCTCGGCGTCGGCCTCGGCCTTGATCCGGATGGCCCGCGCCTCCTGCTCGGCGATCAGAGCCTCGGCCTCGGCCTCCTTGACCCGCGCGTACGCGTCGGCGTCGGCGCGCTTCTGCCGCTCGTAGAGCGCCGCGTCGGCGACGCGCTTGACGTCGGCGTCGAGCTCGGCCTGCTTGTTCTCGGCCTCCTGCATGAGGACGCCCTGCTGCGCCTTCGCCCGCGCGAGGGCCTCCGCCTGCTCGGCCTCGGCGCGCGCCTGGCCGACCTCCGCCGCGGCCGACGCGGTGTTGCGGTCGAACGCGGTCTGCTCGATGAGCGTCTCCTCGCTCGTCGCGATCTCGCGCGCCTTGATCTCGCGCTCGGCGTTGATCCGGGCGATCTCCGCCTGGCGCTTGACCTTGGAGACCTCCTCGGCGCCCAGGGCGTCGATGTAGCCGTTCTGGTCGGTGATGCCCTGGATCTGGAAGCTGTCGAGCACGAGGCCCTGGTCCTCCAGGTCGCTCTTGATGAGCGTCGCGATCTGGTCGGACAGCTCCTGGCGGTCGCGCATGAGCTGCTCGACCGTGAGCGTCGCGACGACGCCGCGCAGAGCGCCCTCGAGCTGCTCGGTCGTGAAGACCTCGATCGCGTCGTCCTGCGAGACGAAGCGCTCGGCGGCGCTCGCGATCGCCTCCGGCGTGGAGCCGATCTTCACGAGCGCGACCCCCGTGACGTCGACCGTCACGCCCTGGATCGACTGCGCGGTCGGCTTGACCATGATCTGCCGCGCCCGCAGCGAGAGCGTCTCCGCACGCTGCGTGATCGGGTTGACGATCGCGCCGCCGCCGCGGATCACCGCGACGTTCGACGAGGTGCCGTCCTTCGCCTTCTGCTTCTTGCCGACGATGATGAGCGCCTCGTCGGCGCGCGCGACCTTGTACCACGCGCGCAGCACGAGCGTTCCGATGAGCGCCGCCACCGCGAGGACGACGACCACGATCACGACGGCGACGACGATGCCGATGCTCCCGGCCGTGTCGACGATTCCGTCCATGCACTACCCCCTTCGGCCGACCGCGGCGCGCCGGGTGCGGGCGCGTCGGACGCGGACGGTCTCGGGGCCACCCTATCGAGCCGGCGCGTCGTCCATCCGGGCGAGGTCCTGCGTCGCGGGGCCCTCGAGCACGCGGCCCTCGGGATCGAAGCGCGATGCGTGCAGCGGGCAGTCCCACGAGCGCTCGGCCGGGTTCCACTGCAGGATGCCGCCGAGGTGGGTGCAGACGCCCGAGACCGCGCACAGTCGCCCGTCCACGCGCGAGACCGCGACGGGATGCGCGCCCCGGGTCTCCACGCGCCCCTCGCCCTCCGCGGGCGGCTCGGCATCGCGGCTCACGAGCGCCTTCGTCCATCCGCTCGCCATCTCCTTCGCCACGCGTGCGTTCGCGCCGACCGCGGTCGCGGCGTCCCGCACGCCCACCTGCGGCGAGCGCAGCCCGTCGACCCAGCTCGGGCGCTCGCCGAGGATCTCGCCCGCCATCGCGAGCGCGGCCGCCGCCCCGTTCGCCATGCCCCACTTGTCGTATCCGGTCGCAGTGAGGACCCGCCCGTCCGTTCCGGGCTCGGCGCCCGCGAAGGGCAGCCGGGTGATCGTGCGGTAGTCCTGCGCCGCCCACCACGTGACGCGGCGGGCCCCGGGGAAGGCCTCGGCGGTCCACGCGTCGATGTCGGCGAGCATGGCGCCCGCGTCGCCGCGGCCGGTGCGGAACCCGCCACCGCCGACGAGCAGGAGGCGCCCGCCCGCTCCGTCGTCGGCGGTGCGCAGCGATCGGGCCTGCGGGTCGACCGAGAGGTGCATGCCGTCCGGCAGGGCGCCGTCCACGGCGTAGGCGCCGACGACCGAGCGCGACGGCTCGAGCCGCGCGAAGAACCCGGCGCGGTCGATCGCGGGCGAACCCGTCGCGACGACGAGATGAGCCGCGGCGAGCACGCCGCGCGTCGTCGCGACGCCCACGCCGTCGGGAGCGTCCTCGAGGCCCGTGACGCGGCATCCCTCGACGATCGTGCCGCCGCGGCTGCGCAGCTCGGCCGCGAGCGCCGCGAGGACGCGGCGCGGGTGCAGGGCCGCCTGCCCCTCCATGCGCAGCGCGCGCGAGATGGCGAAGGGCAGGCCGGTCTGCTCGGTGGGCCCCCAGACCGCGTCGACGCCGGAGGCCTCGAGCGCCTCGGCCTCGCGCTCGAGCGCCGCATCGCCGTCGTCGGTGGTCGAGAAGGTGAACGCCGGCTCGTCGCGCAGGGCGCCGTCGACGGAGTCCGCGATCGCACGCAGCCAGTCGGCTCCCGCGCGCTGAGCGGCGGCGTAGGCGCGCAGCGCCTCGACGCCGGCGTGCGCGCGGATCTCTCCGTACACCGAGCCCTGCAGGAGCGACAGCTTCGCGGTCGTGTTGCCCGTCGCGACGGCGCCGACCGTGCGCGCCTCGCACACCGCGACGCGCCGCCCGGCGCGCGCGAGCGCCACCGCGGTCGCGAGTCCGGTCAGCCCCGCACCCGCCACGACGACGTCCGGGTGGAGCACGTGCTCGCGGTCGACGGGGATGGGCGGACCGGTGCGGATCCACAGCGGCTCGGGCGCGACGGGCGTCATCGGGTGTCCTCTCTCGATGGCCCCACCCTCCCCTGTCTGCGCGCGACAGGGCCAGCGGGTTGACACCCTCCGGCACGCGCCCTATCGGCCAGGGCCGAGACGCTGTCAACCCCTGGCGGGCGGACGCGCCGCGCGGCACTCTGGAGACACCGAGCGAGGAGGACGACATGGCTCACGTCGAAGGAACCGACCCCGACATCCAGACCCGGCCCATCGAGCCGGCGCCCACGCGGCACGAGGTCCCGGCGGATGCAGACCTCGATGCGCTCGAGGACGACCGCGACCCGGCCGACCTCGCGGACGACCGAGGACCGCTGCCCGAGACCGCGGCCGATCATCCCGTGCTCCCGGACGACGAGCGCGAGGTCGACGACGGGTACCTGGGCGAAGAGGATGTCTTCATCGCGGACGACGAGGAGGGCATCCGATGACCTCCGACCAGCACGACCGCGCGGCGCACGAGGTGCCGGCAGGGCGCGGCGGCGCCGACAGCGGGGCCGCAGGCCTCGTCGACGTCGAGGGCACGGCGCCCGCGTCGCCCGAGGAGGGCGACCAGAACGACATCGCGGGTGTCGGGCCCGCGGGCCCCGAGGACGACAGGGGCCTGCAGACCGAGCCGCGCGAGGACACGCACGACACGACCTCCGACGAGCGCGTGCGCGGCATCCTCGTGCAGGTGCAGGGCGACCTCGCGACCGGCCGCGCGTCGGAGGAGGAGTTGCGGCGGATGCTCCGCCGGCGCCTCGACGACGCGGGAATCGAGCTGGGGGACGAGCAGTTCGACTGTCTCATCCGCGAGGCCGTCTCCGGCGAGCCCGACACGACGATCGAGGGCGCCGAGCCCGGCGCCGACGCCTGAGAGCCGCGGGCGCGGGCGGTTCTAGACTGGAGTCCATGCCCGACTCCGCTGCCCCCGCGACCCCCGGCGTCTCGCCGCGCCGCATCACGGTCCTCGACGCGCTCCGCTTCCTCTCGGAGCTGCTGGCGATCGCGGCCCTCGCGGTCTGGGGGTTCGTCGCGTGGGCGTTCCCGTGGAGCATCGTGGTCGGCATCGCGGCTCCCGCGCTCGCGATCCTCGTGTGGGCCCTGTTCGTCTCGCCGAAGGCCGTGTTCGCCGTGCACCCCTTCGTGCGCGCGGTCGTCGAGCTCGCGGTCTTCCTCGCGGCGACCATCGCGCTGTGGGATCTCGGCCTCGCGTGGGGCGGCATCGCGTTCGGCGTGGCCGCGGTCGTGATCGGCCTCCTCCACAACCGCCGCGAGCTGTGATGGCTGACGCGCTCGCCCGGCTGCAGGATGCCCTCGGCGAGCGGGTCGACATGCACGCAGCGTCCCTCGAGGAAGCGCGCGCCGACCGCTCGGGCTTCCGCTCCGACGGCCCGCCGCTCGCGGTCGTCCACGCCGAGTCCGTCGCCGACGTGCAGACGGTGCTGCGCATCGCGCACGAGACCCGCACGCCCGTCGTCACGCGCGGCGCCGGCACCGGTCTCGCGGGTGCGGCGAACGCGGGGCCGGGCGAGATCGCCCTGTCCGTGCGGCGGATGACCCGGATCCTCGAGATCTCCCCCGACGATCTGCTCGCCGTGGTCGAGCCCGGCATCCTCAACGGCGACCTCGGCGCGGCGCTCGCCCCGCACGGGCTGTGGTGGGCACCTGATCCGGCGAGCCGCGCGATCTCGACCGTCGGGGGCAACATCGCCACGGGTGCGGGCGGCCTGCTCTGCGCGAAGTACGGCGTCGTCCGGGACGCGGTCCTGGGCCTCGACGTCGTCCTCGCCGACGGTCGGCTCATCCGCACCGGGCACCGCAGCGTGAAGGGCGTGACGGGCTACGACCTCACGTCGCTCCTCATCGGGTCGGAGGGCACGCTCGGCGTCGTGGTGGGGGCGACGCTCAAGCTGCGCCGCCTCGTGCCCGGCGAGGTGTGCACGCTCTCGGCGTTCTTCCCGTCCGTGCGCGCCGCCGCGCGGGCGTCTGCCGCGGTCACCGCGGCCGGCGTGCAGCCGGCGATCATGGAGCTCCTCGACGCCGCCGCGGTCGCCGCGATCAGCGCGCTGCTGCGGGTCGCCGAGGCGGCGCCGGGCTCGGCGCAGCTCACGATCCAGACGGATGGCCCGGGCGCCCGCGCGGAGGCCGAGGCGATCGCGCGCGTGCTGCGCGACGCGGGCGGCGAGGTCGCGATGACCGACGACGCCGACGAGGGCGAGCGCCTCCTCGCCTTCCGCCGCGCGATGCACCCCGCGATGGCGGCCCTCGGCACCTCGCTCATCGAGGACGTCTCGGTGCCGCGCAGCCGTCTGCCCGAGATGTTCGACGAGATCGCCCGCGTCGAGCGCGAACACGGCGTCGTGGTCCCCACGGTGGCGCACGCGGGCGACGGGAACCTGCATCCGAACTTCGTCTTCGACGGCGACGAGGTCCCCGCGCACGTGTGGGCCGCCGCCGACGACCTCTTCCGCTCGGCTCTGCGCCTCGGCGGCACGCTCACGGGCGAGCACGGCGTGGGTCTCCTCAAGCGCCGCTGGCTCGCCGACGAGCTCGGCGACGACCAGTGGCGCCTGCAGCGCGACATCGCCCGGGTGTTCGACCCGCGCGGGATCCTCAACCCCGGCAAGGTCTTCGCGCCGTGATCCCCCTCGGCCGGTCAGACCCGGCCGAGGGCTGAGCGGATGGCCAGGGCCGCGCTCTCGTCGGCGGTCTCGTAGGCGACGGCGCCCGCGCCAGCGCCGGATCCCAGAGCGACCGGCACGGCGTCGACGACGGTGCGCTTGGCGGACGCGTGGACCGCGTCGACGCCCGTCGCGGCGACGTCCGCCGCGTTGCCGGCATCGACACCGCCGCCCGCCATGATCTGGATGGCGCCGTCCGCGCGGCGCACGAGCGCGCGGAGCTCGTCGAGGGCGTCCGAGGCGCGCGACGCGCCTCCCGACGTGAGCACGCGGGTGACGCCGAGCTCGGCGAGCTCGTCCACGGCGCGCGCCCTGTCGCCGAGCGCATCGAACGCGCGGTGGAACGTCACCTCCCTGCCCTCGGCCGCGTCGCGCGCCGCCCGCACGAGGTCGGCGTCGACGCGGCCCTGGACGAGGCCCCCGACGACGACGCCCGCGGCGCCCGCTCGGATCGCCGCGCGCACGTCCGCCGTCATGAGGGCGCGGTCGTCGGCGTCATAGGCGAAGCCGCCCGCGCGCGGACGGACGAGGACGTGCACGGGAATGCCCGACGCGACCGCGAGCTCGATGAGCCCGGCGGACGGCGTGAGCCCGCCCAGCGCGAGCGCGGTCGCGAGCTCGATGCGGTCGGCCCTCACGTGCGCCGCGACGGTCACACCCGCGGCGTCCTGCACCGCGAGCTCGAACGCCGTCATCGTCAGATGCCCTGCCAGTCGGGCTTGTTGTCCCACGCGTAGCGGTAGTAGTCGGCATCGCGCAGCCGCGACGCCGCCGCCTCGTCGACGACGACCGTGACGTGCGGGTGGAGCTGGATCGCCGACCCCGGCAGCGAGGCGCTGACGGGGCCCTCGACGGCGCCCGCGACCGCCTCGGCCTTGCCCGCGCCGAACGCGAGGAGCACGAGGTGGCGCGCCCGCAGGATCGTGCCGAGCCCCTGCGTGATGCAGTGCATGGGGACGTCGTCGATCGAGTCGAAGAACCGCGCGTTGTCCTCGCGCGTCTGCCGTGTGAGGGTCTTCACGCGCGTCCGCGACGCGAACGACGATCCCGGCTCGTTGAAGCCGATATGGCCGTCGGTGCCGATGCCGAGGATCTGCAGGTCGACGCCCCCGGCCTCCTCGATCGCCGCCTCGTACGCATCGCCCGCGTGCTCGATGCCCTCGAGCGACCCGTCGGGTGTGCGGATCCGCGCGGGGTCGAATCCGAGCGGCTCGACGACCTCGCGCGAGATCACCGACCGGTACGACTCGGGGTGCGCCGGGTCGATGCCGACGTACTCGTCGAGCGCGAAGCCGCGCACCTGCGAGACGTCGACGCCCGACAGGCGCGTGCGGAGCGCCTCGTAGACGGGCAGCGGCGTCGATCCGGTCGCGAGACCGAGCACGGCGTCGGGCCGCCGGCGGATGAGTCGCGCGATCTCGTCGGCGACGATGGCGCCGCCCGCGGGGGCGTCGGGGACGATGATGACTTCGGCCATGCGGTGACCTTCTCTCAGACGGGGACGGGGGCGTCGATGAGCGAGGCGCCGAGCGCCGCGGCCGGCGACCCTGCCGGCAGCACCTCGATCCTCTCACCCAGGTGCAGGGAGCGGAGGAAGCCCGATGCGGCCGACGACCGCCGCAGCTCCTCCGACACGATGTCGGCCATCCGGTCGCCGAGCGCCGCGAGTCCGCCCGCGAGCACGATGCGGCGCGGGTCGACCGCGAGCGCGAGCAGGCGGATGGCCGCGGCGGCGCCGCGCACGAAGTCCGCCCGCAGACGCAGCGCGAGCGCATGGCCCTCGTCGGCGGCATCGAGCAGGTCGCGGACGGGGAACGCGCCGGGCCGCGCCCAGCGGGCGGCGAGGGCGCGGCCGCCCGCGAGCGCCTCGATGCAGCCAGTCTGCCCGCACGCGCACACAGGGCCGGCCGGATCGATCGGCACGTGGCCGATCTCGCCGGCCGCGCCGCCCGCGCCGCGCCAGAGGCGGCCGTCGACGACGACGCCCGCGGCGATGCCGGTGCCGAGGTTGAGCAGCGCGAGCGGGCCGGCGGCGGGCGCGAGCGCATGCGCGCCGAGAGCCGCGGCCTTGACGTCGTTCTCGACCGCCACCGGAGCCCCGCACCGCGCCTCCACCGCGTCGGCGAGGGGCAGCTCCTGGACGTCGAGGTTCACGGCGTGCCGCACGGTCCGGCCGTCGGTCTGACCGGGGATGCCGATCCCGATCGCGGTGATCGATGAGGCCCCGGCCCGAGTCGACACGGTCTCCACGGCCGCGACGATCGAATCGACCACGCCGACGTCGCCGCGCTCGGTCGCGCTGCGCCGGCGCGCGAGGATCGAGCCGTCCGCGGCGACCGCCACGGCGTCGGTCTTCGACCCGCCCACGTCGAGACCGATCCGCACCCCGGTCATCCCTTGACCGCCCCCGCGACCATGCCCTGGGCCATCCGCCCCTGCACGATGAGGAAGAAGACGACCACGGGGATCGCGCACAGGGTCGAGCCCGCCATGATGGCGGCCCAGTCGGTCTCCTTGGTGGCCTGCACGAAGGCGCGCAGCCAGACGGGCAGCGTGCGCGCCTCGGGGCGCGTCATGATGACGAGGGCGTAGACGAACTCGTTCCATGCCTGGATGAAGGCGAACACGCCCGTCGCGGCGAGGCCGGGGCCGAGCAGCGGGAAGGTCACCCGCCAGAAGGCGCCCATCCGCGTGCAGCCGTCGACGCGCGCGGCCTCCTCGAGCTCGATCGGCACGCCGTTCACGAACCCGCGGAGCGTCCAGATCGTGAACGGCAGCACCATCGCGATGTAGACGAGCGCGAGCCCCACGGCCGAGTTGAGCAGCTGCCACCCGTCGAGCACGCGGTAGGTCGAGATGATGAGCGCCTCTGCGGGGATCATCTGGATCGCGAGCACCGCGACGATGAGGGCGCGTCGGCTGCGGAAGCGGAAGCGGCTGAGCGCGAGGGCCGCGAGGAACGCGAACAGGAGCGCGAAGGCGACCGCCGCGAGCGTCACGCCGACGCTCATCGCGAGCGCGGGGAGGAAGGCGATGCTGCCGCTGGGCTCCGTGACGACCTCGACGAAGTTCGCGAGCGTGAACCGGTCGGGCCACCAGTGCGGCTCGGACGAGGTCACGACGGCGTTCGGCAGCAGCGCCGAGTTCACCATCCAGTACACGGGGAACGCGCTCGCGAGGAAGACGACGACCGCGAGGGCGTTCAGGCCCGCGCGGGCGACGCGCGAGCGGGGACGGCTGCTCATGCTCTCGACTCCTCCTCGCGCAGCGTCGCGACGACGTAGTACCCCGCGACCGCCATCATGAAGACGACGAGGATGACCGAGATCGCCCCGGCCGCACCCTGATCGCCGCCGGCCGTCGCGGTCGCGTAGATGTAGACGCCGATCGTGTCGGTCTCCGCGCGGAGGCCGCCGATCGTCTGCAGCGCGTAGATCTGGGTGAACACGCGCATGTCCCAGATCACCTGCAGGATGAGCAGCACGACGAGCACGCTGCGGATGTACGGGACCGTGACGAGGCGGAACCGCTGCGCGCCCGTGGCCCCGTCGAGGCTCGCAGCCTCGAGCACCTCGCCCGGCACCTGGGTGAGCGCGGCGAACGTCGTGAACGCGACGAAGGGCACGGCCATCCACGTCACGATGACGGTCGCGACGAAGAAGAACCCGATCGGCTCGATGAGCCACGAGTGCCCTCGCATGTCCAGCGGCGTGAGCGCCGTGAGGACGTGGTTCACGAGGCCCGCGCGGGTGTCGAAGATCCATCCCCACACCGTCGTCGCCGAGATCGGCGGCATCGCCCAGGCGAGGAGGAGGCCGATCGAGACGAGCCCCTTCAGGAAGCGGCCGAGGCGCGTCATGAGCAGGGCCACACCGACCCCGAGCATCATCGTGAGGACGACGTTGACCGCGCAGAAGGCGACGCTCCGGGCGAGGACCGCCCAGAATCCGGGGTCGGAGAGCACGCGGACGTAGTTGTCCAGCCCCACGAACTCGGGCGGTGCGCCGAAGATCTGCGCGCGCCCGAACTCCTGGAACGACATGACGATGAGCTGGACGAGCGGCCAGGCCGTGAGCGCCGCGATGACGGCGCCAGCGGGCACGAGCAGCAGGGCGGGTCCGCGCAGGAACGTCTCGCGGCGCCGCCGTCGCGGGGGCGACGGCGGCGGCGCGAGGTCGTGCGCGCGCGGCGCGGTGAGGGTGGCCATGTGCGGGTCAGCCGTTGAGGATGGCCTCGATGTCGGCGTCGAGCTCCTCCGCGAGCGACGGGATGTCGCCGCCGCTCGCGATCTGGACGAAGAAGTCCTGCAGCAGCTGCGCGGCCTCGACATCGGCCCACTTGGGCGAGGCCGGGGTGAGCTTCGCGTTCGCCGCGGCCTCCGCGATCACGGCGGCGAGCTCAGGCGTCGCGGCCGCGACATCGCCCCCGAGCGACTGCAGAGCCGGCACGAGGCCCGCCTCCGCGAGGATCGACTGGTACTCCTCGCTGAGCATGATCCGCAGCGCGCTCTTCGCGAGCTCCTGGTTGTCGGAGGCCGCGGGGATCGCGATGTTCGACCCGCCTGCGAAGACCTGGGCGGCTCCGCCGTCCTTCCCAGGCAGCGCGAACGAGCCGAGGGAGTCCGCGAGCGCCGTCTCCGCCTGATCCTCGTCGGCCACGATCGACCAGTAGGCCCAGCTCGGCGCCGACAGCATGGCGGCCTGCTCCTCGCGGAACGGCACCCAGGCGTCGGTCTCGTCGCCGTCCTTCGGCGCCTGCGAGGTCGCCATGAGCGCCTGCACCTGCTCGAGGCCCGCGATGGACTCGGGGCTCGAGAGCTGCGCGTCCCACTGCTCCCCCTCGAGCACGGCGATCTCGCCGCCGTTCTCCCAGATGAACGGGAGCGCGTTGTACCAGTCCTTGCCGGGGTACCAGACGCCCGAGACGCCCGTCGTCTCGGCGAGCCGCTCGGCCGCCGCGACGTACTCGTCGAGCGTGGTCGGCACCTCGATGCCCGCCTCCTCGAACATGGCCGTGTTGTAGAAGACGACGCGCGAGCCCGAGTAGTACGGCGCCGCGTAGAACGCGCCGTCGAACGAGCCGGCCTCGACGAAGCCGGGCAGCAGGTCGTCGCCGCCGAGCTCCTCGTACATGTCGGTGAGATCGGCGAACGCGCCGGCCGACGTGAACGCCGCGGCCTGCGTGTTGCCCATCTCGACGATGTCGGGGCTGTCGGAGCCCGACATCGCGGTGGTCAGCAGGTCGACGATGCCGGTCCACTGCTGCTCCTCGATGACGAGGGTCGCGCCCTCGTTCTCGGCCTCGAACGTCTCGACGAGATAGTCACGCGCCTCCTGTGGCGTGTCCTCGCCGACGAGCCAGACGCGCAGCTCAGCGCCGTCGGCTGCGCCGCCGCCGGCCGCGTCGCCGCCGGCGGCATTGCCGGAGCAGCCCGCGAGGGCGAGGGCGCCGAGGACGGCGCTCGCGCCGATGAGCTTCCTGTTCATGGGGGTTTCCTTCACTCGGATGGGTGGGGTGGGGGTCAGCGGATGCCGAGTCGGGCATCCAGGACCATGGCGAAGGCGCCGCGCAGCACGACGTCGTCGCCCTGGGCGGACAGGCGCACGCGCGCGTGCGTCGTGAAGGGCTCGAGCGTGCGCGCGCGCAGGGTCTCGACCGCCGCGTCGCGCAGCGGGCCGTCGAGGAGGTCGGCCGGCCCCGACAGGACGATGTCGTCGATGTCGAGGGTGCCGACGACGGGCGCGAGCGCGATGCCGAGCCGCTCCCCCGCGTCCCGGAGCACGCTGTCGCGGTCGCCCTCGGCGATGCGGGCCTGCAGCGCCGGCACGGCGAGCCACGCCTCGAGGCAGCCGTCGCGTCCGCATGCGCAGCGCGGGCCGCCGTCGGTGCCCACCGTGACGTGCCCGATCTCGCCGGCGGCGTCCCGGCTCCCGCGCGTCAGCTCGCCGCGCACGAGCAGCCCCGAGCCGACACCGCGGCCGATCCGCACGAGCATGAGGTCGTCGCTCGCGCCGCCGAGGGTGTACTCGGCGAGCGCGGCGGCGTTCGCGTCGTTCGCGACGACGACGGGGATGCCGAGCTCCTCGGCGAGCAGCGCCCGCAGGGGCATGCCCGCCCAGCCGACGTTCGGCGCCGTCAGCACGACGCCGTCCGACGTGATGACGCCCGGGGCGCCCACGCCGACGCCGAGAAGGCGGGAGGTCGCCTCGCGCGCCACCGCCGACGCGAGCTCGAGCACGGCCGCGCGCGCGGCGTCGGCCTCGCCGTCGGCCGGTCGCGGCACGGCGGCGCGCGCGACGACGGCGCCCGTGAGGTCGAGGAGGGCCCCGCGGTACTCGTCCGCGGCGGAGAGGTCGATCGCGACGATCTGCAGGCCCTCGCGGTCGATGTCGACGAGCGTGGCCGGCTTGCCGGGGCCCGTCCGCGTCTGCACGCCCTGCTCGACGACGACGCCCTCCCCGATGAGCTCACCCGCGAGGTCGGACGTCGTGACGCGCGTGAGGCCCGTGGCGCGCGCGAGATCCGCACGGCTCATCGCCCCCTCGTGGAAGAGCGCCTGCAGGACGAGCGCGCGGTTGTGCGCCCGCGCGTGCTCGGGCAGCACCTTCGCGCGGACGGCGCGGCGCGGTGCGGGGACGGTCTGCGGCTCGCTCACATTTGTAAGTTGTATTTACGAATACGACGCGGCGCAAGCCCTGCGATCGATTTACGCAGGGAAGTTTACATATTCGTTACGCCACGCACGCGGAAGCGCGGCTCCCTGCTACCGTCCCCTCATGCCGCTCCCGCTCATCCCCTGGCCGCGACGTGTGACACCGGGCCCCGGGTCTCCCCTGCAGCTCGCGGCACGGACGCGGGCCGAGGCGATCAGCCGCGCGCGCTCCGCCATCCGGCGCGCCGGCGATCCGACCATCCCGCGGGAGGGCTACGCGCTCCGCGTCGACGCGGACGGCATCGCCGTGCGCTCGAGCGACGCGGCGGGCGCCGCCTACGCCGCGGCCACGCTCGCCCAGCTCGTCGAGTGCGACGACACGGGGAGCTGGGTCATCCGCGCCGTCGAGATCGAGGACGCCCCGCGCTTCCCCTACCGCGGGGCCATGCTCGATGTCGCGCGTCACTTCCATCCCGTGCCGACCGTCGCCTGGTTCATCGACCGGCTCGCCGACCTGAAGCTCAACCACCTCCACCTCCACCTGACCGACGATCAGGGATGGCGGATCGCCCTGCGGTCACGGCCCGACCTCGTCGCACGCGGCTCCGCGACCGCGACGGGAGGCGACGCGGGCGGGTTCTACACGCAGGACGACTGGCAGGCGATCCTCGCCCACGCCGTGGCACGCCACGTGACGGTCGTGCCCGAGATCGACCTCCCCGGACACACCCACGCGGTCGGGCTCGCGCATCCCGAGCTCATGGCGCCGCCCGTCGTGAGCGACGAGGTCCGGGAGACCACGCGTCGGCTCGGCGGCGCGCTCCCCGAGCCGGGCGTCCCGTACACGGGCCTCGCGGTCGGGTTCTCCTCCCTGCGGCCGCTCGACGCCGAGGTCGACGCGTTCCTCGTCGACGTGCTCGGCGAGCTCTGCGCGATCACGCCGGGCCCGTTCGTCCACATCGGCGGAGACGAGGCCCTCGGGACGGCGCCGGACGACTACGCGGCGCTCACCGCGCGCGCGGCGCGCATCGTCGCCGACGCCGGCAAGACGCCCATCGCGTGGCACGAGGCGGCGAGCGCTCCGCTTCCGGACGACGCGATCGGGCAGTACTGGGGCTTCCTCGTGCCGACGGACGGGCACGACGCGAAGGCGCGCGCCTTCGCCGACCGCGGCGGCCTCATCCTCTCGCCCGCCGACGCGGTCTATCTCGACATGAAGTACGACGAGCGCACCCCGATCGGGCTCACGTGGGCCAACGGCCCCACGAGCATCGAGCGCTCGTACCGGTGGGAGCCCGACGACGTCGTGCCCGGTCTGCCCGCCCGCGCCATCCGCGGCGTGGAGGTGCCCCTGTGGACGGAGACCGTGCGCGACCGGGAGGACATCGAGCGGCTGGTCTTCCCCCGCATCGCGTCGGCCGCCGAGATCGCGTGGTCGACGGCCCGCGATCCCGAGCGGACCTGGCTGGCGTACCGCGCACGCCTCGCGGAGCTGGTGAGTCGCTGGGAGGATGACGGCATCCGGGTCGGCGCGATCGTGCCCACATCGTGATTCCGATGTGCCCTGAGGTAGGGTTCTCGCCCTTACGATGAAGATTCGGACCACGCCGTGCACATCGGCGCGCATCTGGGGGTAGAAGATGACCGATCTCGCGACCAAGCCCGCACCGGGGGCAGACGACGCCGGCGACGCCGCCGCGGCCGCTGCCGCACCCGTCGAGTGGGCGCCCGCGGAGCCCGAGCCGCGCAAGCGCCGCCTCGGCCTCTGGATCGGCATCCCCGCCGCCCTGCTGCTCGCGGGTGCGGGCGCGTGCTCGGCCATCCTCATCGCCCCCGGGGTGGAAGCCGCCGGCGCCGACATCGGCTGGCAGACCCCCGGCGCGGCCAGCGAGGCGATCGCCGCGGGCATCGCCGACACCGAGGTCACGATCACGACCGCGGCGGGCGAGGCGACCTTCACGGGCGCGGAGCTCGGCGCCTCCGTCGACGCGCAGGCGGTCGCCGAGAAGGCGTTCGGCGACCATCCGCTCTGGAACGTGGGCGCCTGGAACCCCGGCGCCGTCCCGGTCGACGTGGCCGTCGACGTCGACACCGCGCTCGCGGCCGTCGAGGCCGAGATCCCCGGCATCTTCACCGCGCCCGTGAACGCCGAGGTCACGTACGACGAGGGCGCCGGCACCTACTCGGTCGTGGACGCGAAGGCGGGCTCCGGGATCGACGTGGACGCGCTCGCGGCCGACATCTCGCGCGCGCTCAGCGCGGGCGGCGACGTCTCGGTCGAGGCGCAGGCCAGCGAGGTCGAGGCCGACATCACGACCGCCGAGGCGCAGGCCCAGGCCGAGGCCCTGAACGGGCTCATCCACGATGCGGGCTTCTACGTCGAGGACGAGAAGGTCGTCGGCATCGACCCCGCGCAGGCGGCCTCGTGGGTGCAGGTGAGCAGCGAGGGCGAGGAGATCTCCCTCTCCGTGGACCAGCAGGCGGTCGCGGCCGCCGTCGCCGAGACGGTCGCCTCTCTGCCCGAGAAGGTGAACCGCGAGGTCGTGAACGAGGAGATCGTCACGAACTCCGCGGGAGACCACCTCCGCACGATCCAGGAGGGCCAGAACGGCTGGGGCCTCGAGTCGACCGACGGCATCGCGGAGAAGTTCGCCGAGCAGCTCGCCGGCGGCAACGGCGTGTACCAGCTGCCGGTCAAGGAGATCCCGTTCGAGACGACGCTCCTCCACCGCTGGATCGAGGTCGACAAGAGCGCCGGGACGACCATCCTCTACGAGAACGACAAGGTCGTCGACACCTACGCGATCGCGCTGGGCAAGCCCGGGCACGATACCCAGGAGGGCCGGTTCACGGTCTACGGGCAGCTCACCATCCAGGACATGGGCTCGTGCGACGCCGAGGGCAACTACGTGCCCGGCGGGAGCTTCGACTACTGCACGGCCGACGTCCCCTGGGTCACCTACTTCAACGGCGACCAGGGCTTCCACGGCACCTACTGGCACAGCAACTTCGGGTCGGGCGCGTACATGAGCCACGGCTGCGTGAACATGACGATCGCCGCCGCCGAGCGCGTGTACTACTTCGCGCAGACGGGCACCGAGGTGTGGGTGCACGCCTGATTGCGCGCTAGCCTGTCGATATGACCGAACTGCGCCTCGTCGAGCTCTCGGCCGACACCATCGTCCAGGTGAACAACCTGTCGCTCAAGCCGGGACAGGAGCAGTTCCTCGCGCCCGTCTCGTACGGCATCGCCGCCTCCGTCCTCAACCCGAAGACGACCTGGCAGCGCGTGGTGCTCGACGACTCCGACGTGGTCGGCTTCGTCAGCGCCAACTTCGACCGCGACGCCAAGCCCGAGTACTTCCAGTCGGTGCTGTGGCGCATCAACGTCGACGCCGACGACCAGGGCCGCGGCGTGGGGCGGTTCGCGGTCGAGGGTCTCCTCGACGAGGCCCGCAAGCGCGAGTTCGACCGCCTCAACGTGATCTACGAGGCGGGCGAAGGCGGCCCCGAGGCGTTCTTCCACCGTGTCGGCTTCACGCCCGTGGGCGAGACCGAGTACGGTGAAGTGATCGCAGAGATCCGCCTCTAGGCGCCCCGCGGCCCTGCCGCGGACGAACCCGAGAACCTCAGCACCGCGTCACCCGCCGCGGTGCCGACACCTGGCCGGCGGCGGGGCCTCGAATACCCCTCCCCCATCGAGACCCCGTCGCCCTCCTCATGAGAATCGCCCCGGACATCCGTCCGGGGCGATTCCCTTTCGCGCAGACCCGCGTCAGACGAGCGAGCCCTTCCACGCGGCATGGAGCTGCGCGAAGCGGCCCGTGCCGGCGATGAGGGCGTCGGGGGTGTCGTCCTCGACGATGCGGCCCTGCTCCATGACGAGCACGCGATCGGCGATCGCGACGGTCGACAGCCGGTGCGCGATGATGATCGCCGTCCGGTCGGCGAGCAGCGTCTGCAGCGCGTCCTGGATCATCCGCTCCGACGGGATGTCGAGAGACGCCGTCGCCTCGTCGAGGATGAGCACGGCCGGGTCGGCGAGGAAGGCGCGCGCGAACGAGATGAGCTGGCGCTGCCCGGCCGACACGCGCCCGCCGCGCTTGTTGACGTCGGTGTCGTAGCCGTCGGGGAGCGTCTCGATGAACGCGTCGGCGCCCACGGCCCGCGCCGCCTCCTTGATCTCGTCGAGCGTCGCGTCGGGCCGCCCGAGCGCGATGTTGTCGGCGACCGTGCCGCTGAAGAGGTACGCCTCCTGCGTCACCATGACGATCGCGCGGCGCAGGTCGCGTCCGTCGAGCTCGCGCAGGTCGATCCCGTCGAGCGTCACGCTGCCCGCGGTCGGGTCGTAGAAGCGCGACAGCAGCTTCGCGAGGGTCGACTTGCCGGCGCCGGTCGTCCCGACGAGGGCGACGGTCTGCCCGGCGGGGATGTCGAGGTCGAACGAGGGCAGGATGGTCCGCCCGCTCGCGTAGCCGAACGTCACGCGGTCGAAGCGGAGGTGGCCCCGCGCCTCCTCGAGTCGGACCGGACGCACCGGGTCGGGAACCGTCAGCTCCTCCTCCAGCACGCCCGAGACCTTCTCGAGCGCCGCGGATGCCGCCTGGAACGAGTTCAGGAACATCGCGACCTCCTGCAGCGGGCTGAAGAAGTTGCGCACGTAGAGCACCGCGCTCAGCAGCAGGCCCGCGGTGAACTCGCCTGTCGTCACGCGCACCCCGCCCCACAGGACGACCGCGCCGATGGCGCACGCCGAGATCGCCATGAGCCCGGGCTCGAACGTGCCGAACAGGCGGATCGAGCGCATGTTGACCTCGCGGTACTCCTTCGCGAGGCCGCCGAACTCCACCTCGTTGCGCGGCTCGGTGCGGAAGGCCTTGCCGGCCCGGATGCCGGTCATCGTCTCGACGAACTTGACGATGAGCTTCGCGCTGACGACCCGCGAGACGCGGTACGCGCGCTGCGAGTTCACGTAGAACCAGCGCATGAGCAGCGCGAGCGGGACGAATGCCGCGACGAGCACGAGCGACGACCGCCAGTCGACGAGCGCGAGGGCGATGAACGTGAACGCCCCGTAGAGGACGCCGTGCACGAGCTGGTTGAGCCCGCCGTTCAGCAGCTCGCGGATCGTGTCGAGGTCGCTCGTCTGCCGGGAGATGATGCGGCCCGACGTGTAGGTCTCGTGGAACTCGAGGCTCAGGCGCTGGGTGTGCCGGAAGACCCGCGTGCGCAGGTCGAGCAGCACGTTCTGGGTCACCCGGGCGGCGAGCATGTCGTACCAGGCGAGCAGCGCCGCCCCGCCGAGCGCCGTGACGATGTAGGCCGTGCCGACGAACCACGCCGGGCCCCAGTCGGCGCGGTCCAGCACGGCGGGCAGCGCGCTGTCGATGCCGAGGCCGATGAGCGCCGGGCCGAGCACGCGCACTCCCGTCTGCGCGACGACGACCGACGCGACGAGCACGACCTGCCACTTCAGCGGCGCGAGCAGCGACAGGAGGAGCCGCCACGAGCGCCGACGGATCGCGCGGTTCTCCTCGCGCGTGAACTCGGAGCGGTCCTCTCCCGCTGTGCCGTGGACCGTGCTGCTCATCGGAGCGCCCCCTCGTCGTTCTGGTCGTGCTCGCCCGCGGCGCCCCCGACGATCGGGATGGCGCCGGTGACGACGTCGAATCCGTGCTCGGGATCCATGCGCCGCGCGCTGTCCTCCGAGTCCTCCTTCTCGAAGCTCGAGATGACGCTGCGGTAGTGCGCGGACGTCGCCATGAGCTCGGTGTGGGCGCCGACCGCCGTGATGCGCCCGCCCTCGAGCAGGGCGACGCGGTCGGCGAGCGCGACCGTCGACGGACGGTGCGCGACGATGAGCGCCGTCGTGCCCTGGAGCACACGGCGCAGGCCCACCTGCACGCGCTCCTCCGTGTCGACGTCGAGCGCCGACAGGGGGTCGTCCATGACGATGACGGTCGGGCGCGCGGCGACGGCGCGCGCGAGCGCGAGGCGCTGCCGCTGGCCGCCCGACAGGCTCATGCCCTCCTCGCCGATCATCGTCTCTGCCCCCTCTGGCAGGTGCGCCACGAACTCCGCCTGCGCGACGTCGAGCGCCTCCTGGAGGACGCGGTCGGCCTCGGGCGAGTGGATGTCGAGGTCGTCGCGCCCGAGGAGGACGTTCTCGCGCACCGATGCCGAGAAGAGCGTCGCGTCTTCGAACGCGGTCGCGATGTGCGTGCGCAGCTCGACGAGCGAGAGGTCGCGCACATCGACGCCGTCGAGCGTGACCCGGCCGCCGGTGACGTCGTAGAGCCGCGTCGGCAGCGTTGTGAGCGTCGTCTTCCCCGAGCCGGTGAGCCCGACGAGCGCCATGGTCTCCCCCGGCCGCAGCGCGAGGTCGATGCCGTTCAGCAGGTCGGGCTCGTCGGCCCCCGCGTCCTGGTAGCGGAAGTGCGCGTCCTCGAACACGAGGGCGCCCTGGGGGTCGGCGAGAGTCGTCGGCGCATCGGGATCGGCGATCGTGTCGACCGCGTCGAACACCTCGAACACGCGATCCGCCGCGGTGCGCGCGTCGAGGAGGAACGAGAAGAGGAAGCCGATCGACTCGAGCGGCCAGCGCAGCACGGTCGCCATCGCGAAGTACGCGAACAGCTGCGAGACCGAGATCTGATCCGTCGAGGCCAGCCAGATGCCGAGCACGAGCGAGATCGCGAAGGCGAGCTCGGGCGCCGCGACGAGCCAGAAGTCGATGCGCGCGATCGCCCCGGCCTTGCGCATCTCGGTCTCGCGGAGGTTCTCCGCCTGGCGCGTGAAGCGGCGCAGGGCGTGCGGACCGCGGCCGAAGGCCTTGAGCACGCGGATGCCGTGCACGCTCTCCTCAACACTCGTGGCGAGGTCGCCCTGCTGGTCCTGGCTCTGCCGGCTGAGCACGCCGTAGGTCTGCTCGAACCGGAACCCCTGGTACCACACCGGCACACCCGACGCGATGAACACGACCGCGAGCGCCCAGTGCCACTGGAACAGCAGCACGGCGCCGATGAGGATGGTGAGGACGTTCACGACGAGCATGACGAGGCCGAACGCCATCCAGCGTCGGATGAGGCCGATGTCCTGCATCATGCGGCTCAGGAGCTGGCCGCCCTGCCAGCGGTCGTGGAACTCGACGGGGAGACGCTGGAGGCGGTTGTAGAAGCGCGTGCGGATGTCGTACTCGACGCTCGTGGCCGGGCCGAGGATGAACCACCGACGCAGCCACACCATCGCGGCCTCGGCGAGGCCGAGCGCGAGCACGGCGGCGGCGCCCCAGACGATCGCGGAGACGACGCCGGAGGCGATCGGGCCGCCGACGACCCACTCGAGCACGATCGGGATGAGCAGGGCCAGCACCGCCGCGGTGAGCGCGCTGAGCCCGCCGAGCACGAGGCGCGGGAGAACCGGCTTCGCGAACGGGAGGAGACGGAGGAGGGAGCGGAGGGTCGACGGATTCTGGGGAGATGTGGTGGGGCGAGACATGATCCTCGAGGGGCCCGCGGGAGAGCGGGCCGGGAGATGGCTTTCCGACCACCCGAGCGGGGGTCAGCCTTTCAGCCTATCCACACCTCGGCCTTCAGGAAAGGGATTTCGCGTCTTCCCCGCCAAATCGATCGGAACCGATCGCGACGGGGCGCGCGGTGTTGCTCCATGCACTCCAGGACCCCGCGAAGAGGCGCGGCGCGAAGCCCGCGACCGTGAGCGCGACGAAGGCGTGCGAGGCCGTGACCCCCGAGCCGCAGTACACGCCGACGGGCTGATCAGGCCGCGCGCCGACGGCCTCGAACCGCGCGCGCAGTGCGTCGGGAGGCAGGAGACGCCCGCTCTCGCCGACCGTGTCGCCCGCGAACAGGTTCCGCGCGCCCGGCACGTGCCCCGCGCGCGGATCGATCGGCTCGACCTCGCCCCGGTAGCGCTCGGGCGCGCGCACGTCGATGAGCACGCCATCGCGCGCGAGCACGGCGGCCGCATCGATCGAGAGCTGCGGCAGCCGCCCCGCCGTGAGCGTGATCGAGCCGGGAGCGGGCACGACGTCGCCGCGCTCGAGCGCGTGACCCGACGCGACCCACCCGCGCAGGGCGCCGTCGAGGATCCGCACGTCCTGCACGCCCGCGTCGGTCAGCAGCCACCACGCACGCGCAGCGGACAGCGACTTGAGATCGTCGTACACGACGACCGTGTCGCCGTCGTCCAGCCCCCAGCGTCGGGCGGCCCGCTCGAGTGCGGGGGTGTCGGGCAGAGGGTGGCGTCCGTCCGACGCCGCCCCGTTCCCCGACAGCTCGCTCTCGAGATCGACGTAGACCGCGCCGGGGATGTGCCCCTCGAGGTACTCGGGGCGACCGTCCGGCCGGTCGAGGCGCCAGCGCACATCGAGGATGCGGACGCGCTCGTCGCGCGCGGTCAGCTCGGCCAGCTCGTCGGGGGTGATGAGGATCTCGGAGCCCATGACCGCCACGCTACGCGGCGCCCCCGACGCCCGTCACGGCACGGGTAACGCTTCGACATCGGCTGCGGGTGCGCCCGCAGCCGCGCCCGCGCGCTCGCGCGCGAGGAGTGACCGCTTGACGTCGACGCCCCACGCGAAGCCGCCCAGGGAGCCGTCGCCGCGGAGCACCCGGTGACACGGGACGAACAGCGCGGGGGCGTTGCGCGCGCAGATCGACGCGGCGGCCCGCACGGCGCGCGGCGAGCCGAGCGCCGCGGCGAAGCCCGTGTACGTGAGCGGCTCCCCGGGCGCGATGTCGCGCAGCGCCGCCCAGCCCGCCTGCTGGAGCACGGTGCCCTGCTGCCGCACGGCCACCGCGCGGATGGCCGCGAGGTCGCCCTCGTAGTACGCGGCGACGGCGTCGCCTGCCGCGGTGGGCTCCTCGCGCAGCTCGGCGGGACGCAGGCGCGGGTGGATGCGCGCGAGCACGAGCGAGGCGTCCGCCGTCCAGCCCGAGCCGAGCACGGCGCCGTCGGCGTCGGCGATCAGGGTGAACGGGCCGTCGGGCGTCGCGACGGTCTGGAGGCGAGCGGTCATGACGGGGTCTCCTTGCGGGATCGGGCGGGCTGCGTGGCGAGGGCCGCGCGCCACAGGTGCATCGAGAGGTAGGAGCGCCAGGGCGCGACGCGCGCCGCCCACGCGACGAGCTCGCGCGGTGCGGCGGGCAGTCCCGCGGCGGCCGCACCCGCGCGGAGCGCGACGTCGCCGGGCAGGATGATGTCGGAGTCGGCGAGCACGCGCATCCGCACGTAGTCGGCCGTCCACTCCCCCACGCCCCGCAGCGCGAGGAGGCGCTCCCGCTGGGCGTGGGCGTCATCGCCCGCGCTGAGGGCGAGGTCGCCCGACGCGAGCGCGGCAGCCGCCTCGGTGATCGCGCGGATGCGGGCCGCGGGGCCGCGGAGCACGTCGGCTCCGCGCTCCGCGATCGTCGCCATCCGCGGGAAGAGACGCCGCCGCTCCCCCGCGATCTCGACGTCCTCGCCGAGCGCCTCGACGAGACGCGTGAGATGGGTGCGCGCGGCCGACACGGAGATCTGCTGGCCGATCATCGCGCGGATGAGCATCTCGTGCGGGTCGGCGGCGCCGGGCAGGCGGATGCCCGGGGTCGCCGCCACGAGCCCCGCGAGCTCGGGGTGCGCGCCGAGCGCCGCGTCGATCGCGAGCGGGTCCGCGTCGAGGTCGAACAGACGCCGCACGCGCGCGACGAGCGTCGCGAGGTCCGCGAGGCTCTGCAGCTGCGCGTCGAGCCGCAGACGACCGTCGAGGCGCAGCCGGAACCATCCGGCCCCGGCGGGCAGGCGCACGGTGCGCGCGAACGACGCCCCGTCGCCGGCCTCGACGCCGGGGAGCGCGCGCACGGACATCCAGGCGAACAGCCCGGCGTGGTCGAAGGGCTCGCGGACCGGCAGGGCGAGCGAGATGCCGGCCGAGGCCGTGCGACCGCGCCGCGTCGCGCGCAGCTCGGTCGGCGTCAGCCCGAACACCTCGCGCACGGTCTCGTTGAACTGGCGCACGCTCGCGAACCCCGCGGAGAAGGCGACGTCGGCGGCCGGCAGATCGGTGCCGACGAGCAGCAGCCGCGCGGTGTGGGCGCGCTGGGCGCGTGCGAGCGCGAGCGGGCCGGCGCCCAGCTCGTCGGCGAGCAGCCGCGACAGGTGGCGCGACGAGTACCCGAGCCGCCCCGCGAGGCCCGTGACGCCCTCGCGCTCGACGACCCCGTCGGCGATGAGGCGCATCGCGCGGGCGACGACGTCGCCCCGCAGATTCCAGTCCGGCGATCCGGGCGCCGCCTCCGGGAGGCAGCGCTTGCACGCGCGGTAGCCGGCCTCGTGCGCGGCGGCGCTCGTCGCGAAGAAGGTGACGTTCGCCGGCTTCGGCGTCCGCGCGGGGCAGCTCGGCCGGCAGTAGATCCCGGTCGAGCGGACGGCGGTGACGAACTGGCCGTCGAAGCGGGTGTCGCGCGACGAGATCGCGCGGTACCGCTCGTCGAAGGTCATGCTCGTCGTCATGGCTACAGCCTGTCACGCTCCGAGGGCGCGGGCTGGCGGTTTTCGGACACGGCGGTGGGGACGGCGAGAACGGCGCGAGCCGACCTCGGGATGGTGCCGAGGTCGGCTCGCTAGGGCCGGAAGCCGCGTGTCAGTGGAAGAAGTGACGCTCGCCGGTGAAGAACATCGTCACGCCGTTGGCGCGGGCGAGCTCGATCGTCTCGTCGTCGCGCACCGAGCCTCCGGGCTGGATGATCGCGCGCACACCGGCGTTGATGAGCACCTCGGGTCCGTCCGAGAACGGGAAGAACGCGTCCGACGCGGCGATCGATCCCGCCGCGCGCCCGCCCGCGCGCTCGACGGCGAGCTTGCACGAGTCCACCCGGTTGACCTGGCCCATGCCCACGCCGACCGTCGCGGCGTCCTTGGCGAGCACGATCGCGTTCGACTTCACGGCGCGGCACGTCTTCCACGCGAAGATGAAGTCGCTCATCTCCTCGTCGGACGGGCGCTCGCCCGACACGAGCTGCCAGCTCTGCGCGACGGACTGGATGTCGTCGGGGAACCGGTCGGAGTCCTGCAGGAGCAGGCCACCCGAGACGAGGCGCACGTCCATCGTCTCCTGGCGCCAGTCGGCGGGCAGCTTGAGGAGGCGCAGGTTCTTCTTCGTCTTGAACACCTCGAGCGCGGCGGGCTCGAAGTCGGGGGCGACGATGACCTCCGTGAAGATGTCGCGGAGGTTCTCGGCCATCTTGAGCGTGACCGGTCGGTTCGCGGCGATGACGCCGCCGAACGCCGAGAGCGGGTCGCACTCGTGCGCGCGCAGGTGGGCGCTCGCGATCGGGTCGAGCGCGTTCGGCGCCGACAGCGCGATGCCGCACGGGTTCGCGTGCTTGATGATCGCGACCGCGGGGTTCACGTAGTCGTACGCGGCGCGGAGGGCGGCATCGGCGTCGACGTAGTTGTTGTACGACATCTCCTTGCCCTGGAGCTGCGTCGCCTGCGCGATCCCGTGGCCGTCCACGCGCGAGTAGATGGCGGCGCGCTGGTGGGAGTTCTCGCCGTAGCGCAGGTCGCCGAGCTTCTCGGCCTTGATCGTGAGGTGCTCCGGCAGGTCGGCGCCCTCGCCGAGCGTGCCCTCGGCGAACCATGCCGCCACGGCGGCGTCGTAGCCGGCGGTGTGCGCGAAGGCGCGCGCCGCGAGCTCCCGGCGCTGTCCGAGCGTCGTGCCGCCCGCGGCGACCGCGTCGATGATCGCCGGGTACGACTCCGGCGAGACGACGATCGCGACGTTCGCGAAGTTCTTCGCCGACGCGCGGACCATCGCGGGCCCTCCGATGTCGATCTGCTCGACGACGTCGTCGCCCGCGGCGCCCGAGCGGACGGTCTCCACGAACGGGTAGAGGTTCACCACGACGAGCTCGAACGGCGAGATGCCGAGATCGCCGAGCTGCTGCTCGTGGTGCTCGAGGCGGAGGTCGGCGAGGAGGCCCGCGTGCACGCCCGGGTGCAGCGTCTTCACGCGTCCGTCGAGCGACTCGGGGAAGCCCGTCACGCTCGCGACGTCGGTCACGTCGAAGCCCGCGTCGCGGATGGTCGACGCGGTCGAGCCCGTCGAGACGATCTCGACGCCCGCGGCCGCGAGCGCCTCGGCGAGCTTCAGGAGATCGGTCTTGTCGCTGACCGACACGAGCGCGCGCCGGATCGGGACGACATCGCGGTCGCGGTAGAGCGAGTGGTCGTGGCGGGGGCCGGCCATGAGGACTCCTTGTCGGGGTTCGGGGTTCGGGTCAGCGCGAGGGGTTCTCGAGATCGATCTCGCCCGCGGCGATCCCGCGGACGACGTCGATGAGCAGGCGGCGCTCGACGGGCTTGATGCGCTCGTGCAGCGCGGCCTCGTCGTCGCCCGGGAGCACGGGCACGCGCTCCTGCGCGAGGATCGGCCCGCTGTCCACGCCGTTGTCGACGATGATGACGCTCGCCCCGGTCTCCTCGACGCCCGCGGCGAGCGCGTCGCGCACGCCGTGCGCGCCCGGGAACTCGGGGAGGAAGGCGGGGTGCGTGTTGATCATGCGCGGCGCGAACTCGTCGACGAGCGCGGAGGGCAGCAGGCGCATGAGGCCGCTCAGCACGATGAGATCCGCGCCGATGCGGCGCAGCTCCTCGGCCAGCGCGGCGCCCCAGGCCTCGCGCGACGGATGGTCGCGATACGGGACCGTGAAGGTCGGGATGCCGAACTCCTCGGCGTGGGCGAGGCCCGCCGCGTCGCGGTCGGCGCCGACGGCGACGATCCGAGCGGGGAATCCGGGTTCGCTCGCGGCTTCGAGGAGGGCGCGGAGATTCGAACCGGTGCCAGAGATGAGGACGGCGACCGAGAGCACGCGGCCAGTCTACCGGCGCGCGAGTTCGTCCCCGTCGGCGAGCGCGGCCGCCCCGTCCGCTGTCGCGGCGGCATGCCCGTGCGGGCGGGGCGAGAGGAGCAGGATGGCCGCGCCGACGAGCACCTCGAGGCCCACCGCGAGGGCGACGGGACCGGGATCGGGGCCGACGGTCGCGAGCCGACCCGGGCCGATGGATCCCGATGAGAGGGCCGCGATGCCGGCCGCCCCGGCTCCCGCGATGACGGCGATCGCGATCGCGAGCACGACGCGAGGCGACACGGGCTCGTGCGGTGAGGGATGGTCGTCGTCCTCGGGGCGTTCGATCTCCCACTCCGCCGCGAGCGCCGAGCGCACGTGCCACCCGGCCAGCGCGCCCGCCGCGACGGGCAGGAGCGCGACGAGCAGCAGCCATCCCGAGCCCTGCTCAGGGAGGAGGCCGAGCATCGGGATGCCGGGCACGACGCCGAGCTGCGTGCCGGCCGGCGAGACCGTGGTCGCCGCGCCGACCGCGAAGCCCGGCCCCGCGATCCAGGACACCCCCCAGCCGATGAGCGTCGGCAGGTACGCGACCTGCGCGAGCGCGACGGCGGTCGCGCCGAGCGCGTCGACCTGCGCCTGCTCGAAGAGGGCGACGACGGCGTCCGCGCGGACGAGCACGGCGACGACGACCGCGAGCGCGGCCGCGCCGACGACGGCAGCGAGGGCGACGGCGCCGCCGCGCACCGCGAGCGTGGGGACCTCGCGCCACTTCGACGACCATCCGTCGACCCGCTCGTGCACGAGGTCCGCGAGGCCGCCGTCGCCCTCGCTCCAGCCCTCGGCCCACGCGCCGGCGACCGCCCCGACCGCGTAGACGGCGGTCGGCAGGAGCACAGCCTGCCAGGCCTCGACGCGTGCGAGCTCGCTCCCCGAGGTCGCGAGGACGACCACCGCGATGATCGCGGTCATCGCGATGCCCGCGAGGACGCCCACCGCTCCGGCGCCCGAGCGGACCGCGCGCCGGCCGGATCGGGCCGCGAAGAACGCCGCGAAGACCGCGAACGCGAGCGGAGCGAGGGTCAGCGTGAAGGAGGACGCCTCGTCGGGCAGGCCGAGCGCGACGACGGCGTCCTCGTCGAATCCGAGCGACAGCGGGACGAGGTTGCCGAGCTGCCAGATCCGCGCCGTCGTCGGCCACAGGCCGGCCCAGTCGGCCGTCAGGCCGAACGTGAACGTCCACAGGAGCGTCAGCGGCGCGAGGACGACGGCGAGGCCGACCAGCGCCGCCACGAGCGCGTCGAACGCGGCGAGCAGGGCGATGAGGATCCGATGCATGGCGTCACGACCCTACCCGCGGGCCCCGGGAGATCCCCGGACCCGCGCCGGGGCCGCCCTACGCCGCGATCGGCTCGAGGACGAAGACCGCGATCCGGCGCTCCGTGCGCTCCTGGTACTCGGCGTACGGCGGGTACGCCGCGACGGCGCGCTCCCACCACTGGGCGTACTCGTCGCTGTCGACGTCGAGCTCGCGCGCGAGGTAGTCGCGCTTCACGGCGCCGTCCTGCAGCTCGACGTGCGGGTGCGCGGCGATGTTGAAGTACCACGCGGGCGGCTTCGGCGCCCCGCCCTTCGAGGCGACGAGCGCGTAGACGCCCTTGTGCTCGACGCGCATGAGGGCCGTCTTGTGCAGCTTCCCGCTGCGGGCGCCGACGTTCGTCACGACGACGATCGGCCAGGACGTGCCCGGCAGGACGGAGGCCTCGGCGCCGTTCGACGCCTCGTAGGCCTCGGCCTGCTGACGTGCCCATTCGGATGTGCTCGGTGCGTACTCTCCCTGAAGCGGCATGCTCCGAGCCTACGATCCCGTCGGGCCATCGGCTCCGGCCATCCGCATGCACATCCGTCCCCTCCCCTTGACACCCCGCGATCGTCCTGCCGATAGTGAGGCGTACACGGCTGGCGCTGGCATCGACGCGAGGGAGCAGGGATGTCCGGATGGGCTCGGAGGAGCAGGCGATGAAGAAGCTGATCGGCGACACCGCGGCGGTCGTCACAGATGCCCTGGTCGGCATGGAGGCGGCCCTGCCGCAGCTCCGCGTGGACCACGAGAACCGGGTCGTCCTCCGCGCGACGCCCAAGGACGCGGGCAAGGTGGCGCTCGTCTCGGGTGGCGGATCAGGACATGAGCCGCTGCACGGCGGCTACGTCGGCTACGGGATGCTCGACGCGGCGTGCGCGGGCGAGGTGTTCACCTCCCCCACCCCCGACCAGGTGCTGGCGGCCACGAGCGCGGTCGATCGCGGCGCGGGCGTGCTGCACATCGTGAAGAACTACACCGGCGACGTCATGAACTTCGAGATGGCGGCCGAGCTCGCGGAGGCGGAGGTCGCGTCGGTCCTCGTGCACGATGACGTCGCGGTGGAGGACTCGCTCTACACCGCCGGGCGCCGTGGGGTCGGCCTCACGGTGCTCCTCGAGAAGATCGTGGGCGCTGCCGCCGAGGAGGGCGCGCCGCTCGACGAGGTCGTGCGGATCGCGGAGGCGGTGTCGGCGCAGGGACGCTCGATGGGCATGGCGCTCACGAGCTGCACGGTGCCCGCGGCGGGCAAGCCCACGTTCGACCTGCCCGACGACGAGATGGAGATCGGCATCGGCATCCACGGCGAGCCCGGGCGACGCCGCGTGAAGGTCGCGCCCGCACCGGAGATCGCCGAGATGCTCGTCGACCCGATCCTCCACGACTTCGACGCGGCGGGCGGGCCGGTGATCGCGATGCTGAACGGCATGGGCGGCTCCCCGCTTCTCGAGCTCTACCTCATGTACGGCGAGGTCGCGAAGCTGCTCGAGAAGGCGGGCGTGCGCGTCGCACGCACCCTCGTGGGCGACTACATCACGTCGCTCGACATGGCGGGATGCTCGCTCACGCTCCTGCGCGCCGACGACGAGATGCTGCGTCTGTGGGACGCGCCCGTCGAGACGCCCGGCCTGCGCTGGGGGCGGTGATCGGATGGCGTTCGACATCGCAGCGCTCGGACGCTGGGTCGCGCTCTTCCGCGATCGCGTCTCGGACGAGCAGGAGCGGCTGACGGCGCTCGACTCCGCGATCGGCGACGCCGACCACGGTGCGAACATGGCGCGCGGCACCGCGGCGGCCGTCGCGAAGCTCGAGTCGGCCACGCCCACGACCGTCGGCGAGTTCGGGAAGGCGGTGGGGATGGCGCTCGTCTCGACCGTGGGCGGTGCGAGCGGCCCGCTGTACGGCACCTTCTTCCTGCGCTTCGGCGCGAGCGGCGGCGACGGCGCCGAGCTCGATGGCCCCGCGCTCGCCGCCGCGCTGCGCGCGGGCCTCGAGGGCGTCGTGTCACGGGGCAAGGCGGAGCCGGGCGACAAGACGATGATCGACGCGATGACCCCGGCGGTCGACGCGTTCGAGGCCGACGCGTCCGACCTCGTCTCCGCCGCACGCTCGGCCGCGCAAGCCGCGCGAGCGGGAAGCGACGCGACCGAGCCGCTCGTCGCGCGCAAGGGACGCGCGAGCTATCTCGGCGAACGCAGCGCGGGGCACCTCGACCCCGGTTCGGTCTCGACCGCGCTCCTGTTCGAGGCGCTCGCCGCGGCGGCGGAGGAGGTCTCGGCATGATCGGCTTCGTCGTGGTCTCGCACAGCGTCGCCCTCGCGGAGGCGGCTGTCGCGCTCGCGAGCGAGATGGCCGGCCCTGTGGCGCCCCGGATCGCCGTCGCGGCCGGAACGGCGGAGGGCGGGATGGGCACGGATGCCGCGCTCATCGCGCGGGCGATCGAGTCGGTCGCCTCGCCCGACGGCACCCTCGTCTTCACGGACCTCGGATCGGCCATCCTCAGCGCCGAGCTCGCCTTCGATCTCGCGGGCGCCGCCGAGGGGCCGGTGCGACTCGCTGCGGCTCCGCTCGTGGAGGGCCTCGTCGCCGCGGTGGCGCGAGCCGGCGCGGGCGGCGACCTCGTCGAGGTCGAGCGCGAGGCGCGCCGCGCCCTCGACGCCAAGCTGCGGCACCTCGGTGTGGAGGGCGAGTCCGTCCCCGCTGAGGAGAAGCCCACGGGGCGCTCGGAGTCGTTCCTGCTGACGAACGAGATCGGGCTCCATGCGCGGCCGGCGGCCGCGCTCGCGGGCGCCCTGCGCGGCCTCGACGCGGTCGTCCGGATCGGCACCGCCACGAAGCCCGCCGTCGACGGGCGCAGCCTCGTCGGACTCATGGCGCTCGGCGCCCGCAAGGGCGACACGATCGACGTGACCGCCGACGGGCCCGACGCGGAGCGCGCGATCTCGGCCATCCGCGACCTCGTCGCGTCGGGCTTCGGCGAGTAGGCGCGCCGTGGCCTCCGAGCGCGTCACCCTCACGATCCCCGGACCGGATGGCGACCGCGAGGTGAGCCTGTCGAGCCCGGGGCGCGTCGTGTGGCCCGAGGCCGGGGTGACCAAGCGCGACCTCGCGGAGTACCTCATCGCGGTGTCGGGCCCGTTCCTCGCCCACAGCGGCCATCGGCCCGTGTCGCTCGAGCGCTTCCCCGGGTCCGTCGACGGCGAGAGCTTCTTCTCGAAGAACCCGCCCAAGGGCGCACCCGCCTACGTCGAGTCGGTGCCCGTGACGTACAACAGCGGCAGGCGCCATCCCCAGCTCGTCCTCACCGAGCCGGCGTCGGCCGTGTGGGCCGCGCAGATGAACACCGTCGTGTTCCACCCGTGGGCGTCTCTCGCGAGCGACCCCGACCATCCCGTCGAGCTGCGGATCGACCTCGACCCGCAGCCCGGCACCGACTTCGCCGACGTCGTCTTCGCGGCGCACGCGATGCACGAGGTGCTCGACGAAGCCGGCCTCACGTCGTGGATCAAGACGAGCGGCAGCCGCGGGATCCACCTCTTCTGCCCCATCGAGCCTCGCTGGGAGTTCCTCGAGGTGCGCCACGCGGTGATCGCCGCGGGGCGCGAGCTCGAGCGGCGCCATCCGTCGCGCGTGACGATGAGCTGGTGGAAGGAGGAGCGCGGGGAGCGCGTCTTCATCGACTTCAACCAGGCCAACCGCGACCGCACGATGGCGGGCGCCTACAGCCCGCGGGCGCTCCCGCAGGCGACCGTGTCGACGCCGCTCTCCTGGGACGAGCTCGACGAGGTCGATCCGCTCGCGCTCACCGTGCGCACCGTGCCCCGGCGCCTCGAGGAGGTCGGCGACCCGTGGGCCGCGTTCGGCGATGCGCCCGCCCGCATCGACACGCTCCTCGAGTGGTGGGAGCGCGACCTCGCCGACGGCCTCGGCGAGCTGCCGTTCCCGCCCGACTTCCCGAAGATGCCCGGCGAGCCGCCGCGCGTGCAGCCCTCGAAGAAGGTCGCCGAGCACTGGGACGCGCAGGGCAACCGCGTCGACGACTGAATGCAGCGAGCCGCCCCCGGGATGATCCCGGGGGCGGCTCGCGTTTCGACTCGCTGCGTTTCGACTCGCGGAGACCCGTGCTGAGCGAGGGAGCGCAGCGACCGAGCCGAAGCATCGCTCAACGACCGGGAGCGGCTCGCTGCGCTCGCTGAGTCTTAGAGGGACTCGATGATCTCGCGCATGAGGGCGGCCGTCTCGCTCGGGGTCTTCCCGACCTTGACGCCGGCGGCCTCGAGGGCCTCCTTCTTCGCCTGCGCGGTGCCGGCCGAGCCGGACACGATCGCGCCCGCGTGGCCCATCGTCTTGCCCTCGGGGGCGGTGAAGCCCGCGACGTAGCCGACGACCGGCTTCGTGACGTTCGCCTTGATGAACTCGGCCGCGCGCTCCTCGGCGTCGCCGCCGATCTCGCCGATCATGACGATCGCCTTCGTCTCGGGGTCGGCCTCGAACGCCTCGAGGGCGTCGATGTGCGTCGTGCCGATGACGGGGTCGCCGCCGATGCCGATGGCCGTCGAGAAGCCGAGGTCGCGCAGCTCGAACATCATCTGGTAGGTCAGCGTGCCCGACTTCGAGACGAGGCCGATCGGGCCCTTGCCCGTGATGTTCGCGGGCGTGATGCCGACGAGCGACTCGCCCGGCGTGATGATGCCGGGGCAGTTCGGGCCGATGATGCGGGTCTTGTTGCCCTTCTCGATCGCGTACGCCCACGCCTCCGCGGTGTCGCCGACGGGCACGCCCTCGGTGATCACGACGAGGAGGGGGATCTCGGCGTCGATGGCCTCGACCATGGCGTCCTTCGTGAACGCGGGCGGCACGAACGCGATCGACACGTCGGCGCCGGTCTTCTCGATCGCCTCGGCGACCGATCCGAAGACGGGGAGCTCGACCTCGCCCTCGCCGGGCTTCTCGTGCGTGACGGTGGTGCCTGCCTTGCGGGCGTTCACGCCGCCGACGATGTTCGTGCCGGCCTTGAGCATGAGGGCGGTGTGCTTGGTGCCCTCGCCGCCCGTGATGCCCTGGACGATGACCTTGGAGTCCTTGTTGAGGTAGATCGACATGTCTCTAGTCCCTTTCCCGGCTCAGGCGTTCGCCAGCTCGGCGGCCTTGTCGGCGCCCTCGTCCATGCCGGCCGCGAGCGTGACCAGCGGGTGGTTGGCCCCCTGCAGGATCGCGCGGCCCTCTTCGACCTGGTTGCCGTCGAGGCGCACCACGAGCGGCTTGGTGGCGTGGTCCCCGAGGATCTCGAGGGCCTTCACGATGCCCTCCGCCACGGCGACGCACGACGTGATGCCGCCGAAGACGTTGACGAAGACGCTCTTGACCTGCTCGTCGCCGAGGATGACGTCGAGGCCGTTGGCCATGACCTGCGCGTTCGCGCCGCCGCCGATGTCGAGGAAGTTGGCGGGCTTCACGCCGCCGTGCTTCTCGCCCGCGTACGCGACGACGTCGAGCGTCGACATGACGAGGCCCGCGCCGTTGCCGATGATGCCGACCTGGCCGTCGAGCTTGACGTAGTTGAGGCCGTTCGCCTTGGCCTTCGCCTCGAGCGGGTCGGCCGCCTCCTTGTCCTCGAGCTCCTCGTGCTCGGGGTGGCGCACCTCGCTCGCGTTGTCGTCGAGCGAGACCTTGCCGTCGAGGGCGACGATGTCGCCGGCGCCGGTGAGCACGAGCGGGTTCACCTCGACGAGCGTCGCACCCTCGGTCTTGTAGACCTCGTAGAGCTTGACGAACACGTCGGCGACCTTCTCGACGAGCTCCTCGTCCCAGCCGCCCGCGCGGGCGATCTCGCCGGCCTTCTCCTTGTCGATGCCGCGCAGCGGGTTCACCTCGACGCGCGCGAGCGCCTCCGGCTTCTCGACGGCGAGCTGCTCGATCTCCATGCCGCCCTCGACGCTCGCGAGCGACAGGTAGGAGCGGTTGGCGCGGTCGAGGAGGACCGAGAAGTAGAATTCGCGCGCGATGTCGGCGCCCTGCGCGACCATCACGCGCTTGACGATGTGGCCCTTGATGTCGAGGCCGAGGATGGCCTTCGCGGCCTCGTACGCCTCGTCCGGGGTCTTCGCGACCTTGACGCCGCCGGCCTTCCCGCGCCCGCCGGTCTTGACCTGGGCCTTGACCACCACGACGCCGCCGATCTTCTCGGCTGCCGCCTTCACCTCCTCGGGGGTGTCCGCGACGATGCCGGCGAGCACCGGCACCTCGTACTTCTCAAAAAGGTCTCGAGCCTGGTACTCGTACAGATCCACGTTGCATTCCTTCGATGGGGCCACGGGACAAGACGCGTGGAAACGTCTCGACGTCGAGAGATCTCGACCGATGCTCAAGCCTACTACCGCGCGGTGACCGCTCCCTGCGGGCCTCCCGGTGAGCGGCGCGAGCGGGCATGAAGAAGGCGGCCCCGGATCATCCGGAGCCGCCTGCACGCGGAGGTAGGGCGGTGCTACCTCGCCTTGGTGTGCATGGGCAGGGCCATGGCGAGGCACACGAGCAGGATGCCCGCCGCGAACACCAGGGCCTGGAACGCCGGCACCATGAAGGCGACGCCGAACAGCGCCAGCCCGCCGAGGAAGAGAACCAAAGCGACGATGAACATCTCTGCTCCTTTTTGAAGACTTCCTCCAGCTTAGATGATCCCGGGCGGGGCCCCTGCCTAGCCTGTCGCCATGGCAACGGAGCTCCTCCCCGGCGAGAAGGTGTCGACGTACGACGTCGCGAAGGTTCTGGACATCGACTACTACGCGGTGTTCTCGGATGTCTCGGGCGAAGACCGCGAGGTCTGGTCCCGCGCGCGCGAGATCGGGCAGCGCCTCGCTCCCCGCATGCGCGAGGCGTGGGAGCGCGCGGAGTATCCGCTCGAGGTCCTGCCTGAGCTGGGAGCCGCCGGCCTCTACGCGGACGGCATCGATCATCCGGCCATCCCCCGCCTGTCGCCGCTGGCCGCGGGGCTGGTCAACATGGAGATGTCTCGGCACGACGGCTCGCTCGGAACGATCCTCGCCGTCCAGGGCGGGCTCGCCCTCCGCACGCTCGCGCTGTTCGGCAGCGAGGCGCAGCAGGAGCGCTGGCTCGGGCTGCTGCAGACGGGCGAGGTGCTCGGCTCCTTCGCGCTGACGGAGCCCGATCACGGATCGGATTCGACGTCGCTCGAGACCGTCGCGCGTCGAGACGGCGACGGGTGGGTGCTGCGCGGCGCCAAGAAGTGGATCGGCAACGGCGCATCGGGCGGCATCACATTCGTCTGGGCGCGCGTGGATGACGAAGGCGACCCCGACCATGGCGCGGTCCGGTGCTTCCTCGTGGAGCAGGATGCGCCGGGCTATGCCGCCGACGTCATCGCGGGCAAGGTCGCGCTGCGCGCCATCCATCAGGCCCACATCCGCCTCGACGACGTGCGGGTGCCGGCCGACGCCGTGCTCCCGGGCGCGCACTCGTTCAAGGACGCGACGACGGTGCTCTTCGCGACCCGCTCGGGGGTCGCCTGGTCGGCGCTCGGGCACGCGACGGCCTGCTTCGAGGCCGCCCTCTCGTACGCGACGCAGCGCGAGCAGTTCGGCCGCCCGCTCGCGCGCTTCCAGATGGTGCAGGAGCGCCTGACGCAGATGCTCGCCCAGCTCACCTCGATGCAGCTGTTCCTGCGCCGCCTCGCCGACCTCGAGGCGGCTGGCGGGATGCGCGCGACGCAGGCGTCGCTCGCGAAGTACCACTGCACGCGGACGGCGCGCGATGTCGCCCGGACGGCTCGCGACATGCTCGGCGGGAACGGCATCCTCCTCGAGAACGTCGTCATGCAGCATCTCGCCGACGTCGAGGCGATCCACACCTACGAGGGCACCGAGAGCGTCCAGGCGCTGCTGCTCGGCCGCGACCTCACCGGGATGAGCGCGTTCGTCTGACCTCGGCGGCCCGGCCGTCGCGGGCCCCTGGCAGGATGGGCCTATGACGACTCGGCGCGCGACGGTGGTGGGCAGCGGACCGAACGGGCTCTCCGCCGCGGTGGCGCTCGCGCGGGCCGGCTTCGACGTCACCGTGATCGAGGCGCACTCCGGGATCGGCGGCGGAACCCGCACGGCCGAGCTCACGCTCCCGGGGTTCCGTCACGACGTGTGCTCTGCCGTGCATCCGGCCGCGTTCACCTCGCCCTTCTTCGACGCGTTCGGCATGCGCGAGAAGGTCGGGTGGCTCGTCCCCGACGCGTCGTACGCGCATCCGCTCGACGGCGGCCGCGCCGCGATCGCCTGGCGCGACATCGCGCGGACCGCCGACGGACTCGGGGTCGACCGCAGGGCGTGGAATGCGATGCTCCGCCCGCTCGCGCGCCACATCGACGCGGTCGCCGACGTGACCGGCAATCAGATGCTGCGGGTGCCGCGCCATCCGGTGACCTTCGTGCGCTTCGGGCTCAGGGCACTCGAGCTCGGCTCACCGCTCGGCCGGCACTCGTTCCGCAGCGAGGAGGCGCACGCGCTCCTCACGGGCGTGATCGCGCACGCGAACACCGCTCTGCCCTCGGTCGCCGCGTCGGCCGCAGGGCTGCTGCTCGCCTCCCAGGCGCATGCCGGGGGCTGGGGATTCCCCGTCGGCGGCGCCCAGGCCATCCCCGACGCTCTCGCGGAGGATCTGCGCGCGCACGGCGGCCGGATCGAGACGGGTCACCGGGTCGACGATCTGTCCGCGCTCGACTGGGGCGACCCGGCGCGCGGCGACGTCCTCGTCCTCGACACCTCGCCGCGTCTCGCGCTCACGCATCCCGACGCGCACGGCTCCTGGGCCGCGGCCATCCGCCGATTCCGGTACGGGCCGGGGGCCTCGAAGGTCGACTTCGCGCTCGACGGGCCCGTGCCGTGGGCGCACCCCGATGTGCACCTCTCCCCCACCGTGCACATCGGCGGAACCCGCGCCGAGATCGAGGCGGGCGAGAACGCCGTCGCCCGCGGGCGCGTGCCCGAGCGGCCGTTCGTGCTCGCCGCCCAGCCGTCCATCCTGGACCCCACGCGCGCTCCGAAGGGCAAGAGCGTGCTGTGGACGTACATCCACGTGCCGCCGGGGTCGAGCGTCGACGCGACCGAGACGGTGACGCGGCAGATCGAGCGCTTCGCACCCGGCTTCCGCGACCGCATCCTCGCGTCGCGCGCCACGACCGCCACCGAGTTCGCCGTGTACAACCCGTCGGCCGTGGGCGGCGACTTCGCCGGCGGCGCCGTGACGTTCCGGCAGCTGATCGGCCGCCCCGTCCTCTCCACCTCGCCGTGGCGCACCCCGATGAAGGGCGTCTACCTCGCTTCGGCGTCGACCCCGCCCGGCCCGGGCGTGCACGGCATGGCCGGCTGGTTCGCCGCGCGTCTCGCGATCGCCGATGCGACGGGTGAGCGCGTCGAGCTCGAGGACCTGTTCTAGGCCGTGTTGCTGAATGTGGGTGTGGAGCCTTTGGGTGATTCTTGAGTCGTGTCGCGAGATGTCATCACGGACGAGGTCTGGGAGCTGATCCGGGACGTGTTCCCGCCGGCGAGGACACGGGGCCGTCCTCCGGTGGATCGGCGCACAGTGGTCGAGGCGACCGCGTGGCGGTTCCGCACGGGATCGGCGTGGCGAGACCTGCCCGATCGGTTCGGGAGCTGGAACACGGCCGATGCTGCGCACCGAGGAGTACGACATGCCGGGAATCGGCGTCCACACCTCGGACTCGCTGGAGGGACTCGCGAGGGAGGCCGGGCTGCCGGCGCAGGCCTTCACGGCGACGGTGGAAGCGTTCAACGCCTCGATCGACAGATCGATGCCGCTCGATCCGACGGTGCGGGACGGCCGGAGGGCCGAGGTGCAGCCGCCCAAATCGAACTGGGCCTCTCCGCTGGAGAAGCCGCCGTTCTGCGCCTACCCGGTGACATGTGGGATCACCTTCACCTTCGGTGGCCTGCGCGGCGACATCGACGGGCGCGTACTCCGCGCGGACGGGTCGCCGATCCCGGGCCTGTTCGCCTGTGGCGAGATGCTCGGCGGGCTGTTCAGCGGCAACTACCCCGGCGGCTCCGGACTGGCGGCCGGAGCCGTCTTCGGCCGCCGCGCCGGCCGCGCCGCGTGAACCCTCCGGCGTCGCCGGCGGGCGGCAGCGCCGCGTGAACGGCGTGTGCCGAGGGGGACGTGTCCCGCCTCGGCACACGCCGGGGGGCGGGTCAGCGGGGGGTGCGCTCGCGTGCTGCCGGAAGGGGCGCGAAGGCCCGGTTGACCGTGCTCTGGTACCAGTACGCCGTCGTGGAGATGTCATCGGACCGCTCGAACAGCCCGTGGTCCCAGGTGCCGATCTGCTGAACCGTGACGCGGAGCCGCTCCTGGAAGTAGATCGGGTCGGGAAGGTGCCAGCGGTACAGGCCGTGCATGGGCATCATCGCGGTCGTGAACTCCGACGCTCGCGTCGTGTCCGTCGCACTGCTGAAGGGGTATCCGAAGTACGGTGCCGAGAACGTGAGCGCACGCGGCTCCGGGTCGGCGCGCAGGGCGTCCTGGAACGCCCATGCGCCGCCGGCGTAGTCCTCCAGCCCCGTGCTGCACAGCGTGGGCAGATCGGTGTCGCCGTCCACGAAGAACTTCACCTCGCCCTCGCCCCACCAGTAGCGCTGCAGCGACGCGAGGGCGACGTAGGTGCCGACGTAGGTGCCGCTGCCTTCGACGCCGTCCAGGATGACGTGATCCTCGCCCGGCGCGGTGGATCCGTTGCTGCGACGCCACTGCGCGTGGAAGTACCCCGGCCACTCGTCGAAGTCGTCGCCGGTCGTGTAGTCGATCTGGAAGAACACGTGGCCGAGGTCCTCGCCGTGCTCGCTGCTCAGCTCGATGCGCGCGCCGGTGCGGAACGGCATCGCGAAGTAGGAGTTCATGCCTCCCGTGGGGGCGACCACGATCGGCTCCGACGTGACGAGGGCGCGCTCGCCGAATCCGTTGCAGAAGAAGTCGCCCAGGGGCACCTCGACGGAGGGGTGCTCTGAGCCGTCCCAGTACGCCCGCAGGACGAGGTCGCGCAGCACGAACGGCCCCGACGGCGTCTTGTCGGTCACCGTGATCCAGATGTGCCGGATCACCCCGGGCCCGTCGATCTGGGCGAGCGTCACGGTGTCGCCGGCAGGCAGGGCGTACCACGCGCTGCCCTTCCGGCCAGGGCCGAGGTGCGAGCTGGCGGTGCCGGCGGAGCCGGGCGCTCCCGTCGGGTTCTCTGCGTTGATGGCGCGACTGCGGCGCGTCCCGTCGTTGCGGAGGGAGTTCCACTGGATCGGCATGAAGCCTCTTTCGTTCTCGGTGGGATGAGGGTCATTTGACAGCGCCCGCGGTCACGCCGCGGCTGATCGTGCGCTGGAAGATGAGGAAGAACACGAGGGTCGGGATAAGAGACAGCAGCGAGCCGGCGTTGACGACCGTGATGTCGATGGAGTGCTGGCCGCGGAGGGTGGACAGCGCGATGGGCACCGTCTGCGACGCCGGATCGCCGAGCAGGATCAGCGGGATGTAGAACTCGTTCCACGACCAGATGAAGGTGAACACCACGAGCACGGTGAGGGTGGGACGGACGATCGGGAACACCACGGTCCACAGGATGCGCCAGCGTCCCGCTCCGTCGATCGCAGCAGCCTCGAGCACCTCCCGCGGGAAGGTCGACATCACGCTCGAGAGGATGTACGTGCCGTAGGCGGCCCAGAGCACGATGAACACGACGACGATCGACCAGATGGAGTTCAGCAGCCCGGTCGCCTGCGCTCCGTAGAAGAGCGGATAGATCAGGGCCTCGTGCGGCACCATCGTCGCGACGAGCAGCAGCGCTGTGATGGCGGTGTTGGCGCGGATCCGGCCGATCCCGATCGCGTAGGACGCGAGCAGCGCCAGCGCGGTGCCGGCGAAGGCGATCACGGTCGAGCTCAGCACGGAGTTCCACAGGGCGCGAGGGAAGTCGACCCGGCTCAGATAGCTCGTGAACGCCTCGAACGTGAAGGTGGTCGGCCACGCCAGGGGGCCGTTCGTGCTGTAGTCGGCGCCGGTCTTGAACGCGTTCAGCACGAGCAGCAGGAAGGGTGCGGCCATCAGGACGGCCACCGTCACGGCGAGCGCCAGCATGAGCCAGTTCAGCGGCGTCCGCCTTCTGCGGCTCGATCGCGGAGCGGGGGCGAGCGTTGCCGACATCAGCGGGGCTCCTTCCGGGTTTCGCGATGCTGCCAGGTGAGCATCACCGCGGCGACGATGAAGATGACGAGCGACATCACGGTGGCGATGGTCGAGCCGTAGCCGACGCGAGAGAGTTCGAAGAAGCTGCGGTAGGCGTAGTAGGACGGAACGACCGTGGAGTTCTCCGGGCCGCCGCCGGTCAGGATGAGAATCGGCGCGAAGACCTTCAGCGCGGCGATCGTGGCGGTGAGCACCACGACGAAGATCTCGGGTCGGATCTGAGGGATCGTGATCGCCTGGAACCGCCGCCACCAGCCGGCGCCGTCGAGCTCCGCCGCCTCGTAGAGCTCCGGATCGACGCGCTGCAGCGCCGACATGAAGATGACGACGGGGTAGCCGATCTGCAGCCACACCAGCATGAGCATGACGCTGTAGACGGCGATGCCGGGATCGCCGAGCCAGTCCGGCGGATCCTGGATGCCGAGGCTGCGCAGCATGAGGCTGAGCGAGCCCTGCTGCGTGTTCAGGATCGTCGACCAGATGAAGCCGGCGACGGCGATCGGCAGGATCTGCGGCAGGTAGTACGTCGCGCGGAGCACGGCGATGGCTCGGTCGCCGAACCGGCGCCCGAGGTAGTCGAACAGCAGCGCTGCGAGGAGGATGCCGATGATCGTCGGGATGACCGTGATCGCGACGATCATCGCCACGCTGTTCTGGAACGACCGCCAGAAGGTCTCGTCGGTGAACAGTGTGAGGTAGTTGTCCAGCCCGGCCCACCGCATGGGCGCCTGGCCGCCCTTCCAGTGGAACAGGCTGGTGTAGACGTTCATCGCGAACGGGGCCGCGACGACGATGACGAACCCTGCGGCGAGGGGGAGCAGATAGAGCCAGTAGGCGCCGCGGTGCTCGAGCGAGCGGCGAGGGCTTCTGAGGCGTGCAGCCATGGTGTGTCCTCCGGGGAGGTGGGGGCCCGCGGGGCGGGCCCCCACGGATTCAGCCGGCGAGAGCGACGTCGCGGCCCTCGTCGTAGAACTTCTGGAGCTCGGCGGTCCACTCGTCGGCGGTCATGTTGCCGTTCGACATCGCCTGCATCCCCGACTGGATGAAGTCGAGGAATCCGGGCACCGGGTAGTCCGGGTAGAAGCTCAGGGTGTCGGCGTCGAGCAGCTCGTTGAAGCGCTCGGTGTACTCACGCGTGAGCTCGTCCTCGATCGTCGAGGCGTCACCCGCCAACGGCAGGCCGCCCAGCTGGCCGATCTTGTTCTGCACCTCTTCGCTCAGCGTGATGTCGATCCAGTCGTACGCCAGCTCCTTGTTCGTGGCGTTGGCGGGCACGCCCCAGAGGTGCCCGCTCGAGCCCATCTGCATGTTGGCGCCCGGCAGGGTGAAGTAACCCCAGTCGAAGTCGGCCTGCTCGCGGATGCGCGCGAACTCGCCCTGGTTCCAGATCAGCATCGCCTTGTCGCCGCTGAGGAAGTTCACGGTGGCCTGCTCGAAGTTCAGCCCGCCCAGCTCGGTGCCGACGTAGCCCTTGTCGATCCACTCCTGGAACCGCTCCGCGGCGTCACTCCACGGGCTGGCCGAGAAGTCTACGGGCTCGCGGAGGAACATGAAGTCGTCGATCGAGGTCCGGTCGGCGCCCGCCGAGACGAGCGAGTACCAGACCCACATCTGGTTGAAGCCCTGGCTGGTCGCGGCGGAGGAGGAGATCGGCGTGATGCCCGCGGCGAGGAGCTTGTCCATCGCGGCCTCGAACTCGTCGAGGTCGGTGGGCTCCTCGGTGATGCCCGCCTCGGCGAACAGCTCCTTGTTGTAGTAGAACATCACGTACTCGCCGATGTTCGGGACGCCGTACCAGTCGCCCGACCCCGCGAGCCCCTGCTCGTCGTACTGGGCGAAGGCCTGCATCGCGCCGGTGATCTTCTTGTCCCAGCCGCGCTCCTGCGCCACATCCGTCAGCGGGGTGAGCAGGCCCTGCGCTGCGAGCTGCCCGCCGTCGGCATTGCCCTTGTTGAACTCGATGACGTCGGGCACGTCGCCGCCGGTGAGCGTGATCTTCGCGTTCTGGCGTGCGGCGTCGAAGCTCGTCGTCTGGAAGTCGACCTCGACGTCCGGGTGCTTCTTCTTGAAGAGCTCAAGGGCGAGCTGCCAGCCCTGCCCCTGGGCCGTCTCCGGGTTCTCGTACTGCAGGATCGTGAAGGTCTTGTCGCCTCCCTGTCCTGCGTCGGAGCCGGCGCATCCGGCCAGCGAGATCGCGACGGCCGTCGCGGCGGCGGTGCCGACGACGGCGCGCAGCGTGTTGCGCGTGGTCACTCTCATTTCTCTCCTCTTCTCAGACAGTCCGGCGCGCGGGCACGACGGACACCGAGCGCACACGGTGTGCGGCCGGACGTGTGGGGTGCGGACGGCAGGTTCTACGCGGGCGGGGGCCCTACGGATGCCCTCATGACGAGCGGGCAGGGGAGGGTCTCGATGCTGTGCGGGCCGCTGACGTCACCGTGGAGGCGGTCGATGACACGCCTGGCGGCCCACGCCCCCATGTCGTGATGGGGCAGCCGGACGGTCGTCAGGCCCGGGCGGAGGGCATCGGCGATGAAGCGCTGATCATCGAACCCCACGACGGACACGTCCTCGGGAATGCGCAGGCCCAGGTCGCCGGCGGCCTGGTAGACCGCGAATGCGATCTGATCCGAGAAGCAGAAGACCGCGGTCGGGCGGCCCGGGCGCTCCAGCAGTTCGCGCACTGGCCCGTATGCCGAAGCCGTGGCCGTGTCACCGAGCGTGAGGACCAGGTCAGGATCACAAGCGATGCCGTGTGCGCCGAGTGCCTCGAGGTAACCCGCGTGCCGGAGGGCCGACGCGACGTAAGCATCGTCGCCGACGTTGCAGAATGCGATCCGCCGGTGACCTGCCTCGGCCAGATGAGCTGTCGCGGCGAAGGCCCCGCCCCGCTCGTCGGGGACGACCCCGTCGGCCAGACCATCGCCCGTTGGGAAGCCATCCAGGACGACGGTGGGGATCGTCGGCGGCACGACGGGGAGGTCGACGGCACGGTGGAACTCGGCGGCAACGATGAGTCCGTCGATGTCGCGCTGCAGCAACGAGCGCGACGACTGCTCCAGCAGTGCGGCGCGGTTCGCTGTGTCGATGATCATCGCCAGGTAGCCCGACTCCCATGCGGCGCCCTGCACGCCCTCCAGCATCCGTCCGGCGAAGGGCACGCTCGCGACTCGGTCGCTCAGTACGCCGATCGTGTGCGTGCGCTTCGTCTTCAGTCCGCGGGCAAGCTGATTCGGGATGTAGCCCATGTCGTCAGCCGCGCGCCGGATGCGCGCTGCGGTCTGCTCGTTGACGCGACCCTCGTGGCGGTCGTTGAGCACCAGCGACACCGAAGAGGCGGATACGCCCACCGCGGCGGCCAGGTCCTTCAACGTGATCACGACGACTCCTTCGGCATCAATCGTTTGATCAGATGCGTCAAACGATTGATTCGACGCTATGAGGGTCAAACGCGTTGACGCAAAATGCCGTTGCGGAACCGTTACCTTCGCGTGCGCGAGCCCCTCATCGGGAGCCGAACCGCCGGCTCAGTGCGGCGCTCACGTCGGATGCGTCGGGGAGGTCGGCTCCGGTGCGCTGCACGGTGATGGCGGCGGCGGTCGTGGCGAAGACCAGCGCCTGCTCGAGCACTCCCTCGCTCGGGTGCGCGACGAGCGACCGGTCGGCCGCGACGCGGTGGATCAGGGCCGCCATGAACGTGTCGCCGGCACCCACCGTGTCGACAACCTCGACCGCCGGAGCGGCGACGGCCGCACGCGCGGAACGGGTGGCGGCGATCGCGCCCTCCCCGCCGAGCGTGATCGCCACGAGGGATGGTCCGTTCTCCAGCAGCATGTCGGCGACCTGCTCGGGCGCCCTATTGGGCCAGAGCCACGCGGCGTCCTCGTCGCTCAGCTTCACCACGTGCGCGTGCCGAGCCAGGCGCAGCACCTGCTCCACCGCGGCACCGTGGTCTCCCACGAGAGTCGGCCGGATATTCGGGTCGAAGGTCACGATGGCGTGCGTCGCCGCGCGCGCGATCGCATCCCTCACCGTCACGGCGCCCGGCTCGACGAACGCCGCAATGGACCCTGTGTGAACGATGTGCGCCCCGTCGAAGCGGATGTCCTGCGGCACCTGCCAGGGGATGTCGAACTCGTACGCGGCGCTGCCGTCGGGGCCGACCGTCGCGGCCGCCGTCGCGGTGCGTTCGAGTGACCACGAGCCCGGGTGGATGGCCACGCCCGACGCTTCCAGGTGCCTCGCGATCCGCCGGCCGCGACCGTCCTCGCCGAGGGCCGTGACGAGCTGCGGGCTTCCGCCCAGCCTCCCGAGGCCGAGTGCGACGTTCGCGGGCGAGCCGCCGACGATCTCCGCGTGCGAGCCGTCGCCGGACCGGACAATGTCGATCAGGCTCTCGCCGATGACCACGACATCGTGGGTGCTGCCGGAACGGTTCATGGGGGTCATGGGATTCTCCTCACCGTCGAGCGCGCGTCGGGCGCGCACCCGTCGCGCTCAGCACAGTAGAGGCATCCACCGGCCGGAGCGAAAACGCGGCTCGCGCGAGCATCCGTCGCGGTCGCGGCGCCCATACGCCGTCATCCGACGGGAGCACCGGGCTCCGAACCGTCATCGGCGCTTGGCCTGGCAGGATCGGCATCGTGCAGACACGTGATGAGAGCGCCGTGGTCCGCCGAGCGGCGCGGACGGACGCCGAGCGCATCGCGCGCATCTGGTACACGGGATGGTTCGACGGGCACGATGGCCGGGTGCCGCGCGAGCTGTACGCCTACCGGGGTGAGGACAGCTACCCGGAGCGCGTGGCGTCGCGGCTCGAGCACACGTGGGTCGCCGAGCGCGACGCGGAGGTCGTCGGCTTCGTCGTGGTCGTGGGCGACGAGGTCGAGCAGGTGTACGTCGACGCGGCGGCACGCGGCACGGGCGTCGCGGCCGCGCTGCTGGCGCGCGCCGAGCGGGTCGTCGCGGATGCGGGGCACGAGCGCGCGTGGCTGGCCGTGGTCGCGGGCAACGACCGTGCCCGTGCGTTCTACGCGCGCGCCGGGTGGGACGACGCGGGCGAGTTCCCCTACGAGGCGGAGACCTCGGACGGCACCGTCACGGTGCCGTGCCGGCGGTACGAGAAGCGGGTGCGCGGCGAGGTCACGGGCCTGTGATTATCGAGCGTCAGCTAGGCCGTGTTGCTGAATGTGGGTGTGGAGCCTTTGGGTGATTCTTGAGTCGTGTCGCGAGATGTCATCACGGAC
>NZ_JBSQBP010000025.1:0-71235 GCF_053851835.1 Microbacterium sp. KNMS
GGCCCGCCCCGATCGGGGCGGGCCGTCGTCGCGTGCGGGCTACTTCGCGAGGAAGTCCTTGAGCGCCGCGTTGACCTCGTCTGCGTGCGTCCAGAGCAGGCCGTGCGGAGCGCCCTCGACCTCGACGTAGTCCGCCTCGGGGACGGCCTCGTGGAACCGGCGGGCGGTCGCGTCGATCGGGAGGATCTGATCCTTCGTGCCGTGCAGGATGAGCGTCGGCTTGCCCGCGGCGCGGACGGCCTCGACGTCGCCGCGGAAGTCCTCGATCCACGCGGGCACGACCGCGTACGCCGCGACCGGAGCGCTGCCGATCGCGACGTTCCAGCTGGCGGTCACGGCCTCCTGGCTGATCCGGGATCCGAGGTTCTCGTCGAGGTTGTAGAAGTCGCGGTAGAACTGCGTGAACCACGCGAAGCGGTCGCCCTTCGCGGCGGCCGCGATCCCGTCGAACACGTCCTGCGGAACGCCCTCGGGGTTGTCGTCGCGGGCGACGAGGAACGGCTCGAGCGACGCGAGGAACGCGAGCTTCGCGACGCGCTCGTGCCCGTAGCGGGCCACGTAGCGCGCGAGCTCGCCCGTGCCCATCGAGAAGCCCACGAGCACGACGTCGCGCAGGTCGAGCGTCTCGAGCACCGTGTTCAGGTCGGCAGCGAAGGTGTCGTAGTCGTAGCCCGCCCCGACCTTCGACGACTGGCCGAACCCTCGGCGGTCGTAGGTGATGACGCGATAGCCCTGCGCGAGCAGCTCGCGCGTCTGGCGCTCCCAGCTGTGCCCGTTCAGGGGATAGCCGTGGATGAGCACGACCGGCTGCCCGGACCCGTGGTCCTCGTAGTACAGCTCGACCGGGGTGCTGTTCTCGTCGCCGACGGTGATGTAGCCCATGATCTCTTCCTCTCGATCCCCGAGAACGGTCGTTCTCGCTGGTGAGATCCACGCTAGAGAACGATCGTTCTCGTGTCAAGTAGACTGGGCACATGACCGAGGAAGAAGCACGCGAGCGCATCCTCGCCGCGGCCGAGGAGCTCTACTACCGCAAGGGATACGCGGCTGTCGGCATGGACGAGCTGCGCTCGGCGGCCGGCGTGTCGCTGCGGCGCCTGTACGCGCTCTTCCCCGCCAAGAACGACATCGTCGCGGCCGTGCTCGACCGTCGGCATCGCCAGTGGGAGTCGGCGCTCGACGGGGCGATCGCCGCCGCCGGCGACGATCCGCGCGAGCGCCTGCTCGCGGTCTACCGCTATCTCGAGGACTGGTTCTGCACGGGGGACTTCCGGGGCTGCGCGTTCATCAACGCCTTCGGCGAGCTCGGCGGAACGCATCCCGAGGTCGCCCGCATCGTCCGCGAGCACAAGGCGTCGTTCCAGGAGCACATGGCGGCGCTCGTGGCGGCGTCGGGCGCCCCCGCGGCCCTCGCGGCGCAGCTCTCGATCCTCGCGGAGGGCGCGCAGAGCACGGCCGCCATCTCGGGCGACCCGCAAGTCGCGGCTCAGGCGCGCGCTGCGGCCGAGGTGCTCATCGACGCCGCGACGGCGCGCTGAGCGCGCTCACGCCCGCGCGCCGACCGTCCGGTCCTTCCGCCGCGCCCAGCGCGCGGGCGTGGCCGGTCCGTCCCAGACCTGCACGATGCCCCACACGACCGCGGCGAACGGCGCGGCGAGGATCGCACCGAGGATGCCGCCCAGCACGGTTCCGATGGCCAGCGCGATCAGGACGACGAGCGAGTGCAGCTTGAGCGCCCGCCCCATGAGGATGGGCTGCAGCAGGTTGCCCTCGAGCTGGTTCACGACCACGACGATCGCGATGACGATGATCGCGACGATCGGGCCGTTCGCCACGAGCGCCACGAGCGAGGCGAGGATGCCCGCGACCGTCGCGCCGACGATGGGGATGAACGCGAGGAGGAACACGAGGATCGTCAGCGGGAAGGCGAGCGGCACGCCGAGCACGAAGAGCCCGATGCCGATGCCGATCGCGTCCACCGCGGCGACGGCCGCCGTTCCGCGCACGTAGGCGCCGAACGTGTCCACCGACTTGGCTCCCGCGCGCTGCACGCGCGCGTACCACTCGCCCTCGAACGGCCGCGTGAGGAAGGACCAGATCTGCGGGCCGTCCTTGAGGAAGAAGAACAGCACGACGACCATGAGCACGAAGCCCGTCACGAAGTTCGCGACGGCGCCGACCCCGGCGACCGCGCCAGAGCCGAACTGCGCGCTCGTGAAGAAGTCGGTCACCGACGCGATCCACTCGTCGATCTGCGCCTGGTCGGGCGCGAACGGCAGCGTGTTGACCCACGCGACCACCTGGAGGAAGCCCTCCTGCGCCTGCGCGTACAGCTCGCTCCACTGGCTGCGCACGGCCGAGACCATCGCCCATCCGAGTCCGCCGATGATGAGCACGATCGCGAGGAGCACGATCGCCGTCGAGAACGACGGCCCGAGCCGCGGCCGCAGCCACCCCATGAGGGGCTCGAACGCGCACGCGAAGATCAGCGCGAGGAGCACGGGGATGACGACGACCGACAGCGTCTGCGACGCGTAGACGAGCCCCGCGGCGAGGATGACCACCGCGATGATCTGCACCGCGCGCGTCGCGAGCGTGCCGAACCCGTCGGACCACAGCCGGCGCGGCGTGCGGCCATCGGTCACGACCGGCGCGGGCGCCGGCGCCTGAGGCGTGCGTCGTCTGAACATCGTGCTCCCCCTGTCGTCGCGAACGCGTCGTCACCATCCTGCCGGACGCCGCGCGCGAGTCCCGGGAGCTTGACCCTGCGGATCAGCTGTGCCAGTCCTCCCGCGCGGTGAAGGGAACGGCGTCGGGGCGCGCGGTGGTCGTGGTGAGCTCGATGCGCCCGCCCTGCTCGGCCGCGCGCAGGATGCCGGTCATGATGTCGAGCACGTGGAGCGCCATCGCGCCGCCCGCGCGCGGCTCGACCCCGGGCGCGGTCCGCACGAAGTCGACGAGGCCGACGCCGCGTCCTGCCCCGTCGTAGCCGCCCGAGACGGCGAGCGTCTCGGGCTCGGCGCCCGGCCGGTGCAGCACGACGTCGCCGTCGAACCGGTTGGGGTCGGGCACGAGGAGCGTGCCGTCGGTGCCGTGCACCTCGATCGGCGACGCGGTCGTCGTCGTGCCGTCGAAGCTCGTCACGATCGTCGAGATCGCGCCGTTCGCGTGCTCGAGGATGCCCGTCACGTGCGTGTCGACGTCGACCGGGATGGTCTCGCCCGCGCGCGGACCGGATCCGATCACGCGCTCGGAGCGGAGGCGCGATGCCGCACCGCTCACCGCGACGACCGGCCCCAGCAGCGTCACGAGCGCCGAGACGTAGTAGGGGCCCATGTCGAGCATCGGGCCGCCGCCCGGCTGGTAGTAGAAGTCGGGGTTCGGATGCCAGCGCTCGTGGCCGGCCGTGATCATCGTCGCCGACGCCGCGACGGGTCGCCCGATGAGGCCGTCGTCGACCGCGCGGCGGGCCGTCTGCACGCCCGTGCCGAGCACCGTGTCTGGTGCGGAGCCGACCGCGACGCCGGAGCGCGCGCCGGCCTCGACGATCCCCCGCCCCTCGTCGACCGAGACCGCGAGCGGCTTCTCGCCGTACACGGCCCGGCCGGCCTCGATCGCGGCGTGCGCGATCTCGGCGTGCGCGGCCGGGATCGTCAGGTTGAGCACCGTCTGCACCGCGGGGTGCCGCACGAGCTCGGCGGCCGGAACCGCCTCCGCGCCGGTCTCCGCGGCGACCGCGGCCGCGCGCTCCTCCGACAGGTCGGCGACGGCGACGATGCGGATCTCGGGATGACCCGCGAGCGCGTCGAGGTATTGCCGCGAGATGTTACCGAGTCCGACGATGCCTACGCCGTGCGCGTCGCCCACACCAGGCCCCTCTCGATGATCGTGCGGACGTTCTCGTCCTGCAGGACGTCCGGGCTGTGGCCGGGCGTGGCGACGAAGATCCGCCCCTCGCCCCACTGCCGCGTCCAGACCGCGGGCGACGTGATCGGCCGGTGCCACGGATGCCACGGGCGCACGGGGTGCGTCGTGGTCGCGAGCACGTCGTTCAGCTCGTCGTGCAGCACCCAGTACTGCTCGGTCTCGAGCGCGAAGTCGTCGATGCCGGCGGTGATCGGGTGCGTGCGGCCGAGCTCGGTGATCTCGACCGTGTACGGCAGGTAGTTGTCGCTCGCGTCGCCGACGAGCTCGCCGGGCTCCTTGCTCGGGTGGGTCGCGAACTGGCCGCCGACGAGCTGCAGGTAGTCCGAGCTGTTCCGGAACGAGTCCGCGATCCCGCCGTGCCATCCGGCGAGGCCCGTGCCCGCGCGCACCGCGGCGATGAGCCCCTTGAGCTCCTCGGGCTCGATCGTCGACATCGTGACGCTCTGCAGGATGAGGTCGGTCTGCGCCATCGCGTCGGCATCGGCGTAGACCGCGGTCGACTCCTCGACGCGGACGTCGTAGCCGCGCTCCTCGAGGAAGGGGAGGAAGAGGTCCGTCGACTCGACGGGCTTGTGCCCGTCCCATCCGCCGCGGACGACGAGTGCCCGGGTCACGCGCCTCCCCCGACCTGCGTGAGGACGGCGTCGGACGCTGCGCTGCGCTCGACCGCATCGAGGACGCGCTGCACGCTGAGCGCCTCGTCGAAGCTCGGCGACGGGTCGCGCTCCTCGGCGATGGCGGTGACGAGGTCGACGACCTGGTGCGTGAAGAGGTGCTCGTAGCCGAGGCCGTGGCCGGCGGGCCACCACGCGTCGACATACGGATGGGTCGGCTCGGTCACGAGGATGCGGCGGAAGCCCTGCTCGCCGTCGGCGTCGGCCGCGTCGTAGAACTCGAGCTCGTTCATCCGCTCGAAGTCGAAGGCGATCGATCCGCGGTCGCCGTTGATCTCGATGCGGTTCGCGTTGCGGTGCCCGAGCGCGAAGCGCGTGGCCTCGAACACGCCGAGGGCTCCGCTCGCGAACGACGCGGTGAACGCGACGGCGTCGTCGACCGTGACGGGGCCGCGCTCGGCGTCGGCCGCCGCGCGTCCGCCGAGACCGCGCTGCTCCGAGAGCACCGGGCGCTCGGCGACGAACGTGCGCAGCTGCGCGGAGACCGCCTCGAGCGGCTCGTCGAGGAGCCACTGCGCGGTGTCGATGATGTGCGCTCCGATGTCGCCCAGCGTTCCGGACCCGGCGATCTCCTTGTCGAGGCGCCACGTGAGGGGCGCGTCGGCGTCGGTCAGCCAGTCCTGGAGGTACTGCGCGCGCACGTGGCGGATGGTGCCGAGGCGGCCGTCCGCGACGAGGCGCTTCGCGTAGGCGAGCGCGGGCGTGCGGCGGTAGCTGAAGCCGCACATCGCGCGCGTGCCCGCGGGCGCGCTGCGCGCGGCCTCGGCCATCCGCTCGGCCTCCGGCAGCGTGCGGGCGAGCGGCTTCTCGCACAGCACGTGCTTGCCCGCGGCGAGCGCCGCGATCGACACCTCGGCGTGCACGTCGCCCGGCGCGCAGACGTCGACGATGTCGATGTCATCGCGCGCGATGACGGCGCGCCAGTCGTCCGACCACTCCGCGGCTCCGAGCTCGTGCGCGGCGCTCTCCGCGCGCTCGGCTGAGCGGCCGACGACGACGGCCAGCTCGGGTCGGGCCGGGAGGTCGAAGAACCGCGGTGCGGTCCTCCAGGCGTGAGCGTGTGCACGGCCCATGAAGGCGTGTCCGATGAGTGCCACCCGCAGCGTCGAGGTCATGGCGTCTCCTCTCCATTCAGGAGCCATCGTGCCATATAGCGGGGCTGTCAACAAATGAAGGGCGCGCCGAGCTCGGTGAACGTCCGCTGCGTGCGCAGGGCGTCGTGCAGCGCGGCCTCCACGCCCCGGACGACGCGGTGACGGCCGGCGTCGTCGACGGCCTCGGTCCAGTGCTCGGCGGGGATCGCGCGCGGCTCGGGAGCGGCCATCACGGCGTCGACGAGGCGCATGAACGCGCCGGTCTCCGCGAGGGGCACGGCGAGCGGCGCGCGGCCCGCGCGGGCGTCGAGCAGGTTCTCGAGGAGCGGCGCGCGGCCGAACGCGCGCGTGACGGGCGGATGCCCGTCGCCGCGCACAAGCTGCACGACGTCGAGCGTGTAGTACAGGCGCACCGTGCCCTGCGCTCCCACGACCTCCACCCAGGGCTCCTCGCGCTGCGCGGCGCACAGCGTGACGGCCGTCGTGAGCGTCCGCCCGTCGCGCAGGGCGAACCGCGCGACCGAGGTGTCGTCGGCCTCGATGTCGTTCGCGTGGAAGAGGTCGAGCGCGATGCCGTCGACGTCGTCGGCGCGCTGCATCCCGGCGAGCGCGAGCGCCGTCGCCGACGCGTGCGCGAGCGGGTTGGTGAGCGCTCCGTCGGCGACGACCACGCCGCCCATGCGGCGTCGCCCCGCCCACGCCGCCCGCGCGTAGTAGCGGTCGTCGCGCACCCACGCGCCGGTCGCGCCGTAGCGCAGCACCTCGCCGATCGCGCCGTCGGCGACCAGGCCGCGGACGTACGGCACGGCCTCCGACCCGAGGCTCTGGAACCCGACCTGCACCCGCGCGCCCCGCGCCGCGGCGTGGGCCTCGAGCGCGCGGAACTCGTCGAGGGTCGCGGTCGGCGGCTTCTCGAGCAGCACGTCGCACCCGGCATCGAGCGCGGCCGCCGCGATCGCGGCGTGGGTGTGGATGGGCGTCGAGATGATCGCGACGTCGACGATGCCCCGTGCGAGCATGCCCTCCGCCCCGTCGTCGTGGACCACGTGCGCGGGCAGCGCGCCCGGCGCGGGCGGCGTCGGGTCGGCGACCGCGACGAGGCGCGCGACGCCGCGCTCCTCGAGCGCGAGCGCGCGGCGGACGTGCGATGCCCCGTGGCCGTGGATTCCCACGATCCCGATGCGCGGCGTCTCGACGGTCATGCCCTCACCCCCGTGCGGATCCGCTCCGCGATGCGCGCCGCGTCCTCGGCGGCGACCGGCCCGTCGAGCACGACCGCGGAGAGGTCGAGCTCGAGCGTCTCGGATGGCGCGAGCACGCGCCGTCGCACGGTCGCGACGGCCGGCCCGAATCCGACGTACCCGCCGGTGCGGACGAACCACGGCAGCCCGCTGTCCGTCGCGGCGACGACGGTCGCGCGCTCGCCGACGATCGCGAGCCACGGCGAACGGGAGCCGTGTGCGATGTCCGTGCCCTCGCCGTCGGCGCACACGGCGAGCGCGCGGGCGAAGGGCGTGCGCCAGAAGATCCCGCCGTAGAACGCGCCGTCGCGTCCGTTCGTGTGCGGGCTGCCGAACTCGGCTCCGCCGGCGCCCGCGGTCAGGGTCGAGCGCCACGACATCCGCCATCCGTCGCGGTCGGGGGCGACGCGCAGCGCGCGCCGCTCGGAGAGCAGCACCGCGCCATCCGGGCCCGCCCACGCGAGCTCCTCCTCGACGCCGTCGCCGTCGGCGTCCCGCGCGAGCACGCGCTGGACGCCGTGGTTGTCGAGCATCGTCGAGCCCCGCCCGGCGACGAACGTGCGACCGCCCCAGAACGAGGCGCGCGAGACGTCGGGGATCGCGAGGCTCACCCCCAGGTGGTGGAGGTGATCGGCCGGCCCGACCGCGGTCACGGCCTCGCCGCCGAGCGTGACGGCCTCGAGATACGGGCGCGGCGACAGGCGCGGAGCGACGTCGAGCCCCTCCCGGTACCGCGCGACCGCCGCGTCGCCCGCGTGCAGGGCGATCATGGCCGGGGCCCCGTGCTCGCGCGCACGGTCAGAGCCGGCGTGAACACGACGGGGTCGCGGCGCAGGCCTCCGCCGATCTCGTCGTGCAGCTCGCGCCACACGGCCGCCCCCACCCCGGGCAGGTCGACCGTCATCGTCGTGAGCGGCGGCGCGGAGTACCGCGAGAAGGGGATGTCGTCGAAGCCCGTCACGGAGAGGTCGTCCGGCACGCGCACGCCCTCCTCGTCGAGACGGCCGAGGAGACCGAGGGCGACGATGTCGTTGAAGGCGAGCACGGCGGTCGCGCCGCTGCCGCGCACGTCGTCCCACGCGCGGTAGCCGTCCTCGAAGCCCGACCCGCACGCGAGCTCCCGGATCTCGATGTCGGGGTGCGCCTCGCGGAAGGCGATGAGCCCGCGCAGGCGCTCGTGGTTCGATCGCGACGCCTCGGGGCCGGAGAGGAACGCGATCCGCTCGTGCCCGAGGTCGACGAGGTGCTGCGCGAGGGTCTGGATCCCGGTCGCGTAGTCCACCTGCGCGACCGCCGCGTTGCGCCCCGTCGTGCGGTTGACGACCGCAACCGGCTGCACGCGCGGGAGCAGGTCGAGCAGCTCGGGTCGTGTCATGCGCGGCGCGATGAGGACGACGGCGTCGGTGCGGTTGCGGATGTCGATGGCCGATGCGGCCTCGCCGGCCTCGTCCTCGAGGGTGTCGGCGACGAGCACGCGGTACCCGTCGGCCGCGGCTGCCCGGTGCACCCCGTGGAGGACCTGGTGGAACATGGGGTTCGACAGGTCGGGCACGAGCACGCCGATCGTGCGGCTGACCCCGAGGGAGAGCGACCGCGCGGTCTGGCTGGGCGTGTATCCGAGCTCGTCGATCGCCGCGCGGACGCGCTCGGCGATGTCCTCGGCGACCGTGGGGACGCCGTTCATCACGCGGGACACGGTGGCCTTGGAGACTCCCGCGAGCTCCGCGATGTCGGAGATCGTCGTCTGCCGGACGGGGTGCCGTCGGGTGCGCTTCGTCGCCATGGCTCATCTTCTCCCGTCTCGCACGTCGATCTCGACGTCTGCGAAGCGCGCCGTGGCCTGCTGGGCCGCCCCGGTCGCCGCGAACAGCAGGTACTCGGCGCCGATCCACTGCCCCTCCGCCGCGCGGAAGCGCACGGGGAGCGCGCGGTCGCCGCCGGGCTCGCGCACCGCGACCGCGATCTCGCCGTCGGCGTCGCACGACAGCGCGAGCCGCACAGAGCCCGCGGGCGCCGCCTCGTCATGCCGCACGGTCTCCCCCGGCTCGTCGCGATGCCGCGTCGCGACGACGAGCCGATCGCCCTCGGCCGTGCGGCGGAGCCCGGCCCAGAGGTAGTCGAGGCCGAGCACGCCGGCGCCCGCGCGCGTGCCGGCCGGACCGTCGAGCGAGAGGGAGACCGCCATCGTGGACGGGATGCCCGGCAGTGGCTGCCCGATCACGCGCGGCAGCGTGCGCAGATTCCCCGCGTCGACCCCCGCGACGATCCGCAGGCATCCCGGTTCCGGGAGCAGCCATCCGTCGTCGGGATTCGCCTGCCACGCCCACTGCGCGCCAGGGAGCCCGTCGGGGAAGCCGTCGCCGCGCGCGAGCGTGCGCGGGCCCTGCGGCGCTCCGTGGGGCGACGCGTGCTCGAGGACCGGGCGGCCCTGGTCGCCGAGCGCGGGCCATCCGTCGTCGCCCCAGTGCATCGGCTGGAGATGCAGGACGCGGCCGAAGACCCCGCGGTCCTGGAAGTGGAGGAACCAGTGCGCGCCGTCGGCCGACGCGACCCACGCGCCCTGATGCGGCCCGTTCACGGGGGTGTCGCCCTGCGCGAGCACGACGCGCTCCTCGTAGGGCCCGTACGGGTCGCGCGCGCGGAAGGCGTACTGCCATCCGGTCGCGACGCCGCCCGCGGGGGCGAGGATCCAGTACCACCCGTCGCGCTTGTAGAGCTTCGGACCCTCAAGCGTGACGCATCCGTCGATCGCGTCGCCGTCGACGACGTCGCGCGACGGCCCGACGACGGCCGTGAGGGCCGCGTCGACCGGCACGATGCTGAGGACGTTCTTGCGGCCCGCGCGGCTGCGCGCCCACCCGTGCACGAGGTACGTCGCGCCGTCGTCGTCCCACAGGGGGCACGGGTCGATCACGCCGAGCCCGGGCAGGAGCAGCCGCGGCGCGCTCCAGGGCCCGCGCGCGTCGGCGGCGCTCACCACGAAGACGCCCTGATCCGGATCCGGGTAGACGATGTGGAAGAGGCCGTCGTGATGGCGGATGGATGGCGCCCAGACGCCCGCGCCGTGCCGCGGCTGCGCGAACCACGCCTGCGGGGTGTTCCCGGCGACCGCGTGCGAGATGATCTCCCAGTTGACGAGGTCGGTCGAGGCGAGCACGGGCAGCCCGGGCGCGCGGTTGAAGCTCGAGGCGACGAGGTAGTAGACGTCGCCGACGCGGATCGCATCGGGGTCAGGGACGTCGGCGTCGATGATCGGGTTGCGGTACCGCGCGGCGCTGGTCGGCTCTGTCATGGGATCCCGTCTGAGAAACCGGTTACTCTCAATCCATCGTAGGGTGCTGCACGACACCAGGGGAAGGACGAACATGACCCGCCGCGATCTCCGGGGGCTCGAGGGGCTCGATGCGCTCCTCGGCCGGCCCTTCACCGCGCGGCCCGAGGAGGTGGATCTCGGCGCCGTCCCCGCCCGCCTCGCGGCGGCGCTCGGCGTGCCGCCCGTGCCCGACACGACCCCCGTCGTCGAGGAGGGCACCTGGACGCGCGACGGCGTCGACGGCCTGGCCCTGCGCTGGAGCACGAGGTTCGGACCCGACACCCGCGCCTGGCTCCTGCGCCCGGCCGGCGAGCGCGCGCCGCTCCCGGGCATCGTGGCGCTGCACTGCCACGGCGGGATGAAGTTCCACGGGAAGGAGAAGATCGCCGACGGCCCCGTGGACGAGCCGCGGGTGGCGGCGTTCCGCGCCGAGGCGTACGACGGCGTCGCCGTGGCCAACGCGTTCGCCCGCGCCGGCTTCGCCGTGCTCGCGCACGACGCGTTCGGCTGGGGCAGCCGCCGGATGCGCCGGGAGGACATGCCCGAGCGCACCCTGCGGGCGGCCGCCGACGCGATCGCCGCACGGGGCGGCGCGCTCGACGATGCGGCGCGCTACGACCTGCACGCCGGCCCGAACGAGGACGCCGTCGCCAAGACGCTGGGCGTCCTCGGGACGTCGTGGGGCGGCCTCGTCGCGCGCGACGACCTCATCGCCGCGCGCGTGCTCGCGGCCCGGGCGGACGTGCGCCCCGGCGGCGTCGTCCTCGTGGGACTGTCGGGCGGCGGCGCCCGTGCGGCCCTGGCCGGCGCGCTCGACGAACGGGTCGTGCGCGCGACGGCGGTCGTCGCGATGATGTCGACCTTCGATGCGATGCTCGACGGGTACATCCAGCGCCACACGTGGATGCTCATGAACCCGGGGATGGCCCGGGTCGGGGAATGGCCCGACATCGCGGCCGCACGCGCACCGCGCCCGCTGTTCGTCGGCTTCGCCCGCCGCGACGCGCTCTTCCCCCTGCGCGGCATGCTCGACGCCGAGGCGCGTCTGCGCGCGCACTACCGCCGAGCGGGCGCCGAGCACACCCTGCACACGGCGTGGGCCGATCGCCCGCACTCCTTCGGCGCCGACACGCAGCAGGCGTTCCTCGCCTGGGCGGGAGCGCTCTCCTCCTAGAATCACGCGAAGGAGCGCCACCCGCGCCTCCGACGGAGAGCGCGCAACGAGGCGCGCATGGCAGGAAGGCACACGAATGCTCGACACGATCCAGGCGTTCCTCGATCAGCTCAGCGGCATCATCTGGGGCCCGTGGCTGCTCATCCCGCTCCTCCTCGGGACGGGGCTCTACCTCACCATCCGGCTCGGCGGCATCCAGTTCCTCCGCCTCGGCCCCGCGCTCCGCCTGGGACTGCTGCGCCGCAGGGACGCCGGTGCGGAGGGCGACATCTCGCAGTTCCAGGCGCTGACGACCGCGCTCGCCGCCACGGTCGGCACGGGCAACATCGTCGGCGTCGCGACGGCCATCGCGATCGGCGGCCCCGGCGCCCTGTTCTGGATGTGGATCACGGGCCTGCTGGGCATGGCGTCGAAGTACACCGAGGCGTTCCTCGGCGTGCGCTTCCGCACGACGGATGCGGCCGGCGAGCGCAACGGCGGCCCGCAGCAGTATCTCGAGCGCGGCATCCGCGGACCGTTCGGAAAGGTCCTCGCGCTCGCCTTCACGATCTTCACGATCTTCGCGTGCTTCGGCATCGGCAACATGACCCAGGGCAACTCGGTCGCGGCGAACCTCGAGAGCAGCTTCTCGATCCCCACGTGGGCGACGGGCCTCGTCCTCACGATCATCGCCTTCGCGGTGCTCGTGGGCGGCATCAAGTCGATCGGCCGCGTGACCGCGGGCTTCGTGCCGATCATGATCGTGTTCTACGTGCTCGGCGCGATCTACATCCTCATCGCCAACATCGGCGACGTGCCCGCCGCGTTCGCGACGATCTTCCGCGACGCGTTCACGGGCAGCGCGGCGGCAGGCGGATTCGCGGGGTCGGTCATCATCATCGCCATCCAGTTCGGCGTCGCTCGCGGCATCTTCTCGAACGAGTCCGGCATGGGGTCGGCCGCGATCGCCGCGGCCGCCGCCCAGACGAGCCACCCCGTGCGACAGGGCCTCGTGTCGATGACGCAGACGTTCATCGACACGATCATCGTGGTCACGATGACGGGCCTCGTGATCGTCACGACCGGGGCCTACACCTTCACCGACGACACCGGAGCGCAGATCTCCGCGTCGGTCATGACCGGCGAGGCGTTCACCCACGGCCTCCCCGGCGAGTGGGGGCACTGGGTCGTCACGCTCGCGCTCGTCATGTTCGCGTTCTCGACGGTGCTCGGCTGGTCGTACTACGGCGAGCGCTGCATCGAGAAGCTGCTCGGCCGACGTGCCGTGCTGCCGTTCCGCATCGTCTTCTCGCTCGTCGTCTTCGTCGGCTGCACGACCGAGCTCAGCGTCGTCTGGTCGTTCTCCGACGTGATGAACGGCCTCATGGCGCTGCCGAACCTCATCGGCCTGCTCGTGCTCTCGGGCCTCGTCGCCCGCGAGACGCGCGCGTACCTGAAGCACGACCCGAAGCTCGAGGCCTCCCAGGACGAGATCGAGCGCTTCATGGCCGGCGACGCCGGCTGGGAGGAGTGGCGCGCCGCCGAGGCGGTCCGCGAGACGCGCTGACGAGCCGGGAGCGCTCAGCCGACCGGCGCGGGCGCGGGCGCTCCCGGCCGGAACAGCACCGTCGCGCGGCCCGTCTCCGGGTCGCGCGACACGTCGGCGCGCACGCCGTAGACGTCGGCGATGAGCTCGGGCGTGAGCACCTCGGCAGGATCGCCCGCCGCCACGACGCGCCCCTCGCGCAGCACGAGCACGGCGTCGCAGAACATCGCGGCGAGGTTGAGGTCGTGCAGCGCGACGATCGCGGTGACCGGGAGCGCCGCGACGAGCGCGAGCAGCTCGAGCTGGTGGCGGATGTCGAGGTGGTTCGTCGGCTCGTCGAGCAGCAGCTCGCGGGGCTCCTGGGCGAGCGCCCGCGCGATGTGCGCACGCTGACGCTCGCCGCCCGAGAGCGCGTGCCACAGCCGATCGGCCTTGTCGGCGAGGCCCACCCGCTCGAGCGCGTCGGCGATCGCCCGCTCGTCGTGCGCGGTCTCGCCGCCGAGCAGCGGGCGGTGCGGCGTGCGGCCGAGCCGCACGACGTCGCGCACGACGATGTCGGCATCGGTCTCGGCGTGCTGCGTCACGGTCGCGATCGCGCGGGCGACCTCCCGGCGCCGCAGCTGCGAGAGGTCGGCGCCGTCGAGGGTGACGCGCCCCGCGTCGGGTCGGGAGAGCCCCTGCAGCAGACGCAGGAGCGACGACTTGCCCGAGCCGTTCGGGCCGAGCAGGCCGATCGTCTGACCGGGCTCCGGCCGCAGGCTGACGCCGTCGACGACGAGCGCGCCGCCGCGCCGCCAGGAGACCCGCTCCGCCTCGAGCGTCATGCGCGCCCCCTCCGTCGCAGCAGCAGGAGCACGAACACCGGGACGCCCACGATCGCCGTGCCGACGCCCACCGGCAGCGGGGTCGGCGCGAACGCGACGCGCGAGCCGGCGTCGACCCACACCATGAAGACCGCGCCGAGGATGGCTGTGGCCGGGATCACGCGCGAATGCCGCTGCCCGAACAGCAGGCGCGCCGCGTGCGGCAGCACGAGGCCCACGAATCCGATCGCGCCCGCGACGCTCACGAGGGTCGCGGTGAGCAGCGCGGTCATGACGAGCAGCAGCCCCCGCGTGCGGGCGACGTGCACGCCGAGCGAGGCGGCGACATCCTCGCCGAACGCGAACGCATCGAGGGCGCGCGCCGAGCCGAGGCAGATGACGAGCCCGACGAGCACCGCCGCGGCGCACAGGGCGACGTCGTCCCAGCGCATGCCCTCGAGCGACCCGAGGAGCCAGAACATGACCCCGCGCGTCTCATCGGAGTCCGCGAACGCGAAGACGATGAGGGAGGTGAGCGCCGAGAAGAGCTGGGTGCTCGCGACGCCCGCGAGGATCACGCCCGAGGTGCCGCCGCTCGAGAAGCGCGCGAGGAGCAGCACGAGGCCGAAGGCGAGGAGCGCGCCCGCGAACGCACCGCCCGACAGGCCGAGGGCCCCGCCGCCGACGCCGAGCACGCCGATCGCGACCGCCCCCGTCGACGCCCCCGACGAGACGCCGAGCACGAACGGGTCGGCCAGCGGATTGCGCAGGAGGGACTGGAGGATCGCGCCGCTCAGCCCGAGCCCCACGCCGCACGCGGCCGCGACGAGGGCGCGCGGCAGGCGCTCCTCCCACACGATGGCGTCCTCCGACGCGCGCACGGGGATCTCGGCGAGACCGAGATGGTTGAGGATGATGTCGCGCACGTTCACGAGCGAGACGTCGGCGGGGCCGAGCGTCACCGCGACGCCCACCGAGAGCGCGACGAGCCCGAGCCCCGCGAGCGCGAGAGCCGCGACGACGAGCCCGCGCGACCAGGTCCCGCGCGCGGGGCGCACGACGGTCGGCGCGTCGGCCGTCGCGGCCGCCGTCATCGGGCGTCCTGGTTCGCGGCCCACCACGCCCGGATCTTCTCGAGCCCGTCGACGAAGCGGATGGAAGGGTTCATCTCCGCGCCGTGCAGCGCGATGAACCGCTCGTCCTGGACGGCGCCGAGCGTCTGCGTGAGGGGGTCTCCCGTGAGGAAGGCGACCTTGTCGTCCAGGCGGTCGCCGGGGAAGCGGTCGCGCTGCAGGTCGCCGAGCACGAACAGGTCGGGGTCGGCGTCGACGACCGACTCCCAGCCGACCGCCGGCCAGTCGTCGACCTCGTCGGCGAACGCGTTCTCCATGCCGGTGAGGTCGGCCAGCATCGACGCGGAGCCGAGCCCGCCCGCGATGTAGGGCGTCTTCGTGTCGGCGAACCAGAACACGACGGTCTGGCCCTCGAAGTCGACGCCCTCGACCGCGGCCGCAGCCCGCTCCTGCAGGTCGGCCACGAGCGCCTCCCCGCGCTCGGCGACGTCGAAGATCTCGGCGAGCTCGCGGATCTCCTGGTACAGCGCGTCGACGGTGAGGGGCTGCGTGCGCGCTCCGCCGCCGTTCACGCTCTCACCCTCATCGCAGTCGGTGGGCGACAGGTACGAGGCGACGCCGGTCTCGTCGAGGCGGTCGCGGGTCACGACGCCGCCCTCGGTGTAGTGGCGTCCGAACGACGCGGTCACGAAGTCGGGGTCGGCGCCCAGGAGCACCTCGTAGGTGGGCGCGTTGTCGGCGAGCCGCGGCACGGTCTCGTTCGCGGCGGCGAGCGACTCCAGGACCGGATCCGTCCACGACGCCGTGCCGACCATGCGGTCCTCGAGGCCGAGCGAGAGGAGGATCTCGGTCGAGTTCTGGTCGAGCGACACGACGCGCTGCGGGGGCGCATCGATCTCGACCTCGTGGCCGCAGTTCTCGATGACGAGCGGGTAGGCGGTGCGGCCCTCGCCGGCCGCAGCGTTCTCCTCGGGCTCGACGGCCTCCGACGCGCCGCATCCGGCGAGCGCGAGCGCGGACACGAGGAGCGCGCCGGCGAGCGCGCGCGAACGGGTGACGACCATGAGGGGTCTCCTCCTGCTTCGAGGCCCCCGTGGTCACGGGGAAGGGTCCTCAGGCGCCGAGCGCCCAGGTAAGGATAGCCTGACCTGAGCGACATCCCTGAGGAGAACCCGAGCGCCCGGTCACGCGAGATCGTCGAGTGCCGCGCTCACGTCGACGAGGAGCCGGCTCTGCTCCTCATGTCGCGCCGCGCTGTCGGGCTCGGGCCACGACGAGAGCTTCACGATCACCGAGTCCGTCGTCGGATCGAGCCAGAGGCTCTGCCCGTGGATGCCGATGCCGCTGACGTTCCCGCGCGCGTTCCCCGTGCACCACCACTGCCAGGTGTACGAGCCGCCGGAGAACATCCGCGCGAACCCCTCCCCTGCCATCGCCTGTGGGTCGCCGCCCGCGAGGACGCGCCTCACCCACTCCTCCGACACGACACGGCCGCGCGGTGCACGACCGCCGTCGAGCAGCACGCGGCCCACGCGCGCGAGGTCGCGCGCAGTGCACGAGACGCCGCCGTTGGCGAATCCGAAGCCCGTGGGGTCGACCGTGATCGCGGCGTCCTGATCGGCGTCGAGCAGCGACCACAGCAGCTCGGAGAGCGCAGCGGGGTAGCGCAGCCCGGACACCCGCTCGACGAGCCATGCCAGCACGTCGGTGTTCGCCGAGCAGTACTGGAAGCGCCTCGCGCGTCCGCTGCCGCGCAGGCCCACGAGGAAGGCGCGGGTGTCGGCGGGGTCGCCGGCTCGGCGGGGCCGCCAGCCCGCCGCTCGGTCGTGCCGCTGCACCTGCGAGCGCGGGTCGGTGTAGTCCTCGTCGTACTCGACGTGCACCCGCATGTCGAGCACGTCCTGCACCGAGGCGCCGTCGTACGCCGACCCCGTCAGCTCGGGCAGGTACGAGGCGATCGGGCGGGCGGGATCGACGTCGCCGCGATCCGCGAGCGCACCCACGACCATCCCGCACAGCGATTTCGAGACGCTCATGAGCAGATGCCTGTCGTCTGCCGAGTGGCCCGCTCGGCGGTACTCCGCGACGACCTCGTCGCTGCGGAGGACGAGGAAGGCATCCGTGAACGTCTCCTCGAGCCTCGACCGGAGGTCGGGCAGACGCGCCATGAGCGCGTCGAGGCGCACGTCGGGCGCGCGCTCGACCGGTCGGTGCCGGGAGATCTCCGCGCTCGGGATGAGCTCGCCGAGGTGGGTGAACGCCCAGCGGTGATGCGGCGGATCCTGCCAGCTGTCGAGCGTCGGCCGACCGCTCACGCGCGCCCGCCCCGCGCGGCGCGCGACAGGCCGCCGTAGACGAGGGCGGCGACGAGCATCCCGGCGGGCACCGAGAGATCGATCCCGCCGAGCGCCGCCGAGACCGGGCCCATCCACACGTCGGTCGAGAGGCAGGCGGCCGTCGCCCCTCCCCCGAGCGCGAGCGCCGTGAGGCCGGGCACGCTCCATCCGCCCGTGTACCAGAACGGCGCGCCGCGCTCCTCGTCGAAGAGGTCTGCGCCGTCGTAGCGGTTGCGCCGCAGGACGATGTCGGCGACGAAGATCGCCATCGCCGGGCCCGTGACGATGACGAGGAACTGCAGCATGAGGTTGACGGCGCCGAGCAGGCTCGTCGACATGACGAGGTAGATCGTGAGCGCGGTGCCGATGGCGCCGACGATGATCGCGGCCGGGATCCGGCGGATGGGCACGCCCACCGCCTGCAGGGCCATGCTCGAGGTGTAGGTGGTCATGCCGTTGAGGGCGATCGTGTTGACGACGACGCCGATCACGAGGAGCGGCCCGAGCCACGCGGGGAGCAGGTCCATGAGCGCCGACTCGATGCCCGCGGCCATCGCGGCGTCGCTCACGCCGGTCGCGAGCAGCGCGCCGACCACGGTGAAGAGGATGCAGGGCAGCGCGCCGCCGAGCGCGGTCGCCGCGACGATGTGCGACGGCCGGGTGCTCCGCGGCAGGTACCGCGCCATGTCGGGGCTGTTCGCGTACGACAGGGGCGTCGAAGCGAGGATCGTGAAGCCGACCGTGATCGACGCCCACAGCGGCACGCCCTCGAGGGGCACGGCAGCCCGGTACCCCCAGTCCGCGTGGGGCAGGATGAAGCCCGAGACGACGAGGAAGATCGCCAGCAGCACGGCGGTCACCGCCGGGTATGTCCTCAGGATGAGGCCGTGCCCGTACACCGCGACGAGCACCGTGATCGCCGACACGACGAGCGTGACGGCCACCGGGCCGAGCACGGGATCGTCGACGCCCCACGCGCGCAGCAGATCGGCGCCCATGAACGAGGACGCGAGCCAGTTCAGCGCGAGGAACACCGCGGAGATGAGCCATCCTGTGAAGGCCACGACCACCTTGTTGCCCACGACCCCGTAGAGCGCGCGCGTTATGACAGACCCGGACGTCCCGGCAGCGGGTCCGGCGATCGCGATGATCCCGGGGAAGATCCACGGGAGGCTCCCCGCGACGATCACGAGGACGGCCTGCCACAGCTCGAGACCGAGCAGGATCATCGTCGCGCCGATCGTGAAGTTCAGGACGCTGACGTTCGGCGCGGCCCAGACGGCGAAGAGGTCGCGCGCGCGGCCGTGTCGCTCGGACGGGCGGATGAGCTCGATCCCCCGCGTCTCGGGGGTGGTGAGCGCGTCGACCGGCTCAGGCACGGTCGCCGGAAGGGGTGCGGACACGGGTGTTCCTCTCCGTCGAGGTGCGCTATTGGCCATGTGGCCAATGGCTTATTGGTCACACATCCAATAGCATGGCGCTCATGGTGTCAAGCGAGCGGCCGGTGCGCACGCGCAAGCGGCCGGAGGAGCGCCGCGAGGAGATCGTCCGCGAGGCGGCGCGGATCGCGCTCGAGGCCGGCCTCGAGCGCATCACCCTCCGGGCGGTCGCGGAGCGCCTCGGCGTGCGCCCGGGCCTGATCACCCACTACTTCCCCGCGGCGGACGAGCTCGTCGTCGCGGCCTTCGCGCGTGCGGTCTCAGACGAGCGCGAGGACCTCGTGCCCGTCGACGGGCGACCGCTCGAGCGCCTCGCGCACATGATGGCCTACACCGAGAGCGAGCAGGCGCGCGCCGTCGCGCGCCTGTGGCTCAACGCGCGCCATCTGTCCCGCTTCGACAGCGCACTCGAGGCCGCGCTCGAGGAGCAGGAGGCCCTCGACCGCGCGCGCCTCATCGCGCTCATCGAGGAGGGCGTCTCGTCGGGCGATCTGCCGGACGTCGACCCGCTGACGGCATGCATCCGGATCTTCGTCGCGGTGGACGGCCGCTGGGCGTACGCGAACAACGCCGGATCGTTCCCCCACGAGGCCTTCGCGCACTACGTGACGGATGTCGCCGAGTGGGCCCTCGGACTGCCCGCAGGCGCCCTGCGCGCGGGCGCGGCGATCACCATCGCGTCCCGATCGGGTGGTCGGGGCGCGTGAAGGGCCCTCCGATCGGATCGGTCGGATCGGGATCGGGAACCGACACGCCAAGCCGGTGCAGCTCAGCCATGGCGTCGTCCTGCGGGCGGTAGCCGATCTCGTCGCCCGCCCCGAGCGGGAACCATCCCGGCGCGTTGCGCGAGACTCCCCACACGATGTGATGCCGGCCATCCGCAAGCGCGATCGCGGCCTCGAAGAGGCGGGCGGCGTCACCCGGCGAGAGCCACGAGGCCGCGGCCCTGCCCGGGTCGGGCGTCTCGAGGAAGGTGCAGATGCGCGCGCTGACGATCGACATCCCGAAGCGGTCGCTGAAGAGGCTCCCGAGCGCCTCCATCGCCGCCTTCGTGACCCCGTAGTAGGTGTCGGGTCGCGGCAGGAGGGGCTCCGCCTCGCCGACGCGATCCGGAACGTGGAACCCGGCCGCATGCACGGAGCTCGCGAGGAGCACGGCGCCGACGCCTGCGTCTCGCGCGGCTTCGAGCAGGACGCGCGTGCCGTCGACGTTGACGCGGAGGAGGTCGCCCCAGGGCGCCTCCGACGCGATGCCGGCGAGGTGGATGACCGCTCGCGCACCCGACAGCGCGTCCCGCAGCCCGGTCGCGTCGTCGATCGAGAGGTCGCGCCACTCCCCGGGCTCGGCGGCCGACGGCTCGGCCGTGTCGACGAGACGGAGCTCGCGCCCCTCCCGACGCAGAAGCGGCACGACGGCCGACCCGATCCGCCCGGAGGCCCCGGTCACCACGACGATCTCGCGCTCGCGCATGCCTCCTGCCTAGCGCATGCGCGGCGAGCGCCGCGATCCCCTTGACGCACGGTCATCCCACCCGAACGCAGAACGGCCCCCGCCGAAGCGGGGGCCGTTCTCGTGTGGTGCGCCCCGAGGGACTCGAACCCCCAACCTTCTGATCCGTAGTCAGATGCTCTATCCATTGAGCTAGGGGCGCATTCACCGCTGCCGAAGCAACCGTATGAGCATACAACGCGTTCGCCGCACCGGACAAATCGGGGCGCGCCACCCGGGCGCGTCGCGTCAGTCGACCGCCGCGGAGGCGCCCTCCGACCGGCGCTCCTTGGTCTCGACAGCGAGCTTCTGCAGGTCGACGAGGCGCAGCGCCTGCATGCGCGCCTCGCGCATCGAGGCGTAGTCCGGGTCCTCGTCGGGGCGCATCGCCTCGACGCGCAGACGGTTGTCGAGCGTCGACGCGATGTCGCCCCATGCCGCCTCGCGGGACTGCTCGACGAGCGCGAGCAGCTGCGCCTCGTCTTCGAGCTCCGTGCGGAGAGCCTTCGCGACGCCGACGTACTGCTTGGCGCGGCGGCGGAGGTTGCGCACGTCGCGGTCGCGGTAGTCGTGCGTGCCGCGCGACTGCGAGTGCCGCCCCCACGCGGCCTTCCGCGCCTTCGAGATCTCCTGCGCCGCCTGCTCGGACTCGTCGGCGAGCGCCGCGATCGTCTCGCGGGCGACCGGCAGGAAATGGGACGCGTCGAACGCCTCGTCGAGCGAGATCGTGCTCACGAGGATCCTGTTCTTCACCGCAAGCCGCGCGGCGGCATGCGCGATCGCGAGACCCTCGGCGATCGCATCGGCGTTCCGTCCCACCGCACCTCCTCGTACCAGATTAGCCGCGAGGACCGGGCGGCGGGCGCGGGGTCACGCCTGCGGGACGGCGAGCTCTCCCGTGAGGTACTGGGCGCGGCCGAAGCCGAAGCTCCAGTCCTCCGGCCCGTTCTCGACGTACCCGATGAAGACGTCGGACGAGGCGACGCCGACCGGCTCGAGCGCCGCGGCGATCGCGGCGTACAGGCGCTGCTTCTGATCGACGGAGCGACCCCGCTGCGTGAAGATCTGGATGACGACGGGGTCGGTGCGCTCGAAGCCGAGCCCGGCATCCTCCGCGACGATTGTCGACGCGGGGCGCGAGGTGATCACCTGGAACCGGTCGCGCTCGGGGATCCCGTAGACGGAGACGATGGCGTCGTGGACGGCGCCGGCGATCTCGGCGGGATTCGTGCGGGCGTCGCTGTGGTCGATGCGGACGAGGGGCATGCGGACTCCTGAGAGAGGTCGAGGACTTTGTCCTGACATTCTCTCATATTCGCCTCCGGGAGGACAACCCCTCGTCCGCCCACCTCACTCCGCGGCGGCGTGCAGGAGCAGCGCCTGCTCGGGGCGCAGGATCGGCAGCGTCACGCCCACGGCGTCGAGGAAGCGCCCCGTCGCCGTGAGCCCCTCGTCGAACCATCCCGGTCCCCGGTGCTGCACGAAGGGGCTCGCGCTGTCGCCCTCGGTCGTGCGCGGGAAGTCCTCCGCCGTGGGCAGGAGCGGCACGACGCGGTAGACCCGGTCGGGGTCGAGCCCCGGAAGTCGCACCCGGCCGGGCATCTCGGCGACGGGGGTCCGGTGCATGACCGCCGTGAAGAGCGCCTCCCCCCGGTCCTGCGCGACGATGCCGTGGAGCGCGAGCGCCGGCTCGACGAGGTCGGCGTTGACGCGGACCCCCGAGTGGATCAGGCCGCGGAAGCGCTTGTACAGCTCGATGCCCTTCCGCAGGACCGCTCGCTCGTGCTCGGAGGCAGCGCGGATGTCCCACTCGATCCCGAAGTGCCCGAAGAGGGCCGTGAGCACGCGGAACCCGATGTCGTGGACGCGGCCTGTCGTGTGGGAGTGGGTGGGTCCGACGTGGGCGCCGACGAGCTCGGGCGGGAGCACCGCCTGGGTCCACCGCTGGATCGTCTGGCGCTCGAGCGCGTCGTTGCAGTCCGACGCCCAGACGCGGTCGGTGTGCGCGAGGACGCCCAGATCGATGCGCGCGCCGCCCGACGAGCACGACTCGATCTCGACACGGGGGTGGGCCTCCTTGAGCGCCGCGAACAGGCGGTAGACCGCGAGGGTCTGCGCGTGCACGGACGGGCGCCCATCGTGCCCGTGCTCGCGCAGGTCGCGATTCTGATCCCACTTGAGGTACGCGATCTCGTTCTCGCGGAGGAGGGCGTCGATGCGGTCGTAGACGTACTGCCACGCGTCGGGGTTCACGAGATCGATGACCTGCTGATGCCGCCATTCGACGGGCAGGCGCCCGCCCTCGTCGTGCGAGCGCGCGTCGGGTCCGACGATCCAGTCGGGATGCTCCCGCGCGACGTCGGAGTCGAGGTTCACCATCTCGGGCTCGACCCACAGCCCGAATTCCATGCCCCGCGACGTGACGGCCTCGATGAGCGGCGTGAGGCCATCCGGCCACAGCCCCTCGTCGACGTGCCAGTCGCCGAGCCCCGCACGGTCGTCGCGGCGCCCGCGGAACCATCCGTCGTCGAGCACGAAGCGCTCGACGCCGAGCTCGGCGGCCGCCGCGGCGAGCTCGACGAGCGGCTCGATGCGGTGGTCGAAGTAGACCGCCTCCCAGGTGTTGAGCACGACCGGCCGGGGGCGACCGCCGTCGACCTCGACGTGCTGCGGACGCGCACGGAACCACCGGTGGAACCGCTCCGTCACGCCGTCGAGGCCGCGATCCGACCATGCGGCGTACAGCGCGGGCGTCTCGTAGGCCTCTCCCGGCGCGAGCACGACCTCGCCCGATCCGAGCAGCTCCGCGGCGCCGATCATCTGGCGCCCGTCGGCGAGCGCGTCGAGGAACTGCTCGTGGTCGCCCGACCAGGCGAAGTGCGCTGCCCACACGGCGCCCGTGCGGTTGCCGAAGCCCGGCGTGCCCGCCGCGACGAGCAGCGAGGAGTCGTGCCCGGTGCGGCCGTGCCGCCCTGTGCGGACCCACGTGCCGCGGCGGATGGCCTGCCGCTGCGGGTGGTTCTCCCGGCACCAGCGCCCGGTGAGGTCGAGCAGCTCGCCCGCTTCGGCGGGCACCGGGAGCTGGATGGCGAGCTCATCGACCTGGTAGGGGGTCGCGCCGGTGTTCGTCACCGAGGACGCCGCCTCGAGCAGCCCGGACGGGTGCAGGCGGAGCCGCGTCGCGACCTCCAGCCCTGCGCTCGCATCTCGCTGCACGATCCGCGCGGTCCCGCCATCCGCGTCCGCCGCGACGACGCGCAGAGCCGGCGAGAAGTCCCGCCCCGGTCGCCCGTCCTCGTCGATGCGGCTCCCGCGCAGGCCCGGCCGTCCGAGCCATCCCGACGACGGCTGCGGCACGACGCCCGCGATCACGGGCACGTCGAGCGCCGAATGCGGCACGGGGTCGGTGAGCAGCTCGAGATCCGGCACGTGCGCGCCGAGGTCGGCGCCCCAGTGGACGATCTCGGCCTCGCCCGAGCGGAAGGAGAGCAGCACGCTGACGCCGTCGGCGCGCAGATGGATGGGGTTCATTCGATTCGCTTTCGTGTGTCTCGGGGTGCCGACGACGCGCGGGGCGCGGCCGTGCCGCGCCCCGCGGGTCATCGGGGGGCTACTGGAACAGGGCGTTGACCTGCTCGTTCGCGTCGGTGAACGAGCTCGCCGGCGCGTCTCCCGTGAGCACCGCGTCCGAGGCCGGCTTCATGATGCCGACGATCTTCGCGGCGTTCTCGCCGATCGGGAACAGGAACGTCGTGCCCTCCTCGACGTGGACGGTGAACGAGGAGACGTCGACACCCTTCGCCTCGAACGCCTCGGAGGCCTTGTCGCTCGACGTCGTGATCGCGGGGAAGACGACCGCGTGCTCGGCGACGACGTCCTGGCACGCGGCCGAGGCGAGGTACTCGACCCACTTCTTCGCGCCCTCCGGGTTCTCCGTGCCCGCCCAGATCGAGTCGGCGAGGCCGTTGAACATCGACGCGCGTTCGCCGCTCGGGCCGATCGGCGTCGGCGCGATGCCGACCTCGATGCCCTCGTAGCCCGTGTACTGTCCGATCATCCACGAGCCGTTCGAGTTGATCGCCGTCTTGCTCGCGCCGAAGTTGTCGGGCATGGACGCGCCGACCGTGGTCTCGAGCGGCGGCATGTAGCCCTTCTCGACCAGAGACGCCCACCAGGCGAAGGTGTCCTGGAACTCCGGTGCGTCGTAGTTGTACGACGTGCCCCACGGGTTCTCATCCGTGTGGGTCCATCCGAGCGTGGCCGTGAGGAAGGACCACTCCGTCTGCCCCATCCCCTCGCCCGAGCTGTTGAGCCCCAGCCCGTACACCTCGACGTTGTCCTTGTCGAAGCCGGGCTCGTCGCCGCGCACGCCGTTCTTGTCGATCGTCAGCTTCGCGATGACGTCCTCGTACGTGCCGCCGTCCTCCGGGTTCCACTCGAGGCTCGCCATCTCCTCCTCGCTGATGCCGGCCTCCTCGATCATGGCCTTGTTGTAGAACAGGGCGACCGTGTCCCAGTCCTTCGGGAAGCCGTAGCGCTTGTCGTCCTGACTGACCCAGAGGTCGGCGAGGCCCTCGATGTAGACCGAGGTGTCGACGTCGAGGTCGTCCAGCGGGAGCAGCTGGTCGGTCTTCACGAAGTCGGGGTACTTGCTGAGGTGATCCGTGAAGACGTCGGGCGCGGTGCCGGCGGCCATCCCGTTCGTGATCTTGCTCCAGTAGTCGTCCCAGCCGGTCTGGGTGACCTTCACCTGGACGTCGTCGTTCGCCGCGTTGAAGTCCTCCGCGCACTGCTGGTAGGCCGGCAGCTGATTCGCGTCCCACAGCCAGTAGTCGATGGTGCCGTCGCCGCCGCCTCCCCCCGCGCCACCGCCGCAACCTGTCAGGGCGAGGGTCGTGGTGCCCGCGAGCGCCATCGCTCCGAGTGCCTTCTTCTTCATCTTGTTCTCCTTACTCCGGGTGTGAAGGGTCATTTGGTGCCGTTGAAGCCGATGGAGTTCACGATCCGCTTGCCGAAGATCGCGAACAGGATGAGCACCGGCAGGGCCGAGATGAGGGTCGCGGCCATGAGGCCGGACCAGTCGGGCGCGCCCTGCGGGGACTGCGATTTGAAGACGCCGAGGCCGACGGTCAGGACGCGCGTGCTGTCGTCGGAGGCCACGAGGAGCGGCCAGAAGTACTCGTTCCACTGGGTCATGAAGGTCAGCAGTGCGAGGGTCGCCAGCGGAGCCGCTGCGTTGGGCAGGACGATCTGGAAGAAGATCCGCCAGTGCTTCGCGCCGTCGAGCATGGCGGCCTCCTCGACCTCACGCGACATGTTGAGGAAGAACTGCCGCATGAAGAAGATCGCGAACGGCGTCATGAAGAGGTACGGCAGCACGAGGCCCAGCATCGTGTTCAGCAGGCCCAGGTTGCGCACGAGAAGGAAGTTCGGCAGCGCCGTGAAGATCGGCGGCACGAGCACCGTGGCGAGGAACAGGCCGAACACCTTGTCGCGCCCCTTCCAGCGCAGTCGGGCGAAGGCGTACGCCGCCATCGCGCTGAAGAACACCGCGCACGCCGTCGTGACCGTCGCGAAGACGGCGGAGTTCATGAGGTAGGTCCAGAAGCTGATCGAGGCGCCCGATCCGCCCTGCGCGATGGCCTCGGCCGAGGATTGCAGGCCGAACACGCGGGCAAAGGCGCCGAGGTTGAAGCCGGCCGGAAGCAGGCTCGCCGACTGCGAGGCGAGCATGCTGTTCGTCGACAGCGCCGTGCGGAGCACCCAGTAGAAGGGCAGGACACTCACGGCGATCGCGAGCACGACGAAGAACCAGGGGACGACGGTGCGCCAGGTGATCCGCGGCGCACGCCGCCGCTGCACAGTGAGGAGAGCTCGGGTTTCAGACATCGCAGGCTCCTTAGGCCAGATCCGACTCGTTGCCGCGCAGCACCTTCATCTGGATGAAGGCGACGATGGCGAGGATGAGGAAGAGCACCACGGCGATGGCGGAGCCGTACCCGAACTCCTGTTCGCTGAACGCCTTCTGCCAGATGTAGAACTGCAGCACGCGGCTCGCGTTGACCGGACCGCCCTGCGTGGTCACCGCGACGGTGTCGAACACCTGGAACGAGCCGGTGACGGTGAGGATCAGGACGAGCGCGATCACAGGCCGCAGCAGAGGAAGCGTGATGCGGAAGAACTGCTGGAAGGGGTTCGCGCCGTCGAGGTTCGCGGCCTCGTAGACGGTCTCCGGGATGGCCTGCAGACCCGCGAAGATGAGCAGCGCGACGTAGCCCATGTGCCGCCAGGTGTTGATGAGGGCCTGGGTCGGGATCGCCCACTCCTGCGCGCCGAAGAACGCCACTCGCGGGAGTCCGAGCCACTCGATCATCTGGTTGACGATGCCGATGTTGTAGTCGAGCATCCAGAACCACAGCAGGGCCGCGATCACGTTCGCCATGAGGTAGGGCATCAGCAGCATCCCTCGCACGAGCGTCGATCGCGCGACGCGGTGCATGAGCAGAGCGAGCCCGAGGGCGACCGCAGTCTGCAGCACGATGTTGATGAGGACGTACTGGATGGTCACGACGAGCGCGTTCCAGAAGAGCGGATCGGCGAGGAGGCGCTCGTAGTTCGCGGTGCCGACCCAGTCCGGGTCGCCGAGGATGCTGTATTCCGTGAAGCTGAGGTACAGACCGCGCACGGTCGGCACGAGATAGAACGCGATCAGCCCGAACAGCGCCGGCGCGACGAAGACGAGCGCAATCTTCAGGTCGCTGCGCCCTTGCCGCATCCTGACGCCGCCGTCGCGCTGAGCGCGCCGCCGCCCGAGGACGATGGTCGTCGTGGTCATCTTCATACTCCGTTGTGATGAGGGATGTTGCCGGCGAGGTTACACGAGTCACCAAGATTGCCGCAAGCGCTGCAAGCGTCACGGAATTGCAACGACTGTGCCGAGCTAAGTGGCTGTTGACTCGTGTCACACGCCGTGGCAGACTCGCCCGCATGACCTCTCAGGCTTTCTCCCTCGGCATCGTCGGCGCAGGGCAGTTCTCCGGGCACTTCGCGAAGCTGTTCCAGGCGCACCCGCTCATCTCCGAGGTGTGGGTGACCGACACCATCCCCGAGCGCGCGGAGGCGCTCGTCGCGCGCGAGCACCTCGCCGGCACGCTCGTCGACTTCGACGCGATGCTCGCGAGCGACCTCGACGCGGTCGCGATCTTCACGCAGCGCTGGACGCACGGGCCGCTCGTCGTGCAGGCGCTGCGCGCGGGCAAGCACGTGTACTCCGCCGTGCCGATGGCGATCAGCGAGGACGAGATCGCCGCGATCATCGACGCCGTGCGCGAGACCGGGCTCACCTACATGATGGGCGAGACGAGCTACTACAACCCCGCGACCGTCTACGCCCGCAAGCGCGCGGCGGAGGGCGCCTTCGGCCGCATCTTCTACGCGGAGGGCGACTACGTCCACGACATGGACCTCGGCTTCTACGCCGCCTACCAGTTCAGCGGCGGCGCGGAATGGAAGCGCACCGCGAGTTACCCGCCCATGCTCTACCCGACGCACTCGGTCGGCGGCGTGCTCGGCGCGATCGGCGGCCGCGCCGTCAGCGTGAGCTGCATCGGCGTGCGCGACGACCGAGGGGACGGCGTCTTCGACCGCGAGGTCAGCATGTTCGACAACGACTTCTCGAACGCCACGGCGCTGTTCGAGCTCGCCGGCGGCGGCAGCATGCGCATCAACGAGTTCCGGCGGGTCGGGTACCCGTCGCACCTGCGCGAGTCGCGCTTCCGCTACTTCGGCACGGAGGCGAGCTTCGAGCAGCTCGTCGAGACGGCCGTGTGGCAGGACAAGCAGGGCTTCTCCGACGTCACGGAGCTCCTCGAGACGAAGCCCAGCATGTCGCCCGACGACCCGTCGCTCGCCGACGTGGATCCCGCCCTCCGGGACGCCTTCATCTCGGGGCTCGCGCGCGTCCACGATGCCGAGCGGCTTCCGGTCGAGCTGCGCGGCCAGCCGACCGGGCACGAGGGCAGCCACCACTTCCTCGTCGACGACTTCGCCGTCGCCGTCGCGAACCGCACACTGCCGCCGGTCAACGCATGGGAGGCCGCGCGGTACACGCTGCCCGGCATCGTCGCGCACCAGTCCGCGCTCCGCGGCGGGGAGCGCCTGGCCATCCGCGACTTCGGCGATGCCCCGGTCGCGGCCGACGCCCCGGATGGCCAGGTGCTCGCTCGTTAGGATGGCTGACGTGCCGCGCTCGACGTCCGCTTCTGCGAGCCGGGCGACGCGCAACGACGTCGCCCGGCTCGCGGGAGTGAGCCCCGCGGTCGTCAGCTACGTGGTGAACGGCACCAAGAAGGTGTCCCCCGACACCGAGGCGCGCGTGCGCGACGCGATCGAGAAGCTCGGCTACCGGCCCAACCCCTCGGCGCGTGCGCTCCGGCTCGGATCGACCGAGATGCTCGGGATGGTCGTGCCCACGTCGATCAATCCGTACTTCGCGCAGCTCGCGCACGAGGTCGAGCTCGCGGCGGCGCGGCGCGGCTACCTGCTTCTCACGTCGAGCTCCGACGGATCCATCGAGTCGGAGCGACGGCACCTCGAGCACCTCACGACGCGGCTCGTCGACGGCATCTTCCTGTGCAGCAACGTCTTCGAGCCCGACCTGCGCGGACTCGAGCACTCGAACATCCCCGTCGTCCTCCTCAACCACAGCGCTGGCGTGCCCGCCCGCAACTCGATCGGCGTGGACCTCGTGCAGGGCGCGCGCCTCGCGGTCGAGCACCTGGCGGGGCATGGCTACGAGGAGATCGGACTCGCGATCGGGCGCACGTCGGGCGACGAGGAGGACGGCCGCGAGATCGGCTGGCGCGAGACGCTCGAAGAGCTCGGGCTCGAGCCGGGCCCCATCGCGCGCGGCGCCTTCTCGCCCGACGGCGGGTACGAGGCGATGCGCCGCCTGCTGCAGCGCGGGCGCGTGCCGCGCGCGCTCTTCGTGAGCTCCGACCAGATGGGCCGCGGCGTGCTCAAGGCCGCGCACGAGGCGGGCGTGCGCGTGCCCGAGGATCTCGCGATCGTGTCGTTCGACGGGTCCGTCGACGCCGCCTACAGCTGGCCGACGCTCACCTCCGTCGCGCAGCCGCTCACGGAGATGGCCGCCGCCGCCGTCGAGGCCCTGCTCGACCACACCGGCGAGCCCGTGCATCGCATCATGCCTCCGCACCTCGTCGTCGGCGCCTCCTGCGGCTGCTGACACCGCGAACGCCGCAGGCCCGGCCCCGTTCGCGGGAACCGGGCCTGCGGGCGCGCGGAGTCAGCGGCGGCGTGCGGCCGACTTCGAGACGGTGTAGATGGCGCCGGTCGTGACGTCCTCCTCGAGCGCCTCGAGCGTGCGGCCTCGCGTCTCGGGCACCTGGGTGAGGACGAAGAGGAGTGCGAGCGCCCCGACCGCGGCGAAGAGGAAGAACGTGCCGGTGATGCCGACCGCCTCGACGAGCGAGAGGAAGTACAGCGACAGGAAGCCGTTCACGACCCACAGCATGAAGACAGAGATGCCCATGCCGACGCCGCGCATGTGCAGCGGGAAGATCTCGGACAGGTACACCCACACCGCGATGTTGAGGAACGTCTGCATCGAGCCGACGAAGGCGACAACGAGGAAGAGGATGACCCACGGGCGCAGGGGGTTGCCGACCTCGAGCACGGTCGACGCGACGCCGATGAGCAGGTGGCACGACGTCGTGAGGGTGAGGCCGATCGCGAACGTCTTCCGACGGTCGAGCCGGTCCATCATGGCGAGGGCGATGACGCCGCCGACCACCGCGATGACGCCCGGGGCGATGTTGGCGATGAGCGCCGCGCTCTCGTCGAAGCCCGACTCGATGAGCACCGTCTGGCCGAAGTACATGATCGAGTTGATGCCGGTCAGCTGCTGGGCGACGCCGAGGCCGATGCCCACGAGGAGGATGCGCGTGAGGTTGCGGTTGCCGAGGATCGCGCGCCATCCGAGCTGGCTCTCCTGCTTCTCCTCGTCGGCGACCTTCTCGAGCTCGGCGAGCTCTGCCAGGGCGCGGTCCTCCGAGCGGACGCTCTTGAGCACCGCGAGCGCGCCCGCACGGTCGCCCTTCTCGATGAGCCAGCGGGGCGACTCTGGCATCCGCAGCATGCCGAAGAACAGCGCGATCGCCGGCAGGGCGCAGATCGCGAACATGATGCGCCACACGCCGTCGAGGTGCCCGAGGGTGTTGCCGATGATCGCGTTGACCACGAAGGCGGCCAGCTGCCCGGTCACGATCATGAGCTCGTTGCGGCCCGCGAGCGATCCGCGGATCTCGTACGGGGCGAGCTCGGCGAGGAAGACCGGCACGACCGTCGAGGCGCCGCCCACGGCGAGCCCGAGGATGATGCGGCCGATGACGAGCACGGGCAGGTTGGGCGTGAAGACGACGAACAGCGTACCCGCGAAGAAGAGCACCGCGAGCAGGATGATCGTCTTGCGACGCCCCCAGCCGTCCGAGAGCCGCCCGCAGAACATCGCGCCGATCGCGGCGGCGAAGATGAGCGAGCTGGTCGCGACGCCCTCGGTGAACGCGTTCAGGCCGAGCTCCTCGGCCATGGGGCGCAGTGCGCCGTTGATCACGCCGGTGTCGTAGCCGAAGAGCAGCCCGCCGAAGGTCGCGATGAGCGCGACCAGGCCGAGCCGCTTCCGGTGCGGTCCTCCGACGAGCGGGGGAAGGGTCGTACTCGAGCCCTCCGCGTGTGCATGTGCCATGGTGACTCCTTCGTCCGGCGAGCGACGCCTTTGTCCTTACATAATAGCGCGTCACTTTGTCCTGTCAAACGGACAAGCGGCGTCACTGCCTTCCATAACGAAAATGACACTATGTCTTGACAATCTGTTGACAAGCGCGCGATCACGGGCCACAGTGATCGCAGTGCCGACGAGGACGCCGGCCACGCACCGCGGATGGGCAGAGCGGCCCGCCCGCGCACGGCATCCTCTGCCCGCCCGCGGACCGTCCGCGGGCATCCGCGCGCCGCCCTGGGCGCGCACGGGGTCGGCCCTCCCGAAAGGACCACTCATGGCGACGATCACTCCTCGGAAGCTCCTGGGGGCGGGAGCCCTCGCGACCGTCCTCGCACTGACCGCCTGCAGCGGCGGCGGCGCGCCGCAGCAGAACACGGCCGATGACGGGTCCGGAGGAGGCGGCGGCGACTCCGGCTACGTCATCTCGATGGTCACGCACGAGACCCCGGGAGACACGTTCTGGGACAAGATCCGCGCCGGCGCCGAGCAGGCCGCGAAGGACGTCGGAGCGACGCTGCAGTACTCGAACGACCCGGCGGCCGACAAGCAGGCCCAGCTCATCCAGACCGCCATCGACTCGGACGTCGACGGCATCGCGACCACGCTCGCGACCCCCGACGCGCTTGCGGCGTCAGTGCAGGCGGCGGCCGATGCGGGCATCCCGCTCGTCGGCTTCAACTCCGGCATCGACCAGTACCAGGAGGTGGGCGCGCTCATGTACTTCGGCTCGGACGAGACGCTCGCCGGGCAGACGGCGGGAGAGCGCATCGCCGAGGCCGGCGGCGCGCATCCGCTGTGCGTCATCCAGGCCGCCGGCTCGGTGGCCCTCGAGGCGCGCTGCGCGGGCGTGAAGAGCGCCGTGCCGGGCACGGAGAACATCCAGGTGAACGGCGCCGACGACTCCGCCGTGGTGGCGAGCCTGCAGGCGAAGCTCCAGCAGGACCCGTCGATCGACTACATCGTGACGCTCGGCGCTCCCATCGCGCTGGACGCGCTGAAGGCGATGGAGCAGTCCGGCAGCGAGGCGAAGCTCATCACGTTCGACCTCAACGCCGACGCCGCGCAGGCGATCAAGGACGGCCAGATCGAGTTCTCGATCGACCAGCAGCCGTACGTGCAGGGGTACATGGCCGTCACGTCGCTCTACCTCTACCTGAAGAACGGCAACGACATCGGCGGCGGGAAGCCCGTCCTGACGGGCCCGTCGTTCGTCGACGAGTCGAACATCGACACGATCCTCCCGTTCGCCGAGAACAACACCCGCTGACCACCGCGGAGGGCGGGCCGCAGGGCCCGCCCTCCCCCACCACCAGGAGTACCCATGTCACAGGGTTTCGCTTCCTCCGCTCCGTCGGAGGCGTCGAACCGGGTGAAGCTCGGCTGGTCGCACCGCCTGCTCGCCCGTCCGGAGGTCGGCGCGGCGGTCGCCGCGGCGCTCATCTTCGTGTTCTTCCTCGCCGTCGCGCCCGCGTTCCGCTCGGCCGACGCGCTCTTCACCGTGCTCTACCAGGCCTCCACGATCGGCATCGTCGCCGTCGCCGTCGGCCTGCTCATGATCGGCGGAGAGTTCGACCTCTCCGCCGGCGTCATCGTCACGAGTGCGGGGCTCTTCAACGCGCTCTTCTCGTACTACCTCGGCATCAACCTCATCGTCGGGGCCGTCCTCTCGCTCGTGTTCTGCCTCGGCGTCGGCTTCGTCAACGGCTACCTCGTGATGCGCACGGGCATCCCGAGCTTCCTCATCACGCTCGGCTCGTTCTTCATCCTCCAGGGTGCGAACCTCGGCATCACCAAGCTCGTCACCGGCGCCGTGGCGAGCCCGAACATCTCGCGGATGGACGGCTACGACATCCTCCGGACGATCTTCGCCGGGTCGTTCCAGATCGGCGGGATCACGATCTGGAACAGCGTCCTCTACTGGATCGCGTTCGTCGCCCTCGCCGCGTGGATCCTCCAGCGCACGCGCGTCGGCAACTGGATCTACGCGGTCGGCGGGAACGCGGCCTCCGCCCGCGCCGTGGGCGTGCCCGTGGTCGCCGTCAAGATCGGCCTGTTCATGACGGTGTCGTTCCTCGGCTGGTTCGTCGGCATGCACACGCTGTTCCGGTTCAACACGCTCCAGGCGGGCAACGGCGTCGGCAACGAGTTCCTCTACATCATCGCCGCGGTGGTCGGCGGGACGCTCCTCACGGGCGGCTTCGGCAACGCCATCGGCGTGGCCATCGGCGCCTTCATCTTCGGGATGACCTCGCTCGGCATCGTGTACGCCGGATGGGACCCGAACTGGTTCCGCTCCTTCCTCGGGGCGATGCTCGTCATCGCCGTCCTCGTGAACCTCTATGTCAAGAAGCTCTCCACCGCACGGAAGGTCGGGTGACGACGATGACCGAGAGCCCCCGCGGCGGCGCGCCGCTCATCCAGATGACCGAGGTCGGCAAGAGCTACGGCGCCATCCGAGCGCTCAAGGGCATCAACCTCACCGTCAACGCCGGGGAGGTCGCGTGCGTGCTCGGCGACAACGGCGCGGGCAAGTCCACGCTCATCAAGATCATGGCCGGACTCCACCCGCACACCGAGGGCACCCTCCTCGTCGAGGGCGCCGAGCGCCGCTACGACTCCCCCCGCCAGGCGCTCGAGGACGGCATCGCGACGGTCTACCAGGACCTCGCCGTCGTGGGCCTCATGGAGGTGTGGCGCAACTTCTTCCTCGGCTCCGAGCTCGTCCGCTCGCGCTTCCCGCTCGCGAGCATGAGCATCCGCGACATGAAGGCGATCGCCGATGCCGAGCTGCGCAAGATGGGGATCGTCGTGAAGGACCTCGACCAGCCCATCAGCGAGCTCTCCGGAGGCCAGCGCCAGTGCGTCGCGATCGCCCGCGCCGTCTACTTCGGGGCCAAGGTGCTCATCCTCGACGAGCCCACCGCAGCCCTCGGCGTCAAGCAGTCCGGCGTCGTGCTCAAGTACGTCGCCGCGGCCCGCGACGCGGGCCTCGGCGTCGTCTTCATCACGCACAACCCGCACCACGCGTACCTCGTGGGCGACCACTTCGTCATCCTCAAGCTCGGCCAGGCCGTCCTCGACCGCAAGCGCGACGAGGTCACCCTCGACGAGCTCACGCGTCAGATGGCCGGCGGCGACGAGCTCGCCGAGCTCAGCCACGAGCTCAAGGAGCTCGGCGGCCGCACCGAGGCCATCCGCACCGTCGAGGAGGACACACGGCGTCGCCGACGCTGACGCGGTGCACGAAGAAGGGGCCCGATCCGCAGGCGACGCGGATCGGGCCCCTTTCGTCGCGCCGTCAGACGAGGGCGTCGACGGGCTCGCTGCGCCCCGACGCGAGCGAGCGCGTCGCCGCCTCGGCGATCGCCTGCGCGCGGAGCCCGTCGCGCAGGCCGACGGGCACGGGAGCGCCCGTTTCGAGCGCCGACACGAACGCGCCGAGCGCGGCGGCGTAGGTCGGCTGCACGCGCTCGAACCATCCGGCGTGGAGGCCGTCGGACACCGCCTCCGTGCCGCGGAAGCGGGTGACCCCGCCGGCGCGCATGCGACCGGACTCGGCCATCCCCGTCGAGCCCAGCACCTCGATGCGCTCGTCGTAGCCGTAGCCCGTGTGCCGCACGCTGTCGATCTGGACGAGCGCGCCTCCGGCGAGCTTCAGCGTCGCCGCCGAGGTGTCGACGTCGCCGATCTCGGCCACGCGCGGGTCGGCGAGCGCCGACCCCGCGACGTGCACCTCGACGGGCTCGAGGCCCGTGATCCACCGCGCGAGGTCGAAGAAGTGCACCGTCTGGTCCCGCATCTGGCCGCCGGACACCCGCAGGTAGTCGAGCGGCGGCAGCGCCGGCCCGCGCGAGGTGAGCTGCACGAGCGCGACCTCGCCCACGGCGCCCTCGTCGACGAGCCGCTTGAGCTCGGCGTGGTCGCGGTCGAACCGGCGGTTGAAGTCGACCATGGCGGGGACGCCCGCTCGCTCGACGTGCGCGACGGTCTCGGCGGCCTGCACGAGATCGAGGTCGATGGGCTTCTCGACGAGCACCGCGAGACCGGCGTCGGCGGCGCGTCGCAGGTTCTCGGCGTGCGTGTCGGTCGACGAGGCGATGAAGACGGCGTCGACGAGCTCGGGATCGAAGGCCTCGGCGAGCGAGCGCGCCGCGCGGGCGCCGTGCGCCGTGGCGAGCGCTTCGGCACGGGCGCTGTCGACGTCGAAGACGAGGCGGAAGTCGACGCCGGGATGGGCCGCGAGGCTCTGGGCGTGGACGGAGCCGATGAAGCCGGCTCCGATGAGGGCGAATCGCTGCATGGTCTGCTTTCTCAGGAAACGAGGATGTGGAGGAGCCCGCGGATGGTCGTGGCCACCTCGAGGAAGTCGTGCTCGTTGGCCTTGTCGGAGAACATCTCCGACACCCACCAGCCGTCGTACCCCGTCGACTTGATCGCATCGACCCATTCCTGCAGCGGGATGGCGCCGCCGCCGATGACGACGTTGCGGTGCACGCTCTGATCCGGCACGTCGTGCTCCCGGTCGAGGTCGAGGCCGTCGGAGATGTGCGCGGCCTTGATGAGCTCCTTCGGCGTCGCGGCGACCTCCTCGAGGGTGTCGCCCGTCGTCCAGTAGTGCCACGTGTCGAGCGCGATGCCGACGTTGTCGCGGCCGGCACGCTCGATGATCTCGAGCGAGTGCCGGTGCCGGTTGAGGTTCGACCAGGCGAGCGGCTCGAGGTAGAGGTCGAGGCCGCGGTCGGCTGCGATGTCGGCCGCCTCGCGCACGTTCGCCGCGGCCACGTCGAGCGCATCGCTCTCGGGGAGCCCGAGCGTGCCGCGATAGCGCACGTCGTCGGCCGACAGGCGTCCGGCCCGGAAGTCCTTCACGACCTCCCAGTCGACGGGCCCGGTGCACATCTGCAGGATGGGGGCGCCGACGACGACGGCGATGTCGGCCATCCGCTCGACCTCGGCGAGGAGCGCCTCGCGGCCGGCGCCGCGCCGCTCGAGATCCAGGACGGCGCCGATGCCCGACACCTCGATCCCCTCGAGGAGGGGAGGCAGGGACTCGACGGCGTAGCCCGCGTCGAGGTAGCGGTAGAGCTTGGGGCTCTGCAGCTCGATCCCGGCGTAGCCGGCAGCCTTCGCGACAGCGATGTCGTTGACGACGTTGCCGTAGAAGGTCGTCGTGACGTTCATGGACAGCTTGGTCATGGGTCAGGCTCCGATCAGCTCGCGCAGCTTCTCGAGCTGGTAGCGCGACACCTCGTCGCGGTTCTCGTCCTCGGCGAACACGTTCGACACGATGAGCGCGTCGTCGCGGTCGAGGTAGCCGATCTCGCGGAGCGTCGTGAAGAGCTCGTCCCAGTTCACGTCGCCGTCGCCGATCTTCAGGTGCTGGTGCACGCGCACCGCGTTGCCCGGCGGGTTCGTGATGTAGCGGAGCCCGTGGGAGCGCGTGTGGTCGAACGTGTCGGCCGTGTACACGGCGCCGATGCGGTCGCCGATCTCGGGCAGGAGCGTCGTCGCGCGGTCGCCGTAGTGGAACGTGTGCGAGGCGACGTACACGAAGCCGACCGCGGAGGAGTTCAGCCCCCGCAGCACGCGCCATCCCTCGAGGCCGTCCTCGACGAAGTCGTCGGGGTGCGGATCGACGTTGAGGCGGAGGCCCTCGCGCTCGATGATCGGCAGGAGCTCCTCCATCGAGGTGTAGAACGCCGCCTCGGAGTCCTCCTGACGCTCGGGGCGGCCCGAGAACTCGGTGTTGATGACGGGCACCTCGAGCTCGACGGCGAGCTGGATGATCCGGCGGAAGTTCCGCACGGCCGCCTGGCGCTGCGGCTCGTCGGGCCACGAGATGCGCTGAACCGGGAGGATGGCCGGGATCGACACGCCCGCATCCCTCGCGGCCTTCTTCAGCTTCGCCACGAGGCCGTCGTCGGCCTTCGGGTACCGGAAGAAGGGCGAGAAGTCGGCGTGAGGCGTGAGCTGGAGGTGCGTGTAGCCCAGCCGTGCGGCGATGTCGGGGAACTCGAGCAGCGCGTGCCCGTCGTGGAACGGCGTCGGATCGAGGGCGATGCGGACCATCGTCGTGCTCCTTCGGTGTCAGGCGTAGAAGGCGGGGCGGGCGGGTGCGTCGACCGGCTGCACGCCGCCGTCGAGCGCGCGCACGCCGGCCTCGCACGCGAGCGCGACGAGGTAGCCGTCCCACGCGTTCGGGCCGTCGACGAGGCGTCCGTCGCGCACGGCGTCGACCCAGCGCTGGATCTCGTTGTCGTACGCGGTCGCGAACCGCGTCGTGAAGCTCACGTGCTCGGCGGTCGAGACGCGTCCCGCCTGCCACAGCTGCAGCCCGGACGGCTGGCCGATGCGGGCGATCCCCTGCTGGAAGACGGCCTCGGTCGCCACCTGGTAGCCGAACTGCACGCTGACGTTCATCTCGACGTCGACGAGCACGCCGTTCTCGAGCTCGATGAGCACGAGGATGGGCTCGCGCAGGCGCTCGGGCGAGAGGTCGTTGCGACGCGGGTACTTCACCTCGACGCTGACGATCGGCGAGCCGGCGAGCCACGGCACGACGTCGAACTCGTGCACGACCGAGTCGGTGATGAGCATCGTCTGGCTGTAGCTGTCGGGCACGCTCGGGTTGCGGTGCACGGCGCGCACCATGAGCAGCTCCCCTGCCTCGCCCGAGGCGACGAGCTCGCGCAGCCGGGCGTACTCGGGGTCGAAGCGGCGCATGAAGCCGACCTGGATGTGCGGCCGATCGAGTCGCTGCTCGAGCTCGAGCACCTGGCGCGACGTCTCGGAGTCGGGTGTGAGCGGCTTCTCGCAGAGGATCGGCAGGCCCGCGGCGAGCGCCGGCTCGAGCACGGGCAGGTGGAACTGACCCGGCGTCGCGATGAGCACGGCGTCGACGGCGTCGGCCGCGATCGCGTCCTCGATGCGGGTGAAGGTCTGCGCCCCCGGCGCGTTCCCCGCTGCGGACGCGGCGCGCCCTGCGTCGGGCTCGATGATCGCCGCGACGCGGGCGCCGCTGATGCGCTGCGTGATGCGGCCGATGTGGTCGGCGCCCATGGCGCCTGCGCCCACGACGCCGATGCGGAGGTCCTGGCTCATGTCGTCTTCTCCTGGGGGGGCTCAGTGCTGGCGCGCGAAGTGCGTGCAGCTGAAGATGTGCTGGCGGGTGCGGCTCGCGATGGGGAACGGGGTGTCGACGTCGCAGCCGTACATGTCCTGCTCCACGATCGCGAAGATGTCGGGGTCGATCGCCGCGACGGCCTCGATGATCGGGCCGAGGTCGGGCACGCCGTGCGGCGGCTCGATCATGATGCCCTGGCTGACCGCCTCGGCGAACGGCACGTCGTTCTTGAGCACGTCGAAGAGCAGCGACGTGTCGACCTGCTTGAGGTGCAGGTACCCGATGCGGTCCGGCCGCTCCTCGATGAGCTTGAGGTTGTCGCCGCCGTAGTACGCGAAGTGCCCGGTATCGAGGCACAGGTTCGTGTAGCGCGGGTCGGTCTCGTCGAGGAAGCGGAGCACCTCGCGGGTCGTGCCGACGTGGCTGTCGGCGTGCGAGTGGAACTGCTGGCGGACGCCGTACTCCTCGAGGAGCGCCTTGCCGAGCCGGTCGTGCCCCGCGGCGAGCTTCGCCCACTGCTCGTCGGAGAGCGTGCGCGCCTCGAGCACCTCGCTCGTGGCGTCGCTGCGCCAGAGGTCGGGGATGACGACGATGTGCTCGGCGCCGAGCTGCGAAGCGAGACCGGCGACCTTCACGGCCTGGTCCCACGCGCGCTGCCACTCGTCGTCGCTCTTGTGGAATCCCGTGAAGACCGTGCCGCCCGAGAGCCGGAGCCCTCGGCTGCCCAGCTCGTCCTCGAGCTGGTGCGGGTCGGTCGGCAGATAGCCGTAGGGGCCCAGCTCGATCCACGTGTAGCCGGCCTCGACGACCTCGTCGAGGAACCGCTGCCAGGGCACCTGCTTCGGGTCGTCGGGGAACCACACGCCCCACGAGTCCGGCGCGGTGCCGATGCGCAGGCCGGCGTCGGAGCGGACGACGATGTCTGCGTCGTCGGGGATGCTGTCGGTCATGCTGTGTCTCCTGTCGATGCCCGCGCTCAGCCGATGAGCGGCTTCTGCGCCTGGACCTGCTGCTCGTACTCCGCCCTGGCCGCCTGGGTCGATGCGAGCGTCGACACCTGCGCGACCGGGACGTCCCACCATCCCGCGCCGTCGGGCGCGTAGATGTGCGGGTCGCTGTTGATGTGGATGAAGGTCGACCGGTCGGACGCCTTGGCGCGCGCGATCGCGTCGCGGAGGTCGTCGACCGCGGAGGGCGTCGGCTCGATCTCGATGACGTCCATGCCGTAGCTGCGCGCGTTCATCGCGAGGTCGACGGGGAGGACGTCCTCGCCCTGGAAGTCGCGGGCCTGCGGGTCGTAGGCCCGGTACTTCGTGCCGAAGCGCTCCGACCCGACCGTCTCGGACAGGTGGCCGATCGAGGCGTACCCGTGGTTCTGGATGAGCACGACGATGATCTTGATGCCCTCGGCGACGGCCGTCACCAGCTCGGTGTTGAGCATGAGGTACGACCCGTCGCCCACCATGACGATCACGTCGCGGTCCGAGCCGTCGGCCACGGCGCCGCGCTTGACGCCGATGCCGCCGGCGATCTCGTAGCCCATGCACGAGAAGGCGTACTCGACGTGGTACCCGAGCGGGTCGCGCACGCGCCACAGCTTGTGGAGGTCTCCCGGCAGCGACCCCGCGGCCTGGACGACGACGTCCTCGGGGGCGCTCGCCTGCTGCACGGCCCCGATGATCTCGGGCTGGCCCGGCAGCGCGAGTCCCGAGCGGGCGAACGCCTCGTCGACCGTGGCGTCCCACGCGGCCTTCTCGCGCGCGATGCGCTCCGCGTACTCGCCGGTCACACGGAGCCCCTCGAGCTCGGCGAGGAGCTCGACGAGGGCCTCGCGCGCGTCCGCGACGACCGGCAGCTGCGTGCCGTGCTTGTAGGCGTCGAACGACGCGACGTTGATGTTCACGAACGCGACGTCGGGGTTCTGGAACGCCGTGCGCGACGCCGTCGTGAAGTCGCTGTAGCGGGTGCCGATGCCGATGACGACGTCCGCCTCGGCCGCGAGGCGGTTCGCGGCGAGCGTGCCCGTGGCGCCGACGCCGCCGAGGTACTGCGGGTGGTCCCAGTTCAGCACGCCGCCGCCGGCCTGCGACGTGCCCACGGGGATGCCCGTGGCCTCGACGAGCGCGCGCAGCTGCTCCTCGGCGTCGGAGTAGAGCACGCCGCCGCCGGCGACGATGAAGGGGCGCTGCGCGCCGCGGATGGCCCGCACGGCGAGCGCGAGCGCGTCGCGATCCGGACGCGGACGGCGCACGCGCCACTCGCGGTCCTGGAGGAACGCGAGCGGCACGTCGATCGCCTCGGCCTGGACGTCCTCGGGGAGCGCGATCGTGACGGCCCCGGTCTCGGCGGGGTCGGTGAGCACGCGCATCGCGGCGAGCGCGATCGAGTACAGCTGCTCGGGGCGCTGCACGCGGTCGAAGAAGCGCGACACGGGGCGGAAGGCGTCGGTCACCTGGATGCCGATGTCGTGGGGGTGCTCGAGCTGCTGCAGCACGGGGTCGGCGACGCGCGTCGCGAACGTGTCACTGGGCAGGAGCAGAGCCGGCAGGCGGTTGGAGGTCGCGAGCGCCGCGCCGGTGAGCATGTTCGCCGCTCCCGGCCCGACCGAAGCGGCCGACGCGAAGGTCGCACGGCGACGGTGCATGCGCGCGTAGCCGACGGCCTGGTGCACCATGGCCTGCTCGTTCCGGGCCTGGTAGTACGGCATGAGGCCCGGCTGCTCCTCGTGGACCTGCTTGAGCGCCTGCCCCACGCCTGCGACGTTGCCGTGGCCGAAGATGCCGAACACGCCGGGGATCGTGCGCTCGCGGCGGTCGCCGTCGACCGTCCACTGGTGCGCCAGGAACTCGACGAGAGCCTGGCTCACGGTCATCCGCTTGGTGCTGCCCATGGGATCAGCCTTCCTTGTTCTCGTAGGGGAGGCGGGAGTCGAGCTCCTGGCCCTCCCAGGTCTCGCGCACCCAGGCGTGCCCGGGGTCGTCGCTGATGAGCCAGACCCTCTCGGCGTCGGGCCCGGCCATCACGTTGAGGTAGTAGAGGTCGTAGCCCGGCGCGGCGACGGCGGGGCCGTGGTAGCCGTACGGCACGAGCGCGACGTCGCCCGTGCGCACCTGCGCGTTGATGTCGATCTCGCCCGCGGGCGAGGAGTAGGTGCTGAACATGCCGAAGGAGGCCTCCGGCGTGCCCTTCGCGCCTCCGACCCGGGCGGGAGCCGTCTCGAAGTAGTAGATCTCCTCGAGGCGCGACTCGTGGCCCGGCACGTGCTCGTCGTGCTTGTGCGGGGGGTACGACGACCAGTTCTCGGCAGGGGTGATGACCTCGCACACGATGAACCGCGCCGCGTCGAGCGCCTGGGGCGTGCCGAAGTTGTGGACCTGACGGCTCGAGGCCCCCGCGCCGCGCAGCTCGACCGGCGTGTCGGCGGCGGGGATGAGGCGCGTGGCGAAGACCCTCTCGGTCGGCGATGTCGCGACCGCCACGCGCCCCTCCCCCGACAGCACGCCCTGCTCCGCGGTCGACAGGTAGAGCACGTCCGTCGGCCCGTCGAACACGGAGCGCCGGCCCGCGAGCGCGTAGGCGGCATCCCCCGTGCGCACCTCGAACGCACCCGCGAGCGGCACCACGAGCTTCTCGGTGCCCGGCTCGAGCGCGAGCTCGTCGCCGGCGGCGAGCTGCGCGACCCGCAGGCCCGTGTGCTCCCAGCCCTCGATCGAGCCGTCGACGACGGTCTCCCAGCCGTCGCGCGCGAGCGCGCCGCGGCGGTGGAACCAGCGCTGGTCCGTCATGTCCATCTCTCTTCTCGTCGTTCTCGGGGTCGTCTCGCGGCGTTTCGACTCGCTGGCGCTCGCTCAACGACCGGGAGCGGCTCGCTCCGCTCGCCTCATCATCTAGTCGTTCTGGGGGAAGCCGAGGTTGATGCCGCCGTGGGTCGCGGGGTCGAGCCAGCGGCTCGTGACCGCCTTCTCGCGCGTGAAGAAGTCGAAGCCGTGCACGCCGTACGCCTTCGCGTCGCCGAACAGCGACTGCTTCCATCCGCCGAACGAGTGGTACGCGACCGGCACGGGGATCGGCACGTTGATGCCGATCATGCCGACCTGGATCTCGTTCTGGAAGCGGCGTGCCGCGCCGCCGTCGTTCGTGAAGATCGCGGTTCCGTTGCCGAACTGCCCGGAGTTGATGAGGTCGACGCCCTCCTGGAAGCTCTGCACGCGGACGACCTCGAGCACGGGCCCGAAGATCTCCTCCTGGTACGCGCGAGAGGTGGTCGGCACCTTGTCGATGAGCGTCGGGCCGAAGAAGAAGCCGTCCTCGTGCCCCTCGACGCGGAAGTCTCGCCCGTCGACGACGATCGTGGCGCCATCCTGCTCGGCGATGTCGACGTAGCCGGCGACCTTCTCGCGGTGCTGCGCGGTGATCAGCGGGCCCATGTCGGGCTCGACGCCGTCGACGCCGGCGCCGTTGCCGATGCGGAGCTTCGCGATCCGCTCCGAGATCTTCGCGATGAGCTCGTCGGCGACCGGCTCGACCGCGAGCACGACCGAGATCGCCATGCACCGCTCCCCCGCCGCGCCGTAGCCGGCGTTGATCGCCTGGTCGGCGACGAGGTCGAGGTCGGCGTCGGGCAGCACGAGCATGTGGTTCTTCGCGCCGCCGAGCGCCTGCACGCGCTTGCCGTGCTTCGACGCGGTCTCGTAGATGTACTGCGCGATCGGCGTCGAGCCGACGAACGACACCGACTGCACGCGCGGGTCGGTGAGGAGGCCATAGACGGCGAGCTTGTCGCCCTGAAGGACCGTGAACACGCCGTCCGGCAGCCCGGCCTCCTTCCACAGCTGCGCGAGCCACAGCGCCGCCGAGGGGTCCTTCTCGCTCGGCTTGAGCACGACCGCGTTGCCGGCCGCGATCGCGATGGGGAAGAACCACATCGGCACCATGGCCGGGAAATTGAACGGGCTGATCACGCCCACCACGCCGAGAGGCTGCTTGATCGAGTACACGTCGATGCCCGTCGAGGCGTTCTCGCTGAACGCGCCCTTGATGAGGTGCGGGAACCCGGTGGCGAGCTCGACGACCTCCTGGCCGCGCAGGATCTCGCCCATGGCGTCGGAGAGGACCTTGCCGTGCTCGGCCGTGATGATCGCGGCGAGCTCGCCCTTGCGCGCGTTGAGCAGCTCGCGGAACGCGAACAGCACGGTCTGCCGCTTCGCGACCGAGAACCGGCTCCACGTCTCGAAGCCGCGCTGCGCCGACGCGATCGCGGCGTCGATCTCGCTCTCGTCGGCGAGCGCCACCTCGGCGCTCACGGCACCGGTCGCGGGGTTGTAGACGGGTGCGGTGCGCCCGCTCTGCGACGCTCGCGGTGCGCCGTCGATCCAGTGGCCGATGACCGTCGTGTCGGTGATGGTGCTCATGGGGTGTCCTTCGGATGGTCGGGGTCAGACGGACGCGGGGATGTCGCGGTGCACGAGGCGCGCGGCCGTGTCGACGGCCGCCGCGACATCGCCGTCGGGCGGGTAGAGGAGCGTGCGGCCCACGGTGAGGCCGCGCACGCCGGGTAGGGCGAGCGCGCCCTCCCAGGCGGCGAACGTCTCATCGGGGTCGGCGCCGGAGTCGCCGCCCAGCAGCAGGGTCGGCATGGTCGTGGCAGCCATGACGCGCTCCATGTCGTCGACGACGGGCAGCTTCATCCACGTGTAGGCGCTGTCGGCGCCCAGCCCCGCCGCGATCGCGACGGAGAGGATGACCGCGTCGGTCGACAGGTCGTTGACGATGCGGCCGTCGCGCCACTCGCTCATGAACGGCTCGAGCATGATCGGCAGCCGCGCGGCCGCCGCCTCGTTCACGGCGCGGGCCGTGGCCTCGAGCGTCGGCGCCGTGGCGGGATCGCCGAGGTTCACGCGGATGAGGGTCTTGGCGAAGTCGATGCCCTTCGCCGCCATCGTGGCGACGTCGTACGCGCCGTAGCGGTCGTCCATCTCGAACGCCGCACCGCGCAGGCCGCCGCGGTTCATCGACCCGACGACGACCTTGTCGTCGAGCAGCCCGAGCGCGGCGAGGTCGTCGATGATGTCCGGCGTGCCGAGCACGCCGTCGACGCCGGGCCGGCCGAGCGCGATCGCGAGACGCTCGAGGAGCTCGTAGCGGTCGGCCATGGCCGTCTGGTCGGAGCCGACCGCGAGCGCGCCGCGCGCGGGGTGGTCGGCGGCCACGATGAAGAGCCGGCCGTCTCCGCGCAGCACGTCGCGGCGACGGCGGGCGGCGAACGCGGCGCCGATCTCGTCGGGCCGGTGGGCGCGGACGTCACGGAGCCGCTCGAAGTCGGCTGCGGAGAGTGCGGTCATGTCATGCTCCCTGGAGGGTGTTCTCGACCTCGTCGGCCGTCGGCATGGCGGTCGAGCACTCGCGGCGCGACGCGACGATCGCGCCCGCGACGTTCGCGAAGCGCAGCGTGCGCTCGATGCTCCAGCCCTCGAGAAGTCCGTGGCAGAGGGCGCCGCCGAACGCGTCGCCCGCGCCGAGGCCGTTGATGACGTCGACCGCATGGACGGGGACCTCGACGACCTCGTCGCGCGTCTTCGCGAGCACCCCGCGGGGCCCCTGCTTCACGATCGCGAGCTCGACCCCGCGCTCGAGGAGGGCGTCGGCCGCCCGCTGCGGCTCGGTCTCGCCGACCGCGACCTGGCACTCCTCGCGGTTGCCGACGGCGACGGTGACCTCGCCGAGCACCTGGCCGATCTGCTCGGTCGCGAGCGCCGGGTCCTCCCAGAACATCGGGCGGTAGTCGAGGTCGAGGATGGTGTGGGTCCGGCGCTCGCGCGCGGCGAGGGCCGCGTGGTGCGCCTCGCGGCTCGGCTCCTCGCTCAGCCCCGTCGTCGTGAACCAGAGGATGCGCGCGGCGCGGACGGCGTCGAGGTCGATCTGCGCCGCGTCGACGTTCATGTCGGGCGCCTTGGGCTCGCGGTAGAAGTACAGGGGGAAGTCGTCGGGCGGGAAGATCTCGCAGAAGGTGACGGGCGTGCTCAGCGTCGGGTCGGTCGCGACGTACCGGTTGTCGACGCCGAGGCGGGTGAGCTCGCCGAGGAGATAGCGGCCGAACGGGTCGTCGCCGACGCGCGAGACGAGGGCCGAGTCGTGGCCGTAGCGGGCGACGGCGACCGAGACGTTGGCGGCCGTCCCGCCGAGGTACTTGCCGAACGTCTCGACCTTCTCGAGGCCCACGCCGTCCTGCAGCGGGTAGATGTCGACGCCGAGGCGGCCGATCGCGAGGACGTCGGGTGAGGTGCTCATCGTCATACTCCGTTGTCGTGACTGGGCGGCTGCGCCCGCGGGTCGATCTATGTCCTGACAATATCACAAGAGCGACGGCGTGCAACAGTCAATCCGAGGTGACAAAGGTCGAGGCGGGTAAGGTTGTCGGGACATCACATCCTGACGATCGAGGAGGAGCGCAGCGATGGCAGCCGACGAGGCCGTGTGGCCGGACGAACTCTTCGCGGACCTCGATCGCACGGGGCCCGTGCCGCTCTACTTCCAGGTGTCCAGCCGGCTCGAGCAGGCCATCCGCTCGGGGGACATCCCTCCCGGCGCGCGCCTCGAGAACGAGATCGCCATCGGGCATCGACTCGGGCTCTCGCGCCCGACCGTGCGCCGCGCGATCCAGGAGCTCGTCGACAAGGGCCTGCTCGTGCGCCGGCGCGGCATCGGCACGCAGGTCGTGCAGGGCCAGGTCACGCGGCAGGTCGAGCTCACGAGCCTCTACGAGGACCTCAAGAGCGCGCACCACGACCCGGCGACGCGCGTGCTCACGCGCGAGGTGCGCGCGGTCCCGGCCGACGTGGCCGAGCGTCTCGGCGTCGCGGCCGGCGACGACGTCCTCTACCTGCGGCGACAGCGCAGCACCGACGGCGTTCCGGTCGCCCTCCTCGAGAACTGGCTGCCGGGCGACCTCGCCGACATCTCGCTCGAGCAGCTCGAGCAGCAGGGTCTCTATCAGATCCTGCGATCGCGCGGCGTGACCATCCGGGTCGCGAAGCAGCGCATCGGCGCGCGTCGCGAGCACGGCGACGAGGCGGAGCTGCTCGACGTCGACCGGGGCGGGCCGCTCCTCACGATGGAGCGCGTGGCCTACGACGCGTCAGGGCGCGCGATCGAGTTCGGGCGGCACTGCTACCGGCCCGACATGTACAGCTTCGAGACGACGCTCGTCGCCAAGTAGCGACGAGCGTCGTCCGGGTGCGGCTCAGACCGCCGCGGGCTCCACGGCGTCGACCGCGGCCTCCGCGCCGAGCACGACGGGCTCGCGCACCGGGAGGATCGTCGGATGCACGTCCGCCATCTTCTCGAGCACGCGGACGACCTGGCACGAGTAGCCGAACTCGTTGTCGTACCAGACGTACAGCACGACGCTCTCCTCGCCGGCGACGGTCGCGAGGCCGTCGACGATGCCCGCGCGGTTGCTGCCCACGAAGTCGGTCGAGACGACCTCGGGCGACTCGACGTAGTCGATCTGCTGGCGCAGCGGCGACGTGAGCGACGTCTGCCGCAGGTAGGCGTTGATCTCGTCCTTCGTGGTCGGGCGCTCGAGCTGCAGGTTGAGGATCGCGAGCGACACGTCGGGCGTGGGCACGCGGATCGCGCTGCCGGAGAGCCGGCCGGCGAGCTGCGGCAGCGCCTTCGCGACGGCCTTCGCGGCGCCCGTCTCCGTGATGACCATGTTCAGGGCCGCCGAGCGCCCGCGGCGGTCGCCCTTGTGGAAGTTGTCGATGAGGTTCTGGTCGTTCGTGTACGAGTGGACCGTCTCGACGTGCCCGTGGCGGATGCCGAAGGCCTGATCGACCGCCGCGAGGACCGGCGTGATCGCGTTCGTCGTGCACGACGCCGCCGAGAGGATGCGGTCCTCAGGCGAGATGTCCTCGCTGTTGATGCCCGACACGATGTTCTTGATCGCGCCCTTGCCGGGTGCCGTGAGGAGCACGCGCGAGACGCCCGTCGCGCGGAGGTGCTGGCCGAGCCCTTCCTCGTCGCGCCAGCGGCCCGTGTTGTCGACGACGATCGCGTCGGAGATGCCGTACTGCGTGTAGTCGACGGCCGCAGGGTCGTTCGCGTAGATGACCTGGATGAGCGTGCCGTTCGCGAGGATCGTCTCGTTCTCCTCGTCGATCTCGATCGTCCCCGCGAAGGGGCCGTGGACCGAGTCGCGGCGCAGGAGGCTCGCGCGCTTCTTGAGGTCGTCTGCCGATCCCCTGCGCACGACGATCGCCCGCAGACGCAGGCCCGAGCCGTCGCCCTGGTGGGCGATGAGGATGCGCGCGAGGAGGCGCCCGATGCGCCCGAAGCCGTACAGCACGACGTCGGTGGGCTTCGATTCGCGGGCCGTGAGCACCTCGGCCAGCTCCTCGCGGAGGAAGTCGACGAGCTCGTCGGTCGCGTAGGAGCCCCCGCGCGCGTCGAAGCGCGCGACGAGACGCGCGACGTCGATCGAGGCCGGGCCAGGTCGGAGCGTCTCGAGCGCCTCGAGCACGGCGTAGGTCTTCTCGGGCCGCAGCACCTCGTCGCCGACCTTGCGCGTGTAGCGGTGGGTGCGGAGGATCTCGACGGGCGAGATGTTCAGCAGGCGGCGGCCGTGGATGGATGTGACGATGCCGAGCTCGCGGTACAGGCGGCCGATGAGCGGGATCATCCGCTCGGCCAGCTCCTCTCGGGCGATCCACTCGGCGCGACGTGCTTCGAACTGCTGGCTCACGCTGGCTCTGTCTCCTTCGGTCGGCGGGCCGCTGTGCCCGCGCTGCTCGTGGCGACTCCAGGCTATGCGCAGTGATCGGGGTCTTTGCGGCCAGTCTGTGACGCAAGAACCGCAGTTCTTTCCGAATGCGCAAGCCGGAAGGCGATGAGCGCGATGGCGGCCGACACCGCCATGACGATGCCGCAGGGGACCGCCGTCGTCTCCCCGCCGAGGCCGACGAGGGGCGAGACGAGCGCGGCGAGGCCGAACTGCAGCGCGCCGAGCACGGCCGATGCGAGGCCGGCCGCACCGGGAGCCGCCGCCTGCGCGAGGGCCGTGGCGTTTCCGAGGACGAGCCCGAGCGGCGCGACCGCGACGAACACGGCGACCGCGAGGAGGGGCGCCGGCGCGCCGGAGACCGCGATCGCGAGGAAGAGCACCGCACCCGCGAGCGAGCCGGTCAGGCCCCACCCCAGGAGCCGGCGCGGCGCGACCCGGTCCGCGAGCCGCGCCGAGAGCGCGCTCGTCGCCATGAGAGCGAGTGCGTTGACGCCGAAGAGCAGTCCGTACTGCACCTCGTCGAAGCCCATCATCGTCTGGTAGAGGAACGGCGAGGCCGAGATGTAGGCCATCATGACCGCGAAGGCGAACGCGAACGCGAGCGCGTGGCCGAGATAGCCGCGCGTGCGCAGAGACCGCGCGCCCGTGGCCGCGCCGGGCGCGCGGCGGGCGCGCGCTGACGCCGGATGGGTCTCGCGCACCACGACGAGCACGGCCAGGAGCATCGCGACCGCGATCGCGAGCACGACGGCGAGCACCCCGCGCCAGCCCAGGGGCGCCGAGATGAATCCGCCCACGAGCGGAGCGATCACGGGGGCGACGCCGCCGACGATCATCATGAGGCTGAAGGCGCGTGCCGCGGCGGGTCCGGTCGCGAGGTCGGAGATGACCGCGCGGCCGAGCACCATGCCGGCCGCCCCCGCGAGCCCCTGCACCACACGCGCGGCGATGAGGATCTCGAGGGTCGGGGCGACGACCGCCGCGGCGCTCGCGACCACGAGCGCGATCGCGCCCGCGAGGAGCGGTCCGCGCTGCCCGAACCGGTCGGAGAGCGGGCCGAAGAGGAGCTGCCCTGCCGCCACGCCGACGAGGAAGCCCGTGAGGGTGAGCTGGGCGCCGGTCGCGTCGGCGCCGAGCTCGGCCGCGAGCTGCGGGAACGCTCCAGATAGTTATGCGTGCATAACTATACCGCCCGATAGCCTGAACGCATGCCCGACGACGTCCCGACCCGCGCCGCCCTCGCCGACCTGGCGGACGCCGTCCTCACCCTCGCGCGCGAGCTCGATCTCCGCGTCGGCGAGGATCCTGAGATCATCCCGCTCACCGCGACCGCCCGGATGGTGCTGCGGTTCGTGCATCACCATCCGGGCGTCTCGCCCAGCGGGATCGCCGACCGGCTCGCGCTCAAGCGCCCCAATGTGAGCGAGGCCCTGCGCCAGCTCGAGCGTCTCGGCCTCGTCAGCCGCTCGCGGCCTGCCGGCGACGGCCGCGGCGTCGTCGTCGCGATCACGCCGCTCGCGGAGGCGAACCTCGAGCGGCTGCGGCGGGTCTGGGCACGCGCTCTCTCGTCGGCGGCCGACCTCGACGTGGCCATGCTCACCGACACGATGAGCGCGCTCGCCGACGAGGTCGCGCGCGATCGCCGCGAGGCCGACGACCGCTCGTGACGCGGCGTGGGCAGTTCTGCCCTCTCTCACCGCGGGCAGCGATGTCGACGTCTGTAGGCTGAGAGCGACGTTCGCCGATGACATCGGCCTTTTCCCCAGAGGAGACGACCAGATGCTTGACGACTCGAGCCAGGCCGGGCTCTCTGCTGTGATCCGCCCCGACGGATCCGCCGAGCTCACCGTCGACGAGACGCCGCAGCAGATCACGACGACGCTCGTCGAGGATGCGCGCCGCGAGATCGTGCGCCGGGCCGCCGAGATCGCCGCGATGCTCTCCGGCCCCGTGCACGTGACGGTGCACGAGCCCGACGGCGACTGGCCGCTCCTCGTGCACCCCGACGGCCGCGTCGATTCCGACGAGGGCGCCGCCGAACCTGCCCCCGCGGGCGGCGAGACCGCCGATGACGACCTCCTCGCCGCCGACACGCAGATCGTGACGCGCATCCCCGTGACGTTCGAGCCCTCGCCGCAGCAGGCATCCGCGCCCGCCCCGACTCCCGCCCCCGCCCCGGCTCCCGCGCGCGCGGCGGGGCAGCCCGGGCCCATGCGCACAGGGTCCGCCCCGCAGCCCGCGAGCCCCGCGCCGCAGCCCGCGAGCACGCCGGCCGACGGCGGCGCGCAGCGCCCGTCGTTCCTGGCCCCTGAGCGCATCGAGGAGCCCGCGACCCGCGGATGGCGGGGCGCGCTCGTGCGCGCGGGCATGCGGGTTCCGCCGGGGTCGGCCGAGCGCGCCGAGCGCGAGGACCAGACCGCGGTCTCCCAGCACTGGGCGGGGCCCCGCACGATCGCCGTCGTCAACGGCAAGGGCGGCTCGGGCAAGACGCCCACGACGATCCTCACGGCGGCCGTCTTCGCGCGCTTCGGCGGCGCCGGCGTGCTCGCGTGGGACAACAACCAGACGCGCGGCACGCTCGGATGGCGCACCGAGCAGGGGCCGCACGAGTCGACGCTGCACGAGCTGCTGCCCGAGACCGATCACCTGCTCTCGTCGAGCGCGCAGTCGGCCGATCTCGCCCGCTTCGTGCACCACCAGACCCGCGACCGCTTCGATGTGCTCCGCTCGCAGCCGATGGCCCTCGCCGAGCAGCAGCGCATCGACGCGGCAGACGTCGACCGCATCCACGCCGTCGCGGCGAAGTACTACCGCCTCATCGTCATGGACTCGGGCAACGACGAGTCCGACCCCGTGTGGCTGCAGATGATCGACCACACCGACCAGCTCGTCGTCGCGACGACGTCGCGCGCGGAGCACGCCGAGGCCGGCGCCCTGCTGCTCGAGGCGCTCGCGATGCGCGACGAGCGCTCGGCGCGCCTTGCGCGGAACGCCGTCGCGGTCGTGAGCCAGGCCGACCCGAACGCGCCGTCGAGCGAGCACCGCAAGGTGGTCGACGGATACCGGGCCCTCGCGCGCGACGTCGTGAGCATCCCCTACGACCCGGCGATGATCGGCGGCCTGCTGCACTACGGCGCCCTGAAGCCCGCGACGCAGCGCGCGTGGCTCTCGGCCGGTGCGGCGATCGCGCGCGGCTTCGACGCGACGTCCGCATAGGCCCCGTCTAGAGCCGCACGACCTCGGTCACGCGGACGATCGCGGTGCCGGCCTCGGCCGACGCCTCGAGGTCGACCTCGGCGCGGATGCGCCAGTCGTGGTCGCCCTCGGGGTCGTCGATCGTCTGCTCGACCCGCCAGAACGCCCCCGCTTCCTCGATCCGACACAGCGCGGGCGACCGGGAGGCGCCGCCCGTGCCGATCGACTCGTGGTCGGCGTAGTAGCGGTCCAGGGCGTGCGGCCATCCGACGTCCGGGTCGAGCGCCTCGAGCTCCTCGTCCTTCTCGAGCGCCGCGAGCTGCACGCGCCGGAACATCTCGTTCCGCACGAGCACGGTGAACGCGCGCCGGTTCACCGTGACGGATGGCGGCGCCGGCGGCACGACGGAGGTCGCGTCGTCGCCGTCCGCGCCCGAGGCGAGCGCCTCCCACTCGTCGACGAGGCTCGAGTCGACCTGGCGGACGAGCTCGCCGAGCCACTCGATGATGTCGCGCAGCTCCTCGGTGCGCGCCTCGGCGGGCACGGTCTGGCGGATGGCGCGGTACGCGTCGCTGAGGTAGCGGAGCACGAGGCCCTCGCTGCGACCGAGCTGGTACGCGTTCACGAACTCCGCGAACGACATCGCCTGCTCGAACATGTCGCGCACGACCGACTTGGGGCGCAGCTCGAAGTCGCGCACCCACGGCTGGCTCGTCGCGAACACCTCGAACGACTGCTGGAGGAGGTCGGCGAGGGGCTTGGCGTAGGTGATCTCCTCGAGCGCGCTCATGCGCTCCTCGTACTCGAGGCCCTCGCGCTTCATGGCGGCGACGGCCTCGCCGCGCGCCTTGAACTCCTGCTGGGACAGGATCGCCCGCGGGTCGTCGAGGGTCGCCTCGATGACGCTCACGACATCGAGAGCGTACGAGCCGGTGCCCACGCCGTCGGCGCCGCCCTCGGGGTCGAGCAGCTCGATCGCCGCGAGCGCGAACGGCGACAGCGGCTGATTGAGCGCGAAGTTCGGCTGCAGCTCGACGACGAGGTGGATGCGCCCGTCGGCGTCGACCTCGACGATCCCGGCCTCGCGCAGCGTGCGGAAGATCGCGAGCGCCCGACGTGCGAGCGCGTACTTCCGGTTCCGCGGCTCGTGGTTGTCGAACACGAGTGCGCGCACATTCGCGAAGACGTCTCCACCGCGGCCGATCACGTTGATGAGCATCGCGCTCGTGATCTGCAGCTGCGGCTGGAGCGCCTCCGGCTCCGCCTCCACGAGCTTGTCGAAGGTCTGCTCGCTCCACGACACGAACCCGGTCGGGGCCTTCTTGCGCTGCACGCGCTTGCGCTTGACGGGGTCGTCTCCGGCCTTGCGGAGGGCCTGCGCGTTCTCGATCTCGTGGTCGGGGGCGAGCACGACGACGTTGCCGTACGGGTCGTACCCCGCGCGGCCGGCGCGGCCCGCGATCTGGTGGAACTCGCGCGCCGACAGCCGCCGCATGCGCGTGCCGTCGTACTTCGACAGCGCCGTGATCATGACGGTGCGGATGGGCACGTTGATGCCGACCCCGAGGGTGTCGGTCCCGCAGATGACGCGGAGGAGCCCGCGCTGCGCGAGCGTCTCGACGAGGCGGCGGTAGCGCGGGAGCATCCCCGCGTGGTGCACGCCGATCCCCGATCGCACGAGGCGCGAGAGCGTCCTGCCGAACGCGGTCGTGAATCGGAATCCGCCGATCGCCTCGGCGATCTCGTCGCGCTGCTCGCGGGTGGTGACCTTGACGCTCGCGAGCGCCTGGGCGCGCTCCATGGCCGCCGCCTGCGAGAAGTGCACGATGTACACGGGCGTCTCGCGCTCCTCGAGGAGCCGCTCGACGGTCTCGTGCGCCGGATGGTCGGAGTAGGAGTGATGCAGGGGCACGGGCCGCTCCGCTCCCGCGACGAGCGTCGTCTGCCGTCCCGTGCGCCGGGTGAGGTCCTCCTGGATGGCCGTCGTGTCGCCGAGCGTGGCCGACATGAGGAGGAACTGCGCGCGCGGCAGGAGCAGCAGCGGAACCTGCCAGGCCCATCCGCGATCCGCGTCGCCGTAGTAGTGGAACTCGTCCATGACGACCTGGTCGACGGGGGCGTCGGCTCCCTGGCGCAGGGCCAGGTTCGCGAGGATCTCGGCGGTGCAGCAGACGATCGCGGCGTCGGGGTTGACCGACGAGTCGCCCGTGACCATCCCGACGCTCTCGGCCCCGAAGATGTCGACGAGCGCGAAGAACTTCTCGCTCACGAGCGCCTTGATGGGGGCCGTGTAGTAGGTGCGGCCGCCGCGGGCGAGCGCGATCGCGTGCGCGGCGATCGCGACGAGCGACTTGCCCGTGCCCGTGGGCGTCGCGAGGACGACGTTGCTGCCCGAGACGAGCTCGATCAGCGCCTCGTCCTGAGCGGGGTAGAGCGTGAGCCCGCGCTCGGTCGTCCACGCGGTGAACGCGTCGTACAGCGCGTCCGCATCGCCGTCGGTCGTTCGGATGCGGTCGAGCAGGGAGGAGGCCATCCCCTCGAGTCTGCCTCATCGCCCTGCAGCGCAGCTGCGCTTGCCGACCGCCAAGAGTGAGTGTACAGTCACTCACATGCCGCGAACCCTCCTCACCGCCGACGCCCGACGCCCTGACCTCGTCGACGCCGCCGTGCGCCGGTTCGCGCGCGGCGGCTACGCGGGCACGAGCGTCGCCTCTGTCGCGGCCGAGGCCGGGATCTCCGCCGCGTACGCGTTCAAGCTCTTCCCGCGCAAGGAGCAGCTCTTCGCCGCGGCCGTGGAGCGGTGCTTCGACCTCGTCGTGGATGCGCTCGAACGAGGCGCCGACACGGCACAGGGAGAGGATGCCGACTCGGTGCTCGACGCCATGGGCGGCGCCTACGCCGCACTCATCGCCGACCGCGACCTCCTTCTGCTCCAGGTGCACGCGCAGTCCGTTGCCGAGATCGCCGAGGTCGGCGCCGCGCTCCGCCACGGGCTCGGCCGCGTCGCCGAGCTCGCCGCCGAGCGCTCGGGCGGCACTCCCCCGCAGGTGCAGCGGTTCGTCGCCTATGGCCAGCTGTGCCACCTCGTCGTGACCGCGGGCCTCGACGATGTCGACGCCGACTGGGCTCACGCGCTGACGGCGGGCATCCGACACCCCTGACCGCACCCTTCCTTCCAACCGCCACCTATCAGTGAGTGATTGATCACTCTGCAAAAGGAGAATCCATGCACACCACACCCTCTGTCCTCGTCACGGGCGTCACCGGCGCGACCGGGTCGGCCACGGCCCGCGCCCTCGCCGCTCGCGGCATCGCCTACCGCGGCTTCACCCGCCGAGACGATGCCCCTCTCCCCGGCGACGGCTCCGTCGTCCGCGGCGACTTCGACGACCGCGACGCGGTCGCGCGGGCGCTCGAGGGGGTCGGCGCGGCCTATCTCGTGACGCCCTCGACCGAGCGCGCGCAGGACCAGCAGCTCGCGTTCCTCGAGGCCGCACGTGAGGCGGGCGTCGCGCACATCGTCCTGCTGTCGCAGTTCGCGGCGGCGGAGGACTCCCCCGTGCGCTTCCTGCGCTATCACGCCGTGGTCGAGGCCGCGCTGCGCGCGTCGGGGATGGCCTCGACCGCCCTGCGGCCGAACCTCTTCATGCAGGGCCTGCTCGTGTACCGCGACCTCATCCGCGCGCAGGGGATCGTGCCCGCGCCGATCGGCGACGCCCGCGTGAGCGCCGTGCACGTCGACGACATCGGAACGGTCGCCGCGCACGCCCTCGTGTCCGAGACGGGCCTGGGCGTGCTCGACCTCACCGGGCCCGCCGCGCTCACGCACGCCGAGATGGCGAGCGCGCTCGCGCGTGCGGCCGAGCGCGACATCCGCTTCGTCGACGTCCCCGCGCCGGCGTTCGCCCGGTCGCTCGAGGGACTCCTCCCCGCGTGGCAGGTGGAGGGCCTCCTCGAGGACTACGCGCACTACGCAGCGGGCGAGGCCGAGCGTGTCTCACCCGACGTCGAACGCGTCACGGGTCGCGCCGCGCGCCCGTTCGCGGCCTTCGCGGCGGAGGCGGCGCCGCTGCTGCGGTGACGCCGCCCCGCGGCGGTCAGCGCGACGTCTCGCGCGCGATCGCGGCGACGAACGCGTCGACGTCGTCCTCGGTGGTGTCGAAGCTGCACATCCAGCGCACCTCGCCGACCGACTCGTCCCAGTCGTAGAAGCGGACGCTCTCGCGCAGGCGATCGGCGACGCCGTCCGGGAGGATGGCGAACACGCCGTTCGCCTGCGTCTCGCGCGTGAACCGCACGCCGCGGATCGAGCCGTCCGCGAGGCCCGCCTCGACGCCCGCGCGCAGTCGCCGCGCCATGGCGTTGGCGTGGCGGGCGTTGCGCAGATACAGGTCGCCGTCGAAGAGCGCCACGAGCTGCGCCGATACGAAGCGCATCTTCGACGCGAGCTGCATGTTCATCTTGCGGAGGAAGGTGAGGCCGTCCGACGCCGCGGGGTCGAGCACGACGATCGCCTCGGCGAGCATCGCGCCGTTCTTCGTGCCGCCGAGCGAGAGCACATCCACGCCCGCGTCGCGCGTGAAGGCGCGCAGCGGGAGGTCGAGCGCGGCCGCGGCGTTCGCGAGGCGCGCGCCGTCCAGGTGCACGCGCATGCCGAGGCCGTGCGCGTGGTCGGCGATCGCGCGGATCTCGTCGGGGGTGTAGACGGTGCCGAGCTCGGTCGCCTGCGTGATCGAGACGACGAGCGGCTGCGCGCGGTGCTCGTCGCCCCAGCCCCACGCCTCGCGGTCGATGAGGTCGGGCGTGAGCTTGCCGTCCTCGGTGGGCACCGTGAGGAGCTTCATGCCGCCGATGCGCTCGGGCGCCCCCTGCTCGTCGACGTTGATGTGCGCGGTCGAGGCCGCGATCACGGCGCCCCAGCGGGGCAGCATCGACTGCAGCGCCGTGACGTTCGCGCCCGTGCCGTTGAACACGGGGAACGCGGCCACGGGGCCGCCGAAGTGCTCGGCGAGCACCTCGTGCAGGCGGGCGGTGTAGACGTCCTCTCCGTAGGCGATCTGGTGTCCGGCGTTCGCGTCGGCGATCGCCGCGAGCACCTCGGGGTGGATGCCGGCGTAGTTGTCGGAGGCGAATCCGCGCAGGTTCGCGTCATGAATCGGGGTCACTGATCCAGCCTATTCAGGGTCGTCAGGCGAGCTCGACGACCCGGTCGTTGACGGCGGCCGCGTCGGCCGCCCACAGGTCGGCGTACGCGTCGGCGAGGCGCTCCTCACGCCCGGCGAGAGCCGTGACGCGGAAGATCGTCGCGGCCGCGGAGGGGGCCTCCTTCGCGAAGCCGTCGGCGAGCGCGCGCGTCCACGCCTCGCTCGCGGCCTTGACCGCCGCGTAGCTCGCGCCGCCCGCGCGGGGGCGCGCGACGGCCGTGGACGAGACGATCGCGACGCGGGCGCGCGACGACGCGACGAAGGACGGCCACAGCGCGCGCGTCACGAGACGCAGCGACGTGAACGACGACTCGAGGAACCGGTGGTCCTCTTCCGATTGACCGGGGACCCCTCCGCCTCCGCGCCATCCGCCTACGAGGTGCAGCAGCCCGTCGATCGCGCCCGCCGACGAGGCGAGCGTGCGCACCTCGCCCTCGTCCGCGAGGTCGACCTCGATCGTCTCGAAGCCCTCCCCCGCGAGCGCAGCGAGCTTCCGGGGGTCGCGCCCCGCCACGATGACCCGCGCGCCGCCATCCGCGAGCCGCCGGGCCGCCGCGCGGCCGGCCGCGCTCGTGCCCCCGGCGAGGAGCACGGCGCGGCCGGCCAGGGCGTCGTCAGTCATCCGTCCCGCGGATGCCCGAGGTCTGCGCGATCACGTCGCGCATCTTCTTCTCGAGCGCCTCGTAGAACATCGACAGCGGGAACTCGTCGTCCAGCACGGCGTCGGTGAAGCCGCGCGGCGGGCCGGCGAGCACCTCGTCCGGAAGGCCGCGGGCCCACTTCGAGGCGGGGTGCGGCGTCAGCACCGACCGGATGAGGTCGTATGCCGCGAGCCAGTGCACGGTCTTCGGCCGGTCGATCGAGCGCCAGTACAGCTCGTCGATCGCGTCGCCCAGGGCGACGACCGCGTCGGGGACCGCGTCCCAGTCGAACGTGAGCGCGGTGTCCGTCCAGTGGAGCGCCCCGCGCTGGTGCAGCCACGCGAACAGCAGCTGGCCGCCGAGCCCGTCGTAGTTGCGCACGCGGCTGCCCGTGATCGCGAACCGGAAGATCCGGTCGAAGATCACCGCGTACTGCACGAGCCGCGCGTGCTCGAGCGTCTCGGCCTCGACCGCGGAGAGCTCCTCGGCGCCCGTGAGACGCCGCTGGATGGCGACGCACTCGCGGAAGGCCGTGAGGTCGCAGCGCAGCTCCTCGAGCGAATAGAGGAAGTACGGCATCCGCTGCTTGATCATGAACGGGTCGAACGGCAGGTCACCGCGCATGTGGGTGCGATCGTGGATGATGTCCCACATCACGAAGGTCTGCTCGGTCAGCTGCTGGTCGTCGAGCATCCGCGCGGCCTCGGCGGGCAGCTCGAGCTTGGTGATCTCGGATGCCGCGCGGACGACGCGGCGGTAGCGCGCGGCCTCGCGGTCCTGGAAGATCGCTCCCCACGTGAAGGCGGGGATCTCGCGCACGGCGACGGTCTCGGGGAAGAGCACGGCGGAGTTCGTGTCGTACCCGGGCGTGAAGTCGACCAGACGCAGGCTCACGAAGAGCCGGTTGCCGTAGTCGGTCGCCTCGAGGCGCGCGATGAAGTCGGGCCAGATGACCTCGACGACGAGCGCCTCGAGATGCCGGTCGGGCGAGCCGTTCTGCGTGTACATCGGGAACACGACGAGGTGACGCAGCCCGTCGACCCGGTGCTGCTCGGGGTGGAACGCGACGAGGGCGTCGTGGAAGTCGGGAACGCCGAACCCGTCGGCGACCCAGCGGCCGAGGTCGGCGACGACCGCTTCGAGGTACGCGGCGTCGTGCGGGAACCGCGGCGCGAGCTCGCGCACCGCGTCCTGCACGCGCTCGACCTCGGCGCGCGCGGCGTCATGCGCCGATGCGTCGGGGATCGAGCCGTCGGATGCCTGCATCGCCTGGATCGCGATCGCGGCGTCCTTGAGACGCCGCCACGCATCCGAGGTCTCGACGCCGGGGGCTCGGCCGTCCTCGACGACCTCGGGCTCACCGATGATCGCCTTCGTGCTGTGCACCTGGCTCATGGACATGGGAACCTCCGATCTTCGAGGCTCTGGCCGCGTCGTCGCGGCGGTGGATGTCGGTCCCTCCAGGCTATGCGGCGGCGGGCTCGAATGGGCTGCGCATCCTGCGCGATCACCCGCGCGACGCGCCGGGGCCGATCATCGTTCTGCTCAGCGGCGGCCGCCGCGGCCCAGCACGAAGCCGATCGCGGTCTGGATCGCGGTGAGCCCGACGAGCAGCGCGAGGGTCGGCGCCCAGCTGCCCGTGCGCTCGGCGAGGAAGCCCGCGGCGAACGGGCCGGCGGCCGCGAGCAGGTAGCCGAGCGACTGCGCCATGCCCGACAGCTTCGCCGCCTCGCCGTGGCTGCGCGCACGCAGGCTGAGCATCGTCAGCGCCGCCACGAGCGATGCGCCCTGCGCGAGACCGAGGAGCGCGAGCCACAGGTACAGGGCGCCGGGCCACACGAGCAGGCCGAGCGTCCCGATCGCGAGCGGAGCCGTCGCCACGACCATCCCCGGGCCCTGGTCGACGCCATCGCGCAGCAGGCGCGGGATGAGCAGGCCGCCTGCGATGCCGAGGAGGAGCACGACGGAGAGGTGCAGGCCGGCCGTCGCGGCGGGCACGCCCCACGTGCCCTCGATCGTCGGCAGCCACGTGACGACGACGTAGAACGTCGTGGACTGCAGCCCCATGTACGCCGTCGCGAGCCACGCCGTGCCCCAGCGCCAGATGCTCGGATGGTGCGGCACGGGAACGGGATCGAGCGAGCGCGCATGCGACGAGGGGCCAGCCACCCGCGGCAGCCACGCGAGCGCGACGACGAGCGCGAGTCCGCCCCACACGACGAGCGAGAACCGCCAGTCCACGAGGTGCGCGAGCGGCACGGAGAGCGCCGAGCCGGCGCCCGCCGCGAACGTGAGGAACGCCGTGTAGAACCCGGTCGCGAGGGAGATGCGCGTCGGGTAGTCGCGCTTGACGAGAACCGGGGTGAGCACGTTGCCGACCGCGACCGCGGCGCCCACGGCGAACGTGCCGACCCACAGCCCGACGTCGCCCGCGTAGGAGCGCACGAGCGTCGCGCCCACGAGGACGATGAGCGCGACGAGCACGGCCCTGTCGTCTCCGAAGCGCGTCGCCATCCGGTGCACAAGCGGCGACACCGCGGCGAAGGCGAGGAGGGGCAGGGCCGAGAGCAGGCCGAGCGCACCCTCCCCGAGCCCGGTCTCCGCGCCGATGCCGCCGAGGACCGGGCCGACGGCCGTGATCGCGGGGCGCAGGCAGAGCGCGACGAGGAAGACGAGAGCGGCCATCCAGCCAGTTCTGCGCATGCCCTCGTTCATCTGTGCAAATGTAGGACATCTGGCCGTCGCGCGCCAGCCGGACGCCGGCGACGCCGGTACGCTCGACGGGAGGAGGTATCGCGATGCCGCTCAACGCGCCGATCCGGCAGGCCCCGCTCGTCGTGCAGGTCACCGAGCAGTTCCGCGCGCTCATCGTGTCGGGCGCGTGGCCGGTGGGGTCGCGGATCCCGGGCGAGATCCAGCTCGCAGAGGATCTGGACGTGAGCCGCGGCACGGTCCGCGAGGCGCTGCGCGCGCTGAGCGTCGCGGGACTCCTCGAGCCGCGCGTGGGCGACGGCACCTACGTGCGCGCGTCCGACGAGCTCCCCGTGCTGCTCGCGCGGGACGAGGTGTCGATCGACCACGTCTTCGAGGCGCGGGCCGGGCTCGAGGCCGCCGCCGCGCGCGCCGCCGCGGCCATCCCCGAGACCGCGGGCCCGGCGATCGAGCGCGCCCTCGTCGAGCGGATGCGCGCGCACGAGGCGGGCGACCTCGACGCCTGCGTCGCGGCCGACGCGGCCTTCCACCGGGCGGTGATCGAGGCGAGCGGCAACCCCCTGCTGGCGCGCCTCCACGAGGCGATGGCGGGGCTCGTGACCCACTCGATCGCCGAGACGAGCGCCCTCCCCGAGCCGCGCGAGGTGGGCGACGCCCATCGCGCTCTCGCCGACGCCATCGCGCGCGGAGACCGCGACGCGGCGGGCGCCCTCGCGGCGTCGCTGATCGACACCGTCCGGGCGACGGCCGCCCCGTGAGCCGCCGCTATCCGTCGACCATCGCGGCGCCCGTCGAGCACGAGCTCGTCGAGCGGAAGTCGCGCTTCATCGCCCAGGTCGCGCCGGTCTCCTCGCCGCAGGAGGCGGAGGAGGTCATCGCCGCCGCGCGCCGGCGCGCGTGGGATGCCCGCCACCACTGCGTCGCGATGGTGACCGGCGTCCTCGGCGACCAGGCGCGGTCATCCGACGACGGCGAGCCGTCGGGCACGGCGGGGATCCCCATGCTGGAGGTGCTGCGACGCCGCGACCTCACCGACGTGGTCGCGGTCGTCACCCGCTACTTCGGCGGGATCAAGCTCGGGGCGGGCGGGCTCGTCCGCGCGTACTCCTCTGCTGTGTCGGAGGCGCTCGACCTCGCCGCGCCCGTGCGCCGGGAGGCGCTCACGCAGGTGACGGTCGCGGTGCCGCACGGCGACGCGGGCCGCATCGACAACCTGCTGCGCGAGTGGGCCGCGCACCACGGCGCGACGCTCGGCGAGACCTCCTATGCGACGCACGCGACCTTCGAGCTCTGGACGCCGGCCGCCGAGCTCGGCCGCCTCCGCGACGACCTCGCAGCCGCCACGGCCGGCGCCCTCGCGCCGGTCATCCGCGGAGAGCGCGTCGTCGACGTGTCCGGCCGAGGCTAGCCGCGCCAGGAGTGCTGCGGCTCGAAGCCCAGCAGGCGGCGCGCCTTCTCGATCGACAGCAGGGTCTGCGTGCCCGCGACCTCGCCGCGCACCGGCACCTCGGGGAACACCTCGGCGGCGAGCTCGGCCGAGCCCCGCGACATCACCGTGTCGGCCGCCGCGATGACGAAGTTCTCCGCGCCGACGATGCCGCTCTCGACCGCGAGGCGGCAGGCGAGCGCGCCGTCGCGCGCGTCGATGTAGCCCCACGCGTTCCACGAGCGCTCGGACGGGTCGGCGTCGAACCCGGGGAAGCGCGCGTAGTCCTCGGGGTCCATCACGTTCGAGAACCGCAGGCCGAGGAAGCCCGCATCGGGGCACCAGCGGGCGAAGTGGCGGGCGAGCTCCTCGTCGACCGCCTTCCCGAGGGAGTAGGACGTCTGCGGCCGGACGGCGTACTCCTCATCGACGGGGAGGTACGGCGGAGGGGTGTCGGCGAACGACAGCCCGAGGAGGGTCTCACTCGATGCGAACACCACGCGGCGGATGCCGGCGAGCCGTGCCGCGGAGAAGAGGTTGTAGGTGATCGCCGTGTTGTTCGCGAAGGTCGCGGCGTCGGGCAGCAGGCCGGGCGCCGGGATCGCGGCGAGGTGCACGAGCGCGTCGACGCCGCGGCCCGACCCGACGGGAAGCGCGCCGTAGTGCTCGTCGACGTGCGTGAGCACCTGGACCGCCTGCCCGTAGTCGCTGAGGTCGGCCTGCAGGAACCGCGCCCCCTCCGGCAGCGAGGCGGGCCGCACGCGGTCGACCGCGGTCACCGCGTACCCGTGCTCGGCGAAGTGCGCGACGACCGCGCGCCCCAGCTTCCCGCTGCTCCCCGTGATGACGACCCGCTGCGCTGCTGTGTCCACGGGTCCAGCCTAGGCGTCGCGCGGCGCGCCGTGGATGCGGCGCGAGATCTCCTCCGCCACCGAGCGGGCGTCGTCGACGAGCGCCGGCAGGCGCTCGGGCGCGACCGACGCGTCCGGATACGTGATCGCGATCGCGGCCACGGGCCATCCGCGGTGATCGAGCACGGGGACCGCGACCGATGACAGCCCCGGGGTGACGTCTCCGGTCTCCTCGGCCCATCCGCGCAGGCGCCCCTCCTCGAGCACCCGGCGCAGCTCGGCGTAGGTCGTCACGGCGGGCGTCTCGGCATGCCGCTGCACGAAGGCCCGCGCATCGGGGTACAGCGCGCGCAGCTGCGCCTTGGGCAGCGCCGCGAGGATGGCCCGCCCGCTCGCGGTCAGCTGGGCCGGCAGGCGGACGTCGACGGCCGTGACGAGGTCGGGTGCGTGCTTCGCGCGGATCTCGACGATGTAGAGCACCTCGCGCCCGTGCAGGACCGCGAGATGCGCGCTGAGCCCGATCCGGTCGACCAGGCGAGCGACGTGCACGCGGCCGAGGCGGGCGAGCGGGTCCGTGCGCGCATAGGAGCTGCCGAGGTCGACAGCCGCGATGCCGAGCCCGTATCGGCTCTCGTCGGGCAGCCGCATGACGTATCCCGCCCGCTCGGCGACGTTCAGAAGGTGGTAGACCGTCGAGCGGGGCAGCTCCAGGCGCTGCGCGATCGTCGCGGCCTGGAGCGGCCCGCTCGCGCGCGCGAGCAGGTCGAGGATGCGCAGCCCGTTCTCGAACGCGGGAACGCGGGACGACTCTGACATCGAGGTCGAGGCTACGCGAGCGCGCCGATCGCCGTCTCGACCGCCGCGAGCACGCGGCCCGACTGCACGTGCGCGACCGCCGCCTGGATGTCGGGCGACGTGAAGGCGTCGGTGTCGGGCGCGGCGATGTCGGTGCGGAAGAGAGCGTGCAGCGCGCGGGTGGCCGCGCCCGGCTCGCCCTCGCCGGCGGCGAGGCGGAAGTCGAGGGCGCGCGTCGCGGTGAGCAGCTCGATCGCGAGCACGCGCGCGAGGCCGTCGATCGAGCGGCGCAGCTTGCGCGCGGCGGCCCATCCCATCGCGACGTGATCCTCCTGCATCGCCGAGGACGGGATGGAGTCGACCGAGGCGGGGACCGCGAGCCGCTTCATCTCGGAGACGATGCCCGCGGCCGTGTACTGCGCGATCATGAGGCCCGAGTCGAGCCCCGGGTCGGCGGCGAGGAACGGCGGGAGGCCGTGGTTGCGCGCGACGTCGAGGAAGCGGTCGGTCCGGCGCTCCGACATCGACGCGACGTCGGCCGCGGCGATCGCGAGGAAGTCGAGCACGTACCCGACGGGCGCCCCGTGGAAGTTGCCGTTCGACTCGACGCGCCCGTCGCGGGTCACCACCGGATTGTCGATCGCGCTGCCGAGCTCGATGCGGGCGACCGAGGCCGCATGCGCCGCCGTGTCGCGCGCGGCGCCGTGCACCTGCGGAGCGCAGCGCAGGGAGTACGCGTCCTGCACGCGCGTGAACTCGCCGCTCACCCGCCGGGAGACGAGTCCCGAGTCGGCCAGCACCCGCGCCATGTTCGCGGCCGCGGCGGCCTGCCCGGGGTGCGGGCGCAGCTCCTGCAGATCCGCGGCGAACACGGAGTCGGTCCCGCGGAGCGCCTCGACGCTCGCGGCGGCCGCGACGTCGGCCACGCGCAGGAGCGCCTCGAGGTCGTGCAGCGCGAGCAGGAGCGTGCCGAGCATCCCGTCGGTGCCGTTGATGAGGGCGAGGCCCTCCTTCTCCTCCAGCACGACGGGGGCGATGCCCGCCTCCTCGAGGGCATCGCCCGCGTCGCGCAGCTCGCCGGCCGCATCGCGCACGGTGCCCTCGCCCATGATGGCGAGGGCGCAGTGCGCGAGCGGCGACAGGTCGCCCGAGCAGCCGAGCGAGCCGTACTCGTGCACGACGGGCGTGAGCCCTGCGTTGAGCACCTGAGCGTAGGTCTCGGCGACGATCGGGCGAGCGCCCGTGCGGCCCGTCGCGAGGGTGTCGAGACGCAGGAGCATGAGCGCGCGGACCACCTCGCGCTCGACCTCCTCGCCGGTTCCGGCCGCGTGCGATCGCACGAGGCTGCGCTGCAGCTGCCGACGCTTCTCGCGCGGGATCTGCACGGTGGCGAGGGCGCCGAAGCCCGTCGAGACGCCGTAGTGCGGGAGCGCGTCGTGTGCGAGGTCGTCGATGAGCGCGCGGCTCTCCGCCATGTCGCGGAGCGCCTGCTCCGAGAGATGGACGGGCGCGCCGTCTCGGGCCACGGCGACGACGTCGTCCGGGCGGAGGCCCGCGGAGCCGAGCGAGATGGAGCGGAGGGCGTGCGAGGCGGTCATCCCTCCATGGAACGTCACGTCCGCGCCGGCGGACAGCACCGAGCGCCTCCTGCCGTCTGGGATCCCAGACGATGCGCTCTGGGATCCCAGACGACGATGTGCGGGGCGGCGGTTCGCCCCGCACCGCCCGTGGGTACCGTGACGCCATGAGCGATCAGCCCTCCCCCGCCCTCTCGCACGATCCCCTCTGGCCGCGCACGGGCGGATGGCCGCGCCCCGACGGCGCGGAGGCGGACGCCGCCCTCATCGGGCTCCCGACGCGGCGCACCTCGCTCTCGCCGACGCACGCGGACGCGACGCCATCGGCGGTGCGCGACGCGCTGCGCCGCTACTCGGCCCTCGCGCACGTGGAGGGCAGGGGCGCCGTCGACCTCGACGAGGCGCTGCGCATCGTCGACGCGGGCGACATCGCCGAGCCCGACCACGGCCGCGATGAGGACGCCGCCGTCGCGGCCGTCCGCGCGCTCGCGGATCGCGCACGGCTCGTCATCGCACTGGGCGGCGACAACGCGGCGACGGTCCCCGCGGCACTCGGCGCGTGGGGCGACGGCATCGCGTCGGCCGGCCTCATCACCTTCGACGCGCATCACGACCTGCGCGACGGGATCAGCAACGGCTCCCCCGTCCGGCGCCTCATCGAGGCCGGGCTCGACGGGCGGCGCGTCGTGCAGATCGGCATCGCCGACTTCGCGAACTCGCTCGCGTACGCGCGGAGGGCGCAGGAGCTCGGGATCACCGTCATCCCGCGCGATGCCCTGCACGATCGCCCGATCGCCGACGTCGTCGACGAGGCGCTCGCGATCGCGGGCGCGGGCGGCGGCGCGGTCCACGTCGACGTCGATGTCGATGTCTGCGACCGCGCGGTCGCCCCCGCCTGCCCGGCTTCCTTGCCCGGCGGCCTCTCGGCCGCCGAGCTGCGCAGGGCCGTCCGACGCGTCACGCGCGACCCCCGCGTGCGATCGCTCGACCTCACCGAGGTCGATGCGACCGCGGACACCCCCGACGGGCGCACCGTGCGTCTCGTCGCGACGCTCGTCCTGGAGGCGCTCGCGGGCGTCGCCGGACGCTAGCCCGACCGAGGAGAATGGAGACGACGATGTCTGACACCTCTGCCACGCACGCGCCCGCCGCGACCGCTTCCGCGCACACCCTCCGCCGCGGGCTCTCCGCCCGGCACGTGCGCTTCATGGCGCTCGGCTCCGCGATCGGGACCGGCCTCTTCTACGGGTCGTCCGCGGCCATCCAGTCCGCGGGACCCGCCGTGCTCCTCGCGTACATCGTCGGCGGCGCCGCCGTCTTCATGGTGATGCGCGCGCTCGGCGAGATGGCGGTCCGCCATCCCGTCGCGGGCTCCTTCGGCCAGTACGCCGCCCGCTACCTCGGCCCGCTCGCGGGCTTCGTGACGGGATGGACGTACGCGTTCGAGATGGTGATCGTGTGCCTCGCCGACGTGACGGCGTTCGGCATCTACATGGGCTTCTGGTTCCCCGACGTGCCGCGCTGGATCTGGGTGCTCTCGATCATCCTCTTCATCGGCGCGCTCAACCTGCTGAGCGTGAAGGTGTTCGGAGAGCTGGAGTTCTGGTTCTCGCTCGTCAAGGTCTCGGCGATCATCGCGATGATCGTGGGCGGCATCGCCATCATCACGTTCGGGCTCGGCAACCAGGAGGAGAACGCCTCCGGCATCGCGAACCTGTGGAGCCACGGCGGCTTCGCCCCCGAGGGCTTCGGCGGGCTCATCGCGAGCCTCGCGGTGGTCATGTTCGCGTTCGGCGGCATCGAGATCATCGGCGTCACGGCCGGGGAGGCCCAGGATCCCAAGCGCGTGCTGCCGCAGGCGATCAACACCGTGCCGCTGCGCATCCTCCTCTTCTACGTGCTCACGCTCGGGGTCATCATGATGCTCGTGCCGTGGACGTCGATCACGGGCGAGGCGAGCCCCTTCGTCTCGATCTTCACGACCCTCGGGATCCCGTTCGCGCCGCACCTCCTCAACGCCGTCGTCATCACGGCCGCGGTGTCGGCCATCAACTCCGACATCTTCGGCGCGGGTCGCATGATGTTCGGCCTCGCGCAGCAGGGGCAGGCGCCCGCGATCTTCCGGAAGACCTCCCGCCAGGGTGTCCCGATCTTCCCTGTCCTCATCCTCATGGCGACGCTGCTCGTCGGCGTCGTCCTCAACGCGGTGATCCCCGAGCAGGCGTTCCTCCTCATCGCATCGGTCGCGACGTTCGCCACGGTGTGGGTGTGGCTCATGATCCTGCTGTCGCACGTGCGCATGAAGCACGCGATCGCGCGGGAGGGCCGGCTTCCGTCGGAGTTCCCCGTCCCGCTCTGGCCGGCGGCCTCCTACGCGGCGATCGCCTTCGTGCTGTTCGTCGTCGTCGTGCTCGGCATCGTGCCCGACACGCGGCCCGCGCTCATGGTGGGCGCGGTGTGGCTGGCCGTCCTCTGGCTGGCGTACACGCTGTTCGTCCGCGAGCAGGGGCGATCGGCGCCCGACCTCGAGGACGCGACAGCGCCCATCCCGCTGCCTCCTCGAGCGCCGTGACGCGACGCGACGGCCCCGTCTGGGATTCCAGACGGGGCCGTCGCGTTCCCCGTTGTCGCGCGGGCCGTCGCGGGATTGGATCGAGGCAGACCCCGGCTCGAGAGAGAGGCCCCGACGATGACGCTCCCCGGCGCACGCCCCGTCCGCGCACAGCGCGGCACCACCCTGACGGCGAAGAGCTGGCAGACCGAAGCCCCGCTGCGCATGCTGCACAACAACCTCGACCCCGAGGTCGCCGAGCGGCCCGACGACCTCGTCGTCTACGGCGGAACCGGGCGCGCCGCGCGCAGCTGGGAGGCGTTCGACGCGATCACGGCGGCGCTCACCGATCTCGAGGATGACGAGACGCTTCTCGTGCAGTCCGGCAAGCCGGTCGGCATCTTCCGCACGAACCCGTGGGCGCCGCGCGTGCTCATCGCGAACTCGCACCTCGTCGGCGACTGGGCGACGTGGCCCGAGTTCCGCCGCCTCGAGGCCGAGGGCCTCACGATGTACGGGCAGATGACGGCCGGCTCCTGGATCTACATCGGCACGCAGGGCATCCTGCAGGGAACGTTCGAGACGTTCGCCGCCGTCGCCCGCAAGCGCTTCGGCGGGACGCTCGCCGGAACGCTCACGCTCACGGGAGGCTGCGGCGGGATGGGCGGCGCTCAGCCGCTCGCGGTCACCCTCAACGAGGGCGTCTGCCTCGTCGTCGACGTCGACGAGACGCGTCTGCGCCGTCGCGTCGGCAAGCGCTACCTCGACCGCGTCGAGGCCGACCTCGACACCGCCGTCGCGGTCGCCCTCGAGGCGAAGGAGCAGCGCCGCGCGCTCTCGATCGGCGTCGTCGGCAACGCGGCCGAGGTCTTCCCCGAGCTGCTGCGCCGCGGCGTCGCGATCGACATCGTCACCGACCAGACCTCCGCGCACGACCCCCTGTCGTATCTGCCCGTCGGCATGTCCGTCGAGGAGTGGCACGACGCCGCCGCGGCCGACCCCGAGGGCTTCACCGAGCGCGCTCGCGCATCGATGGCGGCCCAGGTCGAGGCGATGGTGGGGTTCCAGGATGCGGGTGCCGAGGTCTTCGACTACGGCAACTCCATCCGAGACGAGGCCCGCCAGGCCGGGTACGAGCGCGCGTTCGCCTTCCCCGGGTTCGTGCCGGCCTACATCCGCCCGCTCTTCTGCGAGGGTCTCGGCCCGTTCCGCTGGGCCGCGCTGTCGGGCGACCCGCGCGACATCGAGGTCACGGACCGCGCCATCCTCGAGCTGTTCCCCGAGGATGCGCACCTGCGCCGCTGGATCACCGCCGCGCAGGAGCGCGTCGAGTTCGAGGGCCTGCCCGCCCGCATCTGCTGGCTCGGCTACGGCGACCGGGCGAAGGCGGGGCTGCGTTTCAACGAGCTCGTCGCCTCGGGGGAGATCTCGGCGCCGATCGTCATCGGCCGCGATCACCTCGACTCGGGCTCGGTCGCGTCGCCCTACCGCGAGACGGAGTCGATGCTCGACGGATCCGACGCGATCGCCGACTGGCCGCTCCTCAACGCCCTCACCGCCGCCTCGTCGGGCGCCACCTGGGTGTCGCTGCATCACGGGGGCGGCGTCGGCATCGGGCGCTCGATCCACGCAGGGCAGGTGGGCGTCGCGGATGGCACGCCGCTCGCGGCGGAGAAGCTCGCGCGCCTGCTCACCAACGACCCCGGGATGGGCGTCATCCGCCACGTCGACGCCGGCTACCGACGAGCGGTCGACGTGGCCGCCGAGCGCGGCGTGCGCATCCCGCTCACGCCGGTCGTGCGGGACTGACATGGGCAGCATCCTCGTCACGGGCATCCGCGAGCTCACGACGAACGAGGGCCCGCGCCTGCGCGACGCCGCGGTCGTGATCGACGGCGACCGGTTCGCGTGGGTCGGGTCGGCCGCAGACGCACCCGACGCCGACGAGCGCGTCGATGCGGATGGTCGAGCCGCGCTGCCGGGGTGGGTCGACTCCCACACGCATCTCGTGTTCGCGGGCGACCGGTCCGCCGAGTTCGAGTCGCGCATGGCGGGCCAGCCGTATGCCGCCGGCGGCATCAACGCGACGGTGTCGGCCACGCGAGCTGCCTCCGACGACGAGCTGCGCGCGGGCATCGCACGGCTCGTCGCCGAGGCGCGCGCGGGCGGCACGACCGCTCTCGAGACGAAGACCGGCTACGGGCTCACGGTCGACGACGAGGTTCGATCGGCGCGGATCGCCGCGGAGGCGGTCGACGAGGTCACCTTCCTCGGGGCGCACGTCGTCCCGGAGTGTGCGGACCGGGTCGAGTACCTCGAACTCGTGACCGGGCCGATGCTCGATGCGGTCGCGCCATGGGTGACGGCCGTCGACGTGTTCTGCGAGCGCGGCGCGTTCTCGGCGGAGGAGAGTGCTCGCGTGCTCGCCGCCGCGACGGCGCGAGGACTCGCCGCTCACGTGCACGGCAATCAGCTCGGGCACGGCGACGGCGTGCGGATCGCCGTGGAGCACGGAGCGCTGAGCGTCGACCACCTCGGCTTCCTGACCGACGATGACGTGGAGGCACTCGCGGAGACGTGGCAGGGCGACGGGCGCGGCACCGTCGCGACCGTGCTCCCGGCCTGCGACCTCTCTACGCGCATGCCGCTCGCGCCCGCCCGTCGACTCATCGACGCCGGGGCGGTCGTCGCGATCGCGAGCAACTGCAACCCCGGCACGTCGTACACATCCTCAATGGCGTTCTGCGTCGCGACGGCCGTCCTGCAGATGGGGCTCACCATCGAGGAGGCCGTGCGCGCCGCGACTCTCGGGGGAGCGATCGCGCTCGACCGCCACGTTGACCGACCGGGCCGCCCGCGCCTCGGCGTGGTCGCGCCCGGCGCACGCGCCGACTTCCAGCTGCTCGATGCACCATCGGTCAGCCACCTCGCCTATCGCCCCGGCATGCCGCTCACGTCCGCCGTCTGGCGGGCCGGTGTTCGGGTGGTGTGAGGAGGTCATCGGACCGATCCCTCCTCGTCATGGGCCAAGATGGCGGTGAGGAGGACACGCGATGGACCGATCCCTGCTCGACCGAGCGGCACGCCGGTCTCTGTGGCGTGCCCTGCCCCCGATCCTGCTCTGCCTCGGGATGGTCGCGTGGATGGGCTGGTTCAGTCGCGGCGTGATCCAGGCGACCGACGGCGCCATCCTCGTGCCCGGCGTCTGGACCGATCAGCTCATGCGCTCGATCCCCGAGCAGCAGGAGTGGATGGCTGTGCCCATGGGCCTCCTGCTGTGGCTCTTGCTCGTCGTGCTGACGCTCGCGGGGCCTCTGCTTGTGCTCATCCTCGCGGGGCGACGCGCGGTGAGCCGGCTCCGCCGGTGGCGAGTGCTGCACGGGTTCGACGCCGACCGCAGGCGTCCGGATCTGATCCTCGGCGTCGCCGAGGATGACGTGCGTCGCATGGGCATGCGGGGCCGCCCATCGGGCGTCGTCATCGCGGGCACGATCGAGCACCTCGACCCCGACACCGCGCTCGCTCGCGCCCTCGCCGGAGAGACCCGAGTGGCGGTGCTGGGCGACCGCGCGCTGATGCCTCCTGCCGTTCCCGCGCGCATCGAGGGCTATCTCGTCAACACGCGCTCGCGATCGAGCGCGGTCATCACGGTCGACCGACAGCGTGAGGTCTGCTGGCCTCTGGGACGCGTCGTGCCGCTGAGTGCGCTGAAGGTCCTGCGGACCGCACCGAAGCAACGGCACGTCGTGGACGGCGTCACCGCCGTGGTGGGCGGCGGCATCGCGCTCACGTGGGCCGAAGACGCGGGCCTCTGGAGCTCGACCGACGGCGGATGGGGCGACGGCGGCGGAGACGGCGGCGACGGCAGCGGGGGCGACGGCGGAGGCGGCGACGGCGGTGGAGGCGGCGGGGACGGCGGCGGGGACGGCGGCGACGGCGGAGGAGGCGGTGGAGGCGGCGGCGAATAAGCGGCCGGGCACGCTTCCGGGGCCCGCGGCAGGTGATCGCGAGGACGGCGCCCGCTCCCGGGGCTCTCCTCCCTGATTGAACCCGGACCCGCCGCACATCCGATGGTGTCTCGCTCAGGCGGGTTCGAGGGTGAATCGGGCGTCCGCGCCGTGGTCGAGGTCTTCGTGGTGGGCGATGTCGTCGGCATCGAGAAGGGCTTGGGCGAGGTATTCGGGGGTTGTCCAGTAGTGGCGGAACCATTCCTGGATGTCCTGCTCGATCTCGAGGTGCAGCCGCCGCTCCCGCTCCCGCTCCTCCTGCTCGCGCTGGTGCTGTTCGCGTTCCCGCTGGTGCTGTTCGCGTTCCCGCTGGTGCTGTTCGCGCTCGCGCTCGCGTTCGCGCTGGCGCTGTTCCTGCCCGCGCTCCTGTTCGCGTTCGTGCTTGCGGGCGAGGGCGTCGGCGATGAGCGGGTTCGGGGTCGCTTCCGCGCGGACCCGCGGGGGTGGTTTCTCGGTGTAGGTGTGTCCGGCGGGGCTGGTCCATTCC